>DJDD01000199.1 GCA_002430925.1 Flavobacteriales bacterium UBA5933
GTCATAATGCACTACGGGTTATCTATTTATTTTTCTTAAAACTTCAACAAGTTTTGGATTTAAAATATAATTAAGTGATATAATTAAAACATCCATCTTAAATTCTGAATTACTTTTTATCAAATAAACGATTATTTTTTCAAATTTACTCATTGAACTTTTATACATAGGGTGTAAATTTTGGCTAGCAGAAATAACATCTTTATTAGTTAAAATACTTTTTATGTAACTTCTTTTTACTTTTAAAGTAATACCCTTTGTATTTATAGCTTTAAAAATATAAAAACTTATAGAAAACATTAATAATGAAGAATTAAACTGATATAATTCTTTATCTGTAAAACTTAAATCAACATATTTTCGATAATCTAAATGAAATTTGATTAAAATTTTTTCAAAAATATTATTTGTTATAAAATTTCTAGTGACACTTTCCTCATTATCTTTATAAATATAACCAGCATAATCAGTAAAAATAATAGATCTTGATAAAGAAAAAGCTACACAATTAAATACAACATCTTCTTGGTTTGAAAGATTTTTAATAAAAAAAATATTGTTTTTTAATAAAAAATCTTTTCTGTATAATTTATTCCAACATGACATTAATGTCATGTCTTCAATACATAATAATCTAGGTAAAATAAATTTATTTATGTATTGCCCATCAAAGGCTTTATCATAAGAAAAAGAAGATTCTTTGAGTATTAATTTTTTATCTCTTTCAAATAAAATATTTGAAATAATAATATCATTATTTTGAATTTTTTCGTACAAAATTGAAAAATAATCAGGTAAAATTACATCATCTACATCTACAAATCCAATATATTCAGATGTTGCTAATTTTATTCCATTATTTCTTGCCTCACTAACTCCTTGATTAGGTTGATTTATAATAATTACACGATCATCATTCCTTTTAATTTCATTTAATATATCTAAACTTTTATCAATAGACCCATCATTTACAAAAATGATTTCTAATGATTTTTCAATTTGAGAATCAATTGCATTGTAACAATTTTTTATATATTTTTCTCCGTTAAAAACAGGAATGATAATTGAAATTTTATACATACTATTCATAATTTTTATTTACTTTATCATTTCCATAATTAGAAATAAAATTAGTACGCTTGTTGTAATAAAATATATAAGTTATATATACTAAAAATAAATAACATCCTAGCTGATTTGAAAAAACGTTTTCTACAAGAAAAAAAAGTATAAAAGATATAAATATACTGAAAGAAACAAAATCTTTACGAAATAAGTATAAACTATAAATATTATAAATACTAAATAATAATAATGCTGGAAAACCACCTAAAAGTAAAAAATAAAAATATTGTGAGTGTGTATCAAATCTATCGTGTAAGAAATATTCTCTTTTTTCAGGATTTTCAATATTCTTTTCATAATTAATAACTAAATATTCTTCTATCAAATTTGAATTACCATATCCTAATAAATAACTATAATCTTTATTATTCAAAATATTAAAAACACTTTGCCAAATAACAAATCTTGGTTCATTATCAATAAATGATTCAGTAGATTGATAAATAACTCTTTCCTTTATTTTGGGGTTAAAACAAACAAAAAGAGTAAATATTAAAATTAAAGAAGAGAGTATAATTAGTTTATTATTTAAATTAATTTTAGAATAAAAAACTAAATAAATTAAAACAACAATTAAAAAAGATAAAATAGATAATCTCGCAACAATTAATAATAAAAAGCTAAAAAAAATAAAAAATATGAATATATTGATTATTCTATTTTTTTTATTTTTTAAAATTTCGCTGAATACTAAAATAGAATTTATTATAATATAAAAGCCTACATAAGGCCTATCTTTAGATAAAATTTGGTTGATATCTTCTCCATTTCCAAAAGGCAAAAAAGAATGATTTTCATAGAAAAAAAAAGTTTTAATAAGGCATATGATAATATATATCAAACAACTAATTATAGAGAATTTTTTGAATTTTTCTATTGGAAAATTTTTAGTATTTGAAAATATTAAAATACCAAAACTAAGTATAGGAATAAATCTCCAAAATTTATTATTATCTTGAAAAGGAGCCTGTAAAGTTAAGTTGAAAATCAAGTAAAGAATTAATATAAAATAAATGTAAAAAAAATTATCAATTTTTGGTTTAGTTTTATTAAACATTAATATCAAAATATTAACAAAACAGTATAAACCAAATAAAATATTAATTATACCATTGGGAAGAAATAATGAACATAGTAAAATTATTAAAATAAATATATTTATATTTTGTAAATTTTTCATTTAAAAAATATTTTTTTTATTTTAATAACTATCTTATTCGGTGTATATAATAACATATAACTTTTTAATAATCCATATAATGAATAAAAAGAAAAAGTAAAATTATCTAATAAAATATTAACTCTACTCCTTGATTGTATTTTTCTATTAGTTAAAGAAATACCACTTTTATTCATCTCAATAGTAACTAAAAATTGATCAATATTAGCACCGTTAAACTTACTTAAAATTTTGGTGAAAAATGCAAAATCTTCAGCAGATTTATACTTTGTTGGATAATTTCCAATAAAATTCACAATATTACTTCTAAACATAATAGAAGGATGTATAAACATACATTTATATTTCATCCTTTTTTTTATTTCCTGAGGATCACAAGATAATTTAATATTAAATAAAAAATTATCTTCTTCATCTACAACTTTTACATAACTACCTACTAGAGCTATATTTTTATTTTTGTCTAAAAATTTTTCTTGAATAGAAAATCTATTTTTATCACACAAATCACCACAATCTAAACGAGATATAAACTCATAATTATTTTTTAGGGCATAATCTATTCCATCGTTTAATACAAATTCAATTCCTCTGTTTTGTTTACAAAATAAATAAAAAATAGTTCCATTAAACTTTTTACTACTATCAATTAAATTTGTATCTATTTTTAATTTACTACTACCATCATCTACAATGAGAATATCTAAATATTCATCTTTACCAATAGACATAATAGATTTTGATAACCCCATTGGATTATTAAAATGAGGAATTAATAATAAATTTCTATTTTTTTTCATTTAATTCTAAATAGGGTAATAACATTAATATTACAAAATATAACCATACTCCATACATTCTAAAGGTATCTATTTGTAACCAATTTATATATAAACCTATTAAACTTATAGAAATAGAAATAATAAGAATTTTTGATAGTTGATTATTAGACTTTTTATAAAATTTTATACATAAAAAAATACTATAAAATAAAATCATTATCCAAATAAATAGTCCAAACAAACCCATTTCTGTTGAAATTCTCAAATATAGATTAAAGCCAGGAGGAAAAGAAGGGTTTTTTTTATTTAAATAATATTCAGTAAATTCATAATTATCTTTTTTAGACCATCTAGGATAATAAAATCTTGTGTGAAAAGCTTGCTGTCCAAATCCAACACCAAAACAAGGATTTTGTTTAAAAACTTCTATAGAAGCAAATTGCATACCAAATCTTGTTTTATTTGACACACTGCTCTTCAAATTATTAGCAAAATCTAAACTTTCAATTTTTTCTTTAAAAGCATATTTAATTTTATCTGACTTAGTAAATCCTATTAAGAAAAATAAAATTAGGATACCTATAAAACCTAATTTTATTTGATATCTATAAGTATTAACTGCATATAAATATGCAATAAAAAATAAAAATAAAATAAATATAACAAATAAACCTGTTCTAGAACCTGAAAAAAAAGTTAATGTAAGAACTAAAAAAGTTGGCAAAATCTTCATTATAATTCTTTTTTCAGTTAAAATATAACTAAACATCCAACCAGAAACTGTTATTAGATATATTGCCAAAGCAGGTGCTTCGTATGTAAATGCAGCAATTCTTCCTCCAGTAATATATGTTCGTTTTAAAAAAGGTAAAAGACTTAATACATCTAAAACTTTTGAAGCTTGGTAAATACCAAAAAAAGAATATAAAATTTCCCAAAAGCTATAAAATGTACAGAATAATAGAGATATGAAAAAACATTTACGTGTAGAATAAAAAATTTTCTCAATAGACCAATTTTTATATACTCTCCAGAAAAAAGGAAGAAAAATAAATATTGGTATACTTAAAGAAAGCATCTGCCTAATAAATCTATTGAATCCAGATATCCTTTTAAAAAAATTTTCTTGAACTGTACTATAATTTATAATTATTGTAATAAATGTAAAAAAGAAAAAAAAGAGAATTAATCTAAATAATAAATCTTTAAATGGAAAATCAATTTTTTTAGTAATGAATATTTCAAATAACATTAAAAAAAAACCTAAAAACAAAAAAATAGCACCAAATTCTCTAACGTATTCTCCTAAAAAAGGCATTACTTCAATTTGATTAAAAGAGAAGAAAAATAATCCTAAATAAAAGGAGAATTCAATTAATAAATTTAAATTAATTTTCATTTTAATGATTTTATACTTTATTTAAAGTAGTATGATTTAAATAAGAATATTTATTTTTTAAAAATAAACCTTAAAATAAAAAATATTGCTAATAAAGTTGTTGGGAATAATATCAAATAAAATTTAAGATTTGATTCAGAATCAGATTTTACATTTAAAGATTTACTAATTTGTTTTATAATATCTGTTGATAACAACTCATTTTTAATAATTTTTTCATTATCTTCAATCAAATCTTGTTTTGTTTTTAATAAATCATTTAATTGATTATTATCATTTACGTAAACTAAATTTTTAGTATCAGATGACAAGTTTGAATTATTAGATTTAGAAAACACTTGATCTATTAGGTTTATTGTTTTTTTATTTGCAAGTAAGCGATCTCTATCATTTTTTATACTTAATAATCGTAAATCATTATAATATTTGTTATTATTTAAATAATTAAATAATTTATTTATATCATGTGTATTTAATAGATTTTTAGCTGAATTTATAGTGATTTCATGAGTTTTATAATTTTTACTAGTTTTTTCATCAATAGAAACCTTATTAATATCTCCATCTTCAGCAAATAATTTTAATAAATTAAAATTACTTTCATTCTCTTCTACAAACTGATAAATACTATTTATAGGTTTGATTTCTATTTCACTAATAGAAGAAGATATTCCATTTTTTTCTAAAAATTTTAAATCAACTTCATTAATTTTTGAATTGATTAATTCTATTTCATCATAAAGATAATCTACACTTCCATAATTAGGAGAAATGATAACTTTACTCTTATAAGAAGTTGAATAGGGTACAAATAAATAGGCAATAACAACACCTATTATTGTTATAAAAATTATATAAAATAAATTTTTTTGTAAAAAAAATTTAAGAGAATTAATTGTTTTTGAAACAAATTTATTTATTTCAATCTCATTAGTTTGAGAATCTATCATATACTTTAAGATTAGTTGAAAATTTATTAAAAAACCCTTTATAAACTTTTACAAAGGGTTTTCCGAAATGATTCGAAAATATTTTTTTTATACAAAATTAAATTTCATCATATTTTTTCTCCGGATCATTACCAAAACTTGCTAATTTTTTAAGCCACCAAGCTAGCATACCTATTAAAACGAATGTGAATGCCCATCCGAAAATTACTCCAATAGGAGATAATAAATGCTCAAATGTCCATTTGCAAATACTACCAATAGCAAAAAATAAGTCAGTTATAATTCCCATATTCTACTTTATTTCTTAATTTGCATCAAAGTTAATAAAATGTTGGTTAATCTACTTTACAAAAGAAATTTTTTTATACATATTTTTATCATAGTTCTGTTTATGGGACTTGGAATGATAAATTTTAACACTATTGTTTTAAGCGACTTAGAAAAACTAGGATTTTTTCTAACATTTTTAACAGTAATTTTTGTCGTTTATATCGATTTTAAGAATGATTTACTAAATTCTTCTTCATTCCCAATATTTACATATATCCTATTTTTAATGCCTTTTATTGCAGGATTAACTGATTATAAAATCGCTGGGAGCTTACTTTTAATTACCTATGTTTCAGCAAAATTATTGTATTTTGAATCAGAAAAAAACGATATTTATGAAGCTTTTGATATTGGATTATTTATGTCTTTTGCAATATTACTTTCTCCTCCATTAATTTTTCTTGGAATTATTATTTTTGCTTATTTCTTAACACTAAGAGTTGTAGAACCAAAGATTCCTATTTTAGGTTTTTTAGGTTTTATAGTGCCTATATTAGTCATTGTACAAATCAGTTATTTATTGGACTATTATTTTTTATTAGAATTTTATAAAGAACAATTAATTCCGAGACTATTTCAATTTGAATTAAAACAAATTTTTCTAATTCCAATTGGAATTATATTAATTTTTTCAATTATTCATCAAATAAAAACTGGAAATAAATTATCTGCACAAAAAAAGAGAATCTACTTATTTATACATTTAATGTTCTTTACTCTTTTAATTAGTTATATATTTTTTTGGAACAGTAATGATACTTATTTATCTTTTCTATCATTTTGTGTCATGATAATGCTTACAAGATATTTTAGTGAATATAGACCAAAAATAACTTGGTTGAATGAAGCTTATGTTTGGATATATTTAATTTGTTTATTGATCTTTAATTTTTATGATAGAATCCCTAAATTCTTCACTCTCATTACTGATGTAAGTTTTTAAATCAAATTTTTCACCATCAAATACACCATATGTAAAATAGTTGATCCAATCTCCTAAATTAATGTGGTGTGTTTGTCCAATAGTTATATCCATTGGTAAATGGCGATGACCATAAACCAAGAAATCGTAATGTTTTCTATTTAATTGTTGTTTAGTGTATGCAATTAACCATTCGTTTTCTAATCCTAGGAAATTAACGTCTTCTTCTCCTGAAATCATTTTATTTTTTCTAGAAACTGTAATTCCTAGCCACATTGCTAAATCTGGATGAAGTAAATAGAATAAAAATTGACAAATTTTATTGGTAAAAATTTTTTTCATCCTTTTATAGCCTTTATCTCCAGGTCCTTTTCCATCTCCGTGAACAATAAAAAATTCTTTACCATTGATTAAAAAATCTTGCTTATCTCTAAAAACAATGGCATTAATTTGCTCCTTTAGATAATCTTTCATCCAAAGGTCATGATTACCTACAAAAAAATAAATAGGAATTCCTTTATCTGATAGCTCTGCGAGCTTACCTAATACACGAACAAAACCTTTTGGAACAACATACTTATACTCGAACCAAAAGTCGAACAAATCACCTATTAGAAATAAAACACCACAATCATCTTTTATTTCATCTAGCCATTGTACAAAAAGCTTTTCGCGAACTAAACTATCATTTTCATTCGGAGCACCAAAATGGTGATCCGATGAAAAATAAGCTTTTTTACCAGCTTCTAACTGTATATTTATTGGTTGTCCTCCGCTAACCATTCTCCATAAGAATTTTCAGTTTCATGTAATTTTAAAGCTACCAATTCTATATTATTTGGTAATTGTGCTTTAATTTTATCTACCATCCATAAAATCATATTTTCACAAGAAGGCTGATATTCAGTAAAAACAACTTGATGTCCTTCTTCTATAAGTTTTTCACCTAATAATTTATGAGGAGAATTTTGATTTAATAGAATTGCATGATCAAATAAATTTACGATTTCTTTATTGATTATTTTTTTTAAATCACCAAAATCCATAACCATTCCAAGTTTCACATTATTTACATCTTCCGATGGAATCCCTTTTACAGTTACAAAAAGTTTGTATGAATGTCCGTGGATATTTTTACATTTTCCATCATATCCATGTAAAGCGTGAGCAGTTTCAAAAGTAAATGCTTTTGTAAGTCTTATAATTTTCATTAAATTTATAGATAAACTTTAATATGCAAAGGTAATGGAAATCAAAATAATCGTAAATTCTTTCGTTGATTTATTTTTTCCTATGCGCTGTATAGATTGTCAGGAAGTAATCCAAAAAAGTCAATTTCTTTGTACAGATTGTTCATCTAAATTACCATTTACCTATTGGAAATTAAATAAGGATAATGAATTGTATCATAAGTTAAAAAATCTTACACAGGTTCAGAATGCTTATTCTTTATTTCATTTTAAACATAAGAATAATGCTCAAAAAATTCTTCACGAAATGAAGTACAAAAATAGACCTGATATTGGAATTGATTTAGCGAATTTAATAGATATTGATTTGTCTAATTATGATGGGATAATTCCTATTCCTCTTCATGAAAAAAGATTAAAAAAAAGAGGTTATAATCAAGTTGCTTATTTTGCTGAAACTTTAGCAAAAAAAAATAAAATACCTTATTACTCTGATGGATTAATCCGAACAAAATATAATTCATCTCAAGTAAGAGAAAATAAAAAAAATAGAATTAGAAATTTAAATAATGCTTTCGAAATAAATCCTAAACTTTTAGCTGGACATTATATTCTAATAGATGATGTTGTAACTACTGGTGCGACTTTAGTTTCTGCTATTGAAAAATTTAATTCTTTAGATAATTTTAAGATAAGTGTAATGTCCATTGCTTGTGCATAATAACAAGCTTTTTATTAACTTGCAGCCATGAATAAGACAATACGTTTTTCACTATTATTATTAATTATTTTTATGGTGATTTCTTGTGCAAGACAAGCTACACCATCTGGAGGTCCTAAAGATGAGAAACCTCCTGTATTTATTAATGCAAATCCAGATACGCTATCAACAAATGTAGACGTCAATCTACAACAAGCAATTATAAATTTTGATGAGTATATTCTGTTAAAAGATTATAATAAAAATGTTGTTGTATCACCATCTTTTCAAACTCCACCAACTGTAACACCACAAGCTTTAGGTAAGAAATTTATTTCTATAAGATTCCAAGAAGCTTTACTCCCAAATACAACCTATAGTTTCAATTTTGGTGATGCTGTACAAGATTTGAATGAAAGTAATGTCCTTCCAAATTTTCAATACGTATTTTCAACGGGTAAGTATATTGATTCTTTACAAATAAAAGGGAAAGTTAATTCATCCTATGATTTTAAAATTCCTGAAAAAGTATTAGTCGGGCTATATAAAATGGATGATACATATAATGATAGTGTAGTATTAAAAAAGAAACCATATTACATAACGAGAGCTAATAAAAATGGAGAATACATTCTTAATTATTTAGCTGATGGTAAATATAAATTAATTGCTTTTCAAGATAAGGTTGAAAATGTAATATTTGATTATGGAAAAGAATTATTTGCATATCGTAATGATACTGTAAACTTAAATTCAAATCAAAATTATGATTTGGTTTTATTTAATCAGAAGCCATCATATAGAAAACCTGAAGCTACATCTAAACAGAATGGATTAATATCATTTAAAACAACTGGTGCTACCGAAGATATAAAAATAACTCCTATATCAAGAGAATTTAAAACAGCTTTCATTCAGAAATTTCCAAAACAAGATTCAATAAATTTTTGGTTTAATCCTTCTGTTGATAGTATTTCAGGAAGATCTACTAAAATTGATTTCCTTGTTCAGCATAAAAATCAAATTGATACAATAAGTGCCTTATATTCAAAATCTAATACTGAGCATAATTTAGAATTTATTCCTCAAAATGATAAAAAATTAGCACCAAATAAGGAGTTTAAAATCAAAGCAAATACTCCGATTACAAAATTAGATCTTACTAAAATTCATTTTTTTAAAGATACAATAGCTATTCCATTCAAAGTTGAAATAGATTCTGTGAATCCACAAATTATAAATTTTGCTTTTGATAAAAATTTAGATGAAAAATTTGAAGTTAATATTTATCCTAAAGGGATAATTGATGTTTTCGGTGAAAAAAATGATACAATAGCTTATCCAATAAGCACTGGAACACGTGCTGATTTTGGTAACTTGAAATTGACGCTACAAAATGCTCCTAATAAACCATTTATCTTACAATTATTGAAAAATGATAAAGATTTTACAATTTTAGAAGAAGCTTATTATAAGGCAAATACTGCATATTTTGAATTTAATTATATACAACCTGCAGAATATTTATTCCGATTATTGGTTGATGAAAATGAGAATGGTAAATGGGATACGGGAGATTTTTTAACGGGTAAGCAGCCAGAACCAATTTATTTATATCCAGAGCCTATAAAATCTAGAGCTATGTGGGATTCTTCAGAAACTTGGATTTTAGGACAAGCCAATCAACCTGTGGCTTTACCAAGCGATGAAAAGGAATCTGACCGAAAAAGATTAGAAAAAGGGGAATTAAAAGATGGTGAGGAGAGAAAAACTACTTCTGTAAAAAAATAATAAATCAAATCTTTAATTTTTTTACAGAAGTAGTATAAGCTATTTTGTTGAATAATCTCTCTAATAATATCTATTTCAATATTTAATTCATTTATTATTAGTTATTTCATTTGCAATAGTGATTGAAGCGACATCCTTTTTAGATTAGCTATTTCAACTTGTTTATTGCGTTTAAAATAGGCTCAATGACCAAATTGAAATGGAATGTCTAATCTAAAAAGATAGAGCGAGAAAGCACGGTGCGAAACAATTGCCCAAGAAAAATAAAGTATAATTTTAAAAGTTTAAACAACTATATAAAAAAACTCCCGATAGTATCGGGAGTTTTTTATGTAATATATTTATTCTTCTTCTGTTTCTTTAGGAATTTCGTAGTTTTCACCAACACTTTCGCTTCCACTTCCTTCAATTAATGGTCCTGGATCATTTTGCTCATCGTATTGATGGAAACCAAGACTATTTGAACAGTCCCAACGTTTTTCAACATCTTTTGGTTTATCAAATTTATCACTAGCTGTTACACCAAATTTACCACCTTCTTTATATACACCTTGCATATAATAAGCCCAAATAGGTAAAGCTGTGTTAGCTCCTTGTCCAGTAGACGTACTTTCAAAATGAGCAAAACGGTCTTCTGCACCAACCCAAACTCCAGTTACTAGATTAGGAGTTAATCCCATAAACCAACCGTCAGAATTCTCATTAGTTGTACCTGTTTTACCTGCAATTTCGGCTGTAAGATTATATCTATTTCTCAAACGAGAACCAGAACCTCTTTCAACAACACCTTTCATTAAATCAATCATTGTATAAGCAACATATTCATTAACTACTTCACGTGTTTTAGGTGTATAATCTTTAATTACTTTTCCTTGTTTATCTTCTATTCTAAGAATTAATTGAGGTTTGATATAAATCCCTCCATTTGCAAAAGCACTCATTGCTCCAACCATTTCATATAAAGATAAATCTGCAGAACCTAATGCAATTGTATTATCGTTAATGATAGGTGATTCAACACCTAAATCTCTAGCCATTTGAATTACAGGTTGTGTTCCTGTTTGCATAATTAAACGTGCAGCAACAATGTTTGTTGAGTAGGCTAGGGCAGTTCTTAAATCTTGTGATCCACCATATCTACCATTTGCGTTTCTAGGTGACCAATTACCAGGTATTCTTTCATTTGAAACTTGGTAACATGGTGATAATCCTAATTGATTAATCGCTGTTGCGTAAACAAATGGTTTGAAAGTAGAACCTACTTGACGACGAGCTTGTTTAACGTGATCAAACTTGAAATAGTTCCAATCAATTCCACCAACCCAAGCTTTTATTGTACCATCTTTTGGATCCATAGACATTAAACCAGCTTGTAATATATGTTTATGGTATTCAATAGAATCCATTAAGGTTTTACCTTTTTTGTATTTAATTCCATCCCATGTAAAGAATTGTACAGAATCTCTAGGAGTAGTAAAAACTTTAGTTATTTCTTCTTCAGATTTTCCTTCTTCTTTCATTTTTTTGTACAAGTCAGTACGTCGCATAGCTTGTTTAAAGATGCTTTCTCTTTTTGCAGCAGAAACATTATAAAAAGGAGCTAACTTTCTTCCTCTTTGTTCCCCAAAGAACTGATCTTGTAAAACTTTTAATTGTTTTTGAACAGCTGCTTCTGCTAATGCTTGTAATCTAGAATCTAAAGTCACATAAATTTTAAGTCCATCTTTTTCAAGGTTATAAGATTTTCCAGTTTCTTTCTCATAATCAACCATCCAATCTTTGATTTCTTTTCTCAAAGCAGATTTAAAATAAGCAGAGTGAGAATCATCATGTCTCATTATATCCTGTCTGTCAGTTACCAAAGGTTCTTCTTTAGCAGCTTCTCCTTCAGCTTGAGAAATTTTATTGTATTTCATCATTTGATTTAACACAAGATTTCTTTGCTTTTTAGATACTTCAGGATATTTAATAGGATTATAAGCAACTGGATTTTGAAACATAGAAACTAAAGTTGCAGCTTCATCTAAATTCAAATCCTTCGTCGTTTTATTAAAATATACTTTAGCAGCAGATTCTATACCTTTTGCACCATAAATAAAATCAAACTTATTGAAATACATTGCGATGATTTCTTCTTTCGTGTACAATTTTTCTAACTGTACAGAAGTTACCCATTCTTTTAATTTTTGTATTCCACGTTTAATTTTATTTGAAGAAGGATCTTTTGTATACAACTGTTTTGCTAACTGTTGCGTAATTGTAGATCCACCTCCAGATTCTCCAACAGAAGAAATGGCACGAAATGCAGCTTTGATATCCACACCTGAATGATCAAAAAAACGAACATCTTCTTTAGCTAATAAAGCATCAACTAAATAAGGGGGTAAATCCTTATATTCAACTGGAGTTCTTCGTTCTGCTTCAAAACGATCTAATAATACACCATCAGAAGAAATAATTTCTGATGCGACATAAATATCAGGATTTTCTAAATCTCTAACGTTTGGAATTTCACCTAATAAACCATTAGATGCTGCCCAAAATATTCCAAAAATTCCCAATATTCCTGCAAAAAATATTACCCAAATAAGGATAATGATTCTTTTAACTAAAGAATAGCTATTAAATTTCTTCTTTGCTTTAGAAGCAGTGCTATTTTTAGGACTTTTACTGTTTTTCATTCTGTTTATTCAGCTTTATCAACAATCAAACTTATATCTTCAATACCTTTTAAATTTTTTGTTCGCATACCTTGCCAAACTTTTAGCTGATAGCGACCAGAATCTTTAATTGGTAATTTATCACGGTAAACCAACATCATTTCTTTCGTAGTCATCCCTTTACCAATCCAACTACCATCAGGATTTGCAATATAATACTGTAAAGTATCAATCATTTCATTACCTTTTGGATCAATGAATTTAGTGAACAAATATAAGTTACTATATTCATACGATGTATTATTCCTTAGTACAAATTTTATGTTAAAAGATGATGGAATAGTATCCTTTACATCAAAAACAAACGTTTCTGGTTTGGTATTTTTCCATTCATTATTTACATTTTTTGTCTCTTGATAATAATGTTTTGCTTCACAACTAAACAATAAAAAGATAACAAGTATAAACAAGCTACTCTTGTGTATTATCTGGTTTTTGTCCACGATTAAATCTTTTTTTATTTCGATTCTTCGATTTATTTGGATTCGGTTGAGGGCTTTTATTCTCTTCATCCGAATTATTTACCTTTTTCTCTGCATTTTTATTTTTATGCTGAGGCTGTTTTTTTATTTGTTGATCAGTTGTACTTAACTGATTATTTGGTTTATTTTGATTAGGATTGTTCGGTTTTCGTTTTTGTTGATTACGATTACGAGGTTTTCCTTCTTGTTGTTTTACTTGATCAGAGTTTTCTACTATTTTTTCCTTATTTTGGCTATTATTAGGGACTTTCTTTATAGATTGATCCCCTAAATTAGCTTGATTATTGGATTTATTCTGATTAGGGTTTGTATTTCTATTTGGTCGATTTTGATTATTCTTTTTTGGTTGACCTTGATTAGAATTTTTTCCTGGTTTTTTATCAGAATTTACTTGTAAATCTTTATCTTTTCCTTCAACTTGTTGTTTTTGTTTAGCTTGTTGAGGCTTATTATTTTGTTTATCGTTAGGATTTGTTGGTTGTTTTTTAATTCTTTTTCTCTTACGATTTTGTTTTTCCTTACGTTCAAATCGTTCTAAAGAATCCTCTCCAATTACATCTGTAAAATCAGGTTTAACCTCTTCTAAGTTTTTAGCTAAATCTTCTAAAGGTTCAGTTTTAATTCCTTTTGCTGTTAAAGCTAAAAATTCTTGAATATTATCTACAGAGAATTTATACCAAACAATCCCACCTCTTTCATAAGCAAACCACATTTCTCGTTTAAAAACATCAATCTTAACACATTGTGCCCATCCTTTTTCAGTCTCAAAACGACTTTCCATAGAAGGAAAAGTATTTAATGCATCAAGATAAGAATCTAACTCAAAATTTAAACAACATTTCAATTTACCACATTGTCCAGCTAATTTCTGAGAATTAATAGACAATTGTTGATAACGAGCTGCTGCTGTGCTAACAGATCTAAAATCAGTTAACCATGTAGAACAACATAATTCTCGTCCACATGATCCAATTCCACCAACTTTAGCAGCCTCTTGACGGAAACCAATTTGTTTCATTTCAATTCTTACACCAAATTTCCCTGCATAATCTTTAATTAATTGACGGAAATCAACTCGACCTTCGGCTGTGTAATAAAATGTAACTTTCGCTCCATCACCTTGATATTCAACATCACAAATTTTCATTTCTAGATTATGATTTTTTGCCATAATTCTAGAATCAATCATTGTTTGTTTTTCTCTATCACGAAACTCTTGCCAAGTTTCAATATCTTTCTGATTCGCTTTACGATAAACTTTCTTTACATCCTCCGCTGTCCACGAAAGATTCTTTTTTTTCATTTGGATTCTAACTAACTCACCCGTAAGTGTAACAACCCCAATATCATGACCAGGTGTTCCTTCAACAGCGATAACATCGCCAATATTTAGAGATATGTTGTTTTCGTTTTTATAATAAAACTTTCGATCGTTTTTGAAACGAACTTCTACAAAATTGAACTTTTCTTGTCCATTTGGAAGTTGCATATTCGATAACCAATCAAAAACTGATAATTTTCCACAACCATCAGTGCCACAAGCACCATTATTGTTACATCCTTTCGGAAGTCCATTAGAAGTTCCACAAGATCCACATCCCATGCTTCTAATTCTTTTTATAATTAACTACACAAAGGTAATAAAATATTTTTCTGTTTACATGAAATGATTTATATGGAAAATTGAATTTACAAAAACAATACAAGTAACTATATATCAAATTTTTATATTTTATTTTTTTAGAATTTTTATTCTTTTGAAAAATATATTTGTTATAAAATTTAATACAAAATATAATTTCTTGGAAGCTTAAATTTTAAAATGACTATTTAAAAAAGTAAATTATTATTGATAATAAATGCCTAATATAGAATTGAACAGCTTAAATTTGCAAAAAATTACATACAATGGCAAAAGAAGTTCGTGTAAGATTTGCGCCTAGTCCAACTGGTGCATTACACATAGGAGGAGTTCGTACAGCGTTATACAATTATCTTTTCGCAAAACACCACAACGGAAAATTCTTATTAAGAATAGAAGATACAGACCAAACACGTTACGTGGAAGGAGCTGAACAATATATTATAGATTCTTTACAATGGTTAGGTTTAATACCTGATGAAGGTGTTGGTTTTGGAGGAGAATTAGGTCCTTACCGCCAATCTGAACGTAAAGAAATGTATAAGCAATATGTTGACCAATTAATAGAAAATGGAAAAGCATATTATGCTTTTGATACTGCTGAAGAATTAGATGAAGCTAGAGCAAATGCAGAAGCTAACAAAGAAACTTTTATCTACAATTGGTCTACAAGAAATAAACTTAAAAACTCTCTTTCTTTAAGTAAAGAAGCAACAAAAGAATTATTAGATAATAATACTCCTTTTGTCGTTCGTTTTAAAATTGATGATGAACGAACTGTTTTATTAGATGATATGATTCGTGGTAAAATTTCTATCGATGCAGCTACTTTAGATGATAAAGTTTTATTTAAATCAGATGGAATGCCAACTTATCATTTAGCTAATATTGTAGATGATCATTTAATGGGAATTTCTCACGTTATTCGTGGTGAAGAATGGTTACCTTCTATGGCATTACATGAATTACTTTATGATGCTTTTGGATGGGAAGCTCCTCGCTTTGCTCATTTACCATTGATTTTGAAACCAGAAGGTAAAGGAAAATTAAGTAAACGTGATGGTGATAAGCATGGATTTCCTGTTTTCCCAATGGAATGGAAAACTGAAGAAGGTATAGCAAAAGGATATAAACAAGAAGGGTATTTCCCTGATGCTGTACTTAATATGTTAGCTTTATTAGGTTGGAATCCTGGAACAGACCAAGAAATATTTTCTTTAGAAGAATTAACTGCTGCATTTAGTTTAGAAAAAGTTTCTAAATCGGGAGCTCGTTTTTCTCCAGAAAAGGCTGTTTGGTTTAATCACCAATATTTACAACAAAAAACTGTTGAAGAATTATTGCCTGCTTTTGAGGAAGTTTTAAAAGAAAATGGAATTAATCCAAATGCAAACTTGGATAAAAAAGTAATCGAATTATTGAAAGAGCGAGCTAATTTTGTGAAAGATATTTATACACAAGGACAGTTCTTTTATATAGCTCCTTCTTCTTATGATGAAAAAGCTGCTAAAAAAGCTTGGAAAGATGATTCAAAAGCTATTTTAACAAGTTTTATTGATGTATTGAATTCATCTGAATTTGATGCAGATACTTTACATGATGCTATGGCTAATTTTGTAACTGCACAAGAAATAGGTTTCGGAAAAATTGGAATGCCTTTACGATTAAGTTTAGTTGGTGCATTACAAGGTCCTGATGTTCCTGTAATTATGGCTATTTTGGGTAAAGAAGAAACAATAGCAAGAATAAATAAAATTATTGAGGTTTTAGGCTAAAATAATTCATAAGTACTAAAAAAACCGTAATCAGAGATTACGGTTTTTTTATTTTAATAATTACTAGATTTTGCGTTAGGGATTGCAGTGAAAATCCTTTTTCCTCAGAAAAAGATTGCAACGGAAAGCCCGTCCGAAGGGAACGCCCAACTAAAATTTAATAACTTGGTATTATAAATTCTTTTTGATGTAATTTGTCATTTTACGATAAAGTTGAATTCTAGTTTTTCCACCATAAATACCATGATCTTTATCGGTGTAAATTGCCATATCAAAATCTTTATTGGCTTGAACTAATGCTTCTGACAATTCGAATGTATTTTGTGGATGAACATTGTCATCAGCAGAACCATGAATTAACAAAAAGTTTCCTTTTAAGTTATCAACATAATTGATTGGTGAATTATCGTCATAACCAGATGCGTTTTCTTCTGGCGTTCTCATGAAACGTTCTGTATAAACAGAATCATAATATCTCCAATTGGTTACAGGAGCTACAGCGATTGCAGTTTTGAAAACATCGTTTCCTTTGAACAATACGTTAGAAGCCATGAAACCACCAAAAGACCAACCCCAAATTCCGATACGAGCACTATCTACGTAAGGTAATTTACCAAGTTCTTTTGCTGCAGCAATTTGGTCTTCTACTTCGTATTTACCTAATTGTAAATATGTTTGTTTTTTGAATGCTTCTCCTTTGAATCCAGTTCCTCGTCCGTCTACACAGAAAACTAAATATCCTTCTTGTGCTAACATTAAGTGCCAATAATCATTGCTATTAAAATAAGAGTTACTTACAGTTTGAGATCCTGGGCCAGAGTATTGATACATTAAAACTGGATATTTTTTGTTCGGATCAAAATTCTTTGGTTTTATGACGTAAGCATTCAACTCATTACCTTCAGCCGTTTTTAGAACAAATAATTCTTTTGTTCCTACATTGTCTATTGTTAATTTATCTTTTACTTGACTATTTTCTACAATAATCCCTAAATCATTTCCTGATTTTGAGTTAACCAAACTAGTTGTTCTTGGTGTATTGATTGATGAAAATGTATTGATAAAATAAGTATAATTTTTACTGAATGCCGCAGAATTTGTTCCGTTATTCTTTGTTAACATTGTATTTTTCTTTCCATCTAAATGGATTCCAAAAATTTGTCTTTCAGTAGAAATACGTTTTCCATTGTTGGCATTTGATTGGTAATAAACTGTTTTGTTTTCAGGATTGTAACCATAATAACTTGTTACTTCCCAATCTCCTTTTGTTACTTGATTGATTAATTTACCATTGTCTGCATAATGATAGATATGATTATTCCCATCACGCTCTGAAGTCCATAAAAATGTATTATCTGGTAAAAATTCTAATGTCAAAGCATCAGTTTCTATCCAAGCTTTATTTGTTTCTGTAAAAAGCTTATTCACTTTTTTAGAACTTAAATCATAAAAAGATACATCAACATTATTCTGATGACGATTAGAAGTTACAACTGTTAATAAGTTCGATTTTTTAGAGAATTTAATTTTTGGGATATAATAATTCTGAACAGAAGATAAATCTACATTTGTTGTAGCATTATTTTTTGTATCAAAAACATGTAATGTTACAAGAGAATTATCTTGACCAGCTTTTGGATATTTGTAACGTAATTCTTTTGGATATAAGTTATGGTAATAAATAGGAAGGTTAATTTCTTTTACTTTCGATTCATCGAAACGAACAAAAGCTAATGAAGTTCCGTCTGCATTCCAATCAAAATTTCTTACGAAACCAAATTCTTCTTCATACACCCAATCATTAATCCCGTTGATAATTTTATTTTTTTCTCCATCTTTGGTTACTTGAGTTATCTTGTTCGTTTTAAGATCTTGGATGTATAAGTTGTTTTCGAAAGCAAATGCTACTTTTGAAGCATCTGGAGAAAATAATGGTTCTTGAATAGGTTTTCCATCAAAAAGAGTTGTTCTAGATTTAGTTTGCGTATCATATACTTCGTACTTTGCTGTAAATGAATGACGATAAATAGAGTTAGATTCTGTTTGTAATAATACATAACGTTCATCCCCACTAAAAACATAGCCTTCAAAAGTACCAGCAACTAAAACATTATCTGCCGCTTGATTCTTTTTTACTGTAGATTCGTACGAGCGTTTTACAAGTCCATCACGAGTAAGAACAGTATAGTTTTCTCCATCATTTAAAGAGTTTACTCCATACAAAGAATTCTCTCTATACTTACCTCCATAAATACCTTCTATCGTAATTTGTTGTGCCAAAGAGCATATACTAACTGCAAATACAGCTAAACTAAAAATTATTTTTCTCATAATTGTGTCCTATAACATGTGTATATTCTATCAATCAAATATAATGAAAAGAATAGTTGGGGCTATATTTTTATAGGGTGATTTATAAATTATTAAGGTTTTTACATAAATAATATAGGTTATTTATCAATATTTATATCTTGATAGAATTTTGTTGATAATTAGTTATTCTTGTTTGATATGATTGGAGATGTTTAACTAAAAATATCAACTTATCTATGATTATGTATAAATGCAGCAATACCAACACAAATACCAACAAATAGACCTATTACTAATCCTTCCAAGAATATTTTCTTATATTTTAAAATATATTTATTCATAATGAAATTTTTAATTTTTTAAAATTAAAAAAAATTATAGATATTTATATTAAGCACCTAATTTAATGTGAGTTAATTTCAAAAATACTATAGTATATAACTTTTTTTATTAATTATTTAAAATCACTCGTTATCATTCTTACACATATAATTCTTTTTATAACAACATATCTTGTCGTTGTAAAAACTTATTTTTGTGTAATAAAATAAGATACAATGGCTAAAACAAAAACAACCTATTTCTGTCAGAACTGTGGAACACAAACCTCTCAATGGATGGGGCAATGTAAAAGTTGTGGTGAATGGAATACCATTGTAGAAGAAATTGTTGATAAAGACGAAGAAAAAAAATCGTGGAAAGATAAATCTGATAAAAAAGAGAAAAATTTCGCATTAAATATCCGTGAAGTAAATCCACTTGGAGAAACAAGAATCTCAACAAAAAATCAAGAATTAGATCGTGTTTTAGGAGGCGGAATTGTTCCTGGTTCTGTTATTTTGGTAGGAGGAGAGCCTGGTGTAGGAAAATCTACATTAATGCTTCAGGTTGCTTTAAAATTAGATACCATCAAAATATTATATGTTTCTGGTGAAGAATCTGTTTCGCAAGTAAAACTAAGAGCAGAACGTATCGGAATAGAATCTGACCAATGTTTTGTATTACCAGAAACCAATACACAAAAAATATTTGCTCATGCTAAGGAAATCCAACCTCAATTAATTGTTGTTGATTCTGTGCAAACTTTACAAACATCGTATGTTGAATCTTCTCCAGGAAGTATTTCTCAGATTAGAGAAACAACTTTTGAGTTGATACAATATGCTAAAGAAACCAATACACCAATTATATTAATTGGACATATTACCAAGGAAGGTGTAATTGCTGGTCCAAAAATTTTAGAACACATGGTTGATGTTGTTTTACAATTTGAAGGTGATAGAAACCATATTTATAGAATTTTACGTGCTAATAAAAATCGTTTCGGATCTACAGCAGAAATTGGTATTTACGAAATGCAAGGAGCAGGATTACGAGAAGTTACTAATCCTTCGGAAGTATTAATTACTAAAAAAGATGAATTACTTAGTGGAAATGCTATTGCTGCAACTTTAGAAGGTGTTCGTCCTATGTTGATAGAAATACAAGCTTTGGTTTCTACAGCTGTTTATGGAACTCCACAACGTACAGCTACAGGATTTGATGCTAAACGACTAAATATGCTTTTGGCTGTTTTAGAAAAACGTGCAGGTTTCCGTTTGAATATGAAAGATGTTTTTCTAAACATTACTGGTGGAATTCGTGTTGATGATCCTGCTATAGATTTAGCTGTCATCGCAGCTATTCTTTCTTCTAGCGAAGATTCTGCGGTACCAGATAATTGTTGCTTTGCTGGTGAAGTTGGTCTTAGTGGAGAAATTCGTGCTGTAAATCGTGTAGAACAACGAATTACTGAAGCAGAAAAGCTCGGTTTTGATGTTATTTTTGTCTCTAAATACAATAAAATAAAAGATACAGATTACGGAATCAGAATTGTTCGTATATCAAAAGTAGAAGATATTTATCGTATGCTTTTTCAATAAAAATATAAATTATGAAACGAATTTTGATTTATAGTCTTGCAACTTTATTACCTATTTTGGGTGGTATAGTATTTTTGAATTTCTATGGTAATCAAAATTCATTTCCTATACAATGTATTTTTCATTCTGTAACAGGTTTATGGTGTCCTGGTTGTGGTGGTCAAAGAGCTTTTTCATTATTATTACACGGACATATTCTAGAATCTTTACGATACAATATTGTATTACCTATTGTACTATATTTTGCTATTATTGGATATTACAGCATGATTGGAAATCTATTTCTTAAAGAACCATTTTCTCAGAAATTAAGTTTTTCTTCAAGAACGACTAGAAATTTTTTAATTTTTCTAGTCATTTACTCAATTCTAAGAAATATTCCTTTTGTTCCTTTTATTTATTTAGCACCAGTTTATTAATTTATTTTTTATAAAAAATCACAACATGATCATGTTGTTTTATCACGAGGTCATTTTCCAAAGTATACAGAAAAAGCAACCTAAATAGATTGCTTTTTCTGTATAATCATGTTTGTGATTAACATTATTTTCTCGGATTCTATTCAGAATCTATTTTTATTTTATTTGTTCTTGATTCATCAACTGATGTTCAATTTTTTGATCAATTTCTTTAAAGAAACCAAACCCTTTAAGAATAATAATAATTCCAAAGACTAACAGACAAATACCAACTCCTTTCCTTACTAAAAATACTTTTTGATCAGTAAAACGTTTCTGCAATTTTCCTGCTAAAAATATTTTACCCAAATCAATCGTAAAATAGGTAATTAAAACAACTCCCATGTAAAGCATGAAATCAGAAACTTTAGGATATTGTATAGATACTGAAGAAACAATTACAAACCAAAAAACAATTACACCAACATTTAATAAATTCATTACAAATCCATTAAAAAAGGTACGTCCATAGTTATTATTTCCACAATCTACTTCTCCGTCCATGTGTAATTTTGGTTTAGAGAAATACATAAAAATCCCATAAATAAGAACAAAAAATCCTCCAATTATGTATATCCTATAAAATTTAGGATGATGGGTGATATATCCTGTAAAATCTTTACTACCAAAATATGCTGCCGAAATACATAAAATATCCGCAGCAATTACTCCTAAATCTAATACTACAGCGGTCTTCCAACTCCTACGTAAACTTGTTTCTATCAATAAGAAAAAAACAGGTCCAATAAGAATTGTACTTAATAAAAAACCTATCAGTATGGCTGAAAAAATTATTTCCATAACTAAATTAAGGCTTGCAAGATAAGCTTAAATAATGAAAACTAAGCATTAACTAGTTCAAAATCTAATTGCTTCTTAATTAAATCAGCACTCAAAACTTTGATTTTTACGGGGCTTCCAAGCTGATATTTTATTTTTGTTTGCTTACCAATTAGGGCATGATTTTTTTCATCATAAACAAAATAATCACCTTTCATTGCTCTAGATCGTATTAATCCTTCACATCTTGTTTCTGGTATTTCAACAAAAATTCCATAATCTTGTACACCTGTTATAAATGCATCAAATGTTTGTCCAACAAATTGTTGCATATATTTTACTTGCATGTATTTTATTGATTCTCTTTCTGCTTCAGCAGCAATTTTTTCTCGAGAAGAACAATGTTTCGCTTTGTCTTCATAAACAGCTGCAGCTGGCGATTTTTTACCATCTAAATAATCTTGTAATAAACGGTGTGCAATCATATCTGGATATCTACGAATTGGCGATGTAAAATGCGTATAATAATCAAACGCTAAACCGTAATGTCCTATATTTTCTGTTGTATATTTTGCTTTTGCCATTGTTCGCATTGCCAAAGTTTCAACCATATTTTCTTCTGGTTTTCCTTTTACATCTGCCAACAATTTGTTCATAGAATTAATTGTTGTTTTTCTATCACCAATTTCTAGTTCATAACCAAACTGACGAATAAAATTCTTAAGGTCTAATAATTTATCTGGATTAGGATCATCATGCACACGATATATATAAGTATTTGCATTTTCTTTTCCATGCTTATCAAGACTTATAAATTCTGAAACTTTACGATTACATAAAAGCATAAATTCTTCAATCAATTTATTAGAATCCTTAGACATTTTAAAGAAAATTCCTTGAGGATTATGTTCCTGATCTAAATCAAATTTAACTTCTACTTTATCAAAACTAACTGCACCATACTTCAAACGTTTTTGACGCATTGTTTTTGCTAATCGATCTAAAGTTAAAATTTCATCTTTAAAATCTCCCTCTTTACCTTCTATAATTTCTTGTGCTTCTTCGTAAGTAAAACGTCTGTCTGAATGTGTTGCCGTTCTACCAAACCAAGTTTTTACAACTTTTGCATTATCATCTAATTCAAAAACCCCAGAAAAAGTATATTTATCTTCATTTGGTCTTAGAGAACATGCTACATTAGATAGTATTTCTGGTAACATAGGAACAACTCTATCTACTAAATAAACAGATGTTGCACGTTTGTATGCTTCTTGTTCTATTAATGTTCCAGGTCTTACATAATGAGTTACATCAGCAATATGAACACCAATTTCCCAATTTCCATTTTCTAATTTTCTGATAGATAATGCATCATCAAAATCCTTTGCATCTTTTGGATCAATTGTAAATGTTGGTATATTTCGCATATCTCTACGATGTGCAACTTCAGCTTCATCAATAGATATATCTAGATTATCTGCTTCTTGTTCTACTTCGTCAGGAAATTTATCTGGTAAATCATATTCCAATAATATAGCATGTATTTCTACATCTGTATCTTCTGGTTTCCCTAAAACTCGCGTAATTTCTCCAAAAGGAGAGTTAGAACCTTTTGGCCAATTTGTTAATTTAACAACTACTTTTTCTCCTGGTTTAGCATCGTTTATTTTTTCCTTTGGGATAAAGAAATCATGATTTCCGTTTTGCATGGTTACAAAACCATATTTTCCTTCTTTTCCTAATTCAAAAATTCCTGTAAACTCAGTTTTATTTCTTTCTACGATTTCTACAATTTCACCTTCTACTCTAGAAGAGTGTTTATTTTTATTTGGATAAACATAAACACGAACTGTATCTCCAGCTAGAACATTTTTTGTTTTTCCTTTTTGTACAAAAACATCTTGTTCTAAACCATCAATTACAATATATGCATTTCCAGAAGCTGTTAAATCTGCAATACCAACCATATAATCTTTGGTTGCATTTATTTTATATTTTCCTCTATCTACTTCTGATATTTTTTTATCGGCTAATAAAACATTCAAATTTTTAATTAATAATTCTGTATCAATTCTATTTGTTAGTTTTAAGGCTGAAGCAATTTGTTTATAGTTTAAGGGCTTATTTGGATTCTGAAATAAAACTTCTATGATAGACTTTGTAAACTTCGTAATGTTTTTGTCTTTTTTAGCCCTATTATTTTTAAAATTTTTTCTTGGCATAATTTGATTTTTTCAAAAATCTCTTCATTATATTTTGAGAGATTTGTATAAAATAGTTAATAACTAAACACTTTAAAATAATGATAATCAATGTTATTTTAATAACTATTGATAAGGTGTTAATAACTACATAACCACTGCAAAGGTAGTTTTAGTTTTTCTAATTTAACAATTAACTATGAATTATATATTATCATAAGGATAAGAATAATTCTTATTAAAGAAGATATTTACTAAAATTACGCCAAAAAAAATGATATCATATCTATCTTATTGTATTATTTAATAAAATAGATTCTAATAAGTAAGAACTATTATCTTCTGTTAACAATTTAAAATAGATTTATTTTACTGAATTACATGTAATTAACAGTTAAAAAATTAGGTTATAAACATTGTTGATGACTTATGTATTATACATATTGGTATCTTATTTTCTAGTTGAGAATGTATTTGCAATAAGGATTGAAATGGAAATCCTTTGCGATGAGCAAAGATTGCAATGAAAAGCGTGGTCCGTAGGAATTGCCAAAAAAGCACTATGAATCAGTATAAACTAATGCTTTATTGATTTATAAGCAATTATATTATCTATTATTTTAAATTATGTTGAGTAGATTGAGTAATGCCATTATACTATTAAAGTAACTGATATATAAAGTAGAGAATAAAAAAAGCACGAAATAAAACTTCGTGCTTTTAGTGATATTCTTATAATATATTAAGAACAAGCAATTTTATCTACTCGCCCTTGATGTCTTCCTCCTTCAAATTCAGTTTCTAAAAATGTTTTTACAATTTCTTCTGCATATTCATAAGCAATGAAACGAGCAGGTAAAGTAAGAACATTTGCATTGTTGTGTTGTCTTGCTAAACGAGCAATATCTGTCATCCAACATAATGCAGCACGAATACCTTGGTGTTTATTGGCAGTCATTGTAACACCTTGTGCACTTCCACAAAGTAAGATTCCGAAATCTGCTTTTCCATCTTCTACAGCTTGTGCAGTTGGATGAGCAAAATCTGGGTAATCAACACTCGATGTTGAGAACGCTCCAAAATCCTCTACTTCAAAACCTTGGCTTGTTAAGAAGTGTACTAATTTCTCCTTATATTCGAATCCTGCGTGATCCGATCCTATTGCAATTTTCATATAATTAACAGCTATTTTTGTTGTTTTTGTTTAAATAATTGTAAATCAATTGTTAAATTAATTTTATAATTTGTTAAAAGATGATTGAATAAAACTAATAACTTTTTGACTAAAAAATTTGGATTTCTAATTACAATTTCCAATTAGAAATAAAACAATTCAAGTCAAGTAAAACTTTTCATTTTGGCATAAAAGATTTACACACCGTTATGAATAGTTTTCACAAAACATCTTGCTAACAAAAGTTGTTTATTAACCATTTTGATAAAATGTTGATAGAATATCTAACTCTTTCATTACAAAACAAAATTACAAATAATAGCTTGTTAATTGTAATTAAATAAAATTTATCTCATTTTAGTTATCCACATATTAACAGTGCTAATAATAATAGCATTTTTCTTTTTTTTTAATTTTTTAAAAATTTATAATCTAATATAATTATTATGAATTGTTAATAGTTGAAAATTGGTGAAAGGGATTTTACACTCTACTATGAAAGTTTGATTACATTTGTGAAAACCAAAATTTCAAAATAATGAAAACGATTAATGATTACAATTTCAACAATAAAAAAGCATTAGTGCGTGTTGATTTTAATGTTCCACAAGATGAAAATTTAAATGTAACCGACGATACTAGAATAAAAGCAGCAAAGCCTACAATTGATAAAATATTGAAAGATGGTGGATCTGTAATATTAATGAGCCATTTGGGACGCCCAAAAGGAGAATTTAATGATAAGTACTCATTAAAACATATTGCATCAAAAGTTGCTGAAGTTTTAGGTGTAGATGTAATTGTTGCTAATGATGTTATTGGTGACGATGCAAAACAAAAAGTTGCAGACTTGAAACCAGGTGAAGTTTTATTGTTAGAAAATGTTCGTTTTCATGCAGAAGAAGAAAAAGGAGATAAAGATTTTGCAAAGGCTTTAGCTAGTTTTGGAGATATTTATGTGAATGATGCATTTGGAACTGCACATAGAGCACATGCTTCTACTGCTATTGTTGCTGAATTTTTCCCAGAAAATAAATGTTTTGGATTGTTAATGGAACAAGAATTAACAGCTATCAACAAAGTGTTAACTAGTGGTGAAAAGCCTGTAACAGCAGTACTTGGAGGAGCAAAAGTATCATCTAAGATTACTATTATTAACAATATTTTACCAGCAATTGATAACTTAATTATTGGTGGAGGAATGACATATACTTTTGTGAAAGCTGATGGTGGTAAGATTGGAAACTCTTTAGTTGAAAATGATAAATTAGATTTAGCAAAAGAAATTTTAGCAGAATGTGAAAAACATAATGTAAAAGTATTTTTGCCTGTAGATAATGTAATTGCTGATGATTTTAATAATGAAGCTAATAAGAAAACTGTAAAATCAGATGAAATTCCTGACGGATGGATGGGAATGGATGTTGGAGCAGAATCTTCTAAATTATTTGCAGATGTTATTGCAAATTCTAAAACTATCTTATGGAATGGTCCATTAGGAGTTTTTGAAATGCCAAACTTTGCTGTAGGTACAGTAGCTCTTGGAGATGCAATTGCTGAAGCAACAAAAAACGGTGCTTTTTCTTTAGTAGGAGGAGGTGATTCTGTTGCTTTTGTTAAACAATTTGGTTACGATGATAAAGTAAGCTATGTTTCAACAGGAGGAGGAGCTATGTTAGAATCTCTTGAAGGAAAAGAATTACCAGGAGTTGCAGCTATTTTAAATTAAAATATAAAATAAAAAAAATCGGGGATTTACCCGATTTTTTTTGTGTAAAAAATTGTTAAATAATTTAAGAAAGATTTATAATTAATTCACTTATTATAAGCTTAATAAACGATTAATAACTATTGTTGGTATTAATTATTTGATTAACTTTAATCAAATCTTTTAAAACAAACCAAATGGATAAATTAACATCAAAATTTGACAAAATTTTAAAAACATCAACCATAAACGGAAAAGTAGTTCATGATCCTGATGCAAGTAAAGAAGTCGTACGTAATACGCCTGAAAAATCATTTCCTTTTGCAGATCAAATCGGAACTTATCAACGTAATAAAGCAGTTCCATTAAAATCATTTGATAAAAGTAAAATCTATATTGTAGGTAGTGGAATAGCAGGTTTAGCAACTGCTTATTATTTTATTCGTGATGGTCGAATCCCTGGAGAAAATATAACGTTTATAGAACAATTGCATTTAGAAGGAGGTTCTATGGATGGAGCAGGAAATGTTAATGATGGTTATATTATTCGTGGAGGACGAGAAATGGATTTTTCTTATGAGAATCTTTGGGATTTATTTCAGGATATTCCTGCTGTTGAATTACCAGAACCATATAGTGTTTTAGATGAATATCGTTTATTAAATGATAATGACCCTAATTATTCTAAATCACGTTTAATTAATAATAGAGGACAAGTAAAAGATTTTAGCAAGTTTGGATTAAACAAAAAAGATCAATTGTCTTTAATAAAATTATTACTGAAAAAGAAAGAAGATTTAGATGATATTACAATTGAACAATATTTTAGTGAAACATTTTTAGAAAGTAATTTCTGGACGTTTTGGCGCACAATGTTTGCTTTCGAAAATTGGCATAGTTTACTAGAATGTAAATTGTATATGCACAAATTCTTACATGCAATTGATGGAATGAGAGATTTCTCTTGTTTAGTTTTTCCAAAATACAATCAATACGATACATTTATAAAACCACTTCGAGAATTTTTACAGAAAAAGGGTGTACAATTACAATTTAATACACTTGTAAAAGATTTAGATTTACATGTAGATACAGAAGGAAAAGTTGTAAAAGGATTAATTACAGAGCAACATGGAGAAGAAAAAATAATTCCTGTATCTCAAGATGATTTTGTTATTGTAACAACAGGATCTATGACAGAAGATACTGCTTATGGAAATAATACAACTGCACCAATTTTAGAAATTGATAACTCTACAAGTGGAATGAGTCCAGGTTGGAAATTGTGGAAAAATTTAGCTGCTAAATCTCCAATTTTTGGTCATCCCGAAAAATTTTGTTCTAACATAGAAAAATCTTCTTGGGAATCTGCAACCCTAACATGTAAACCATCCGCATTTACAGAAAAATTAAAAGAATATACAGTAAACGATCCATATTCTGGTAAAACAGCTACAGGAGGAATTATTACCATTACAGATTCTAATTGGTTAATGAGTTTTACTTGTAATCGTCAGCCACATTTTCCTACACAACCAGATGATATATTGGTTATTTGGGTATATGCACTTTATATGGATAAAGAAGGTAATTACATTAAAAAGAAAATGCCAGAATGTACAGGAAATGAAATTTTAAGTGAATTATGTTATCATTTAGGAATAGAAGATAAAATAGATAATGTCATAGAAAATACAATTGTACGAACATCGTTTTTACCTTACATAACATCTATGTTTATGCCAAGAGCGAAAGGAGATCGACCTAGAGTTGTGCCAGAAGGATGTAAAAATTTAGGATTAGTTGGACAATTTGTAGAAACAAATAACGATGTTGTTTTTACGATGGAAAGTTCTATAAGAACTGCAAGAATAGCTGTATATCAGTTATTAAATTTAACGAAACAAGTACCAGATATTAATCCATTACAATATGATATCCGCCAGTTAATAAAAGCTGCATCAACTTTAAATGATGATCAACCATTTGTGGGAGAAGGTTTATTGAAAAAAGTATTAAAAAATACATACTATGAACATGTTCTTCAAAAAACAGCAGATGGAGATGAAAAAGAATCATTCTTACAAGAACACTTCGGAAAGTTTAAAGATTGGATAGGAGATATAAAAGAAAAATTCTAGTTATTAATTTTGATTAATAGTTGTAAGCCTCACATTTATAATTTTTTAAATGTGAGGTTTATTTGTTTATAATTCTAAATAGATTATATTAGAATTCAATTTTGAATGATTCTAAGAACTATGAATAATGAGTTTAACCAACGATTAAATGATATAGAAAATCATTTTAAACAGAATGATTTAGATTTAGGCTATCGAAGATTAATTGATAGTATACTAGATCTAGGAGATTTACAATTCTATGAAAAAATTATAAATTATTCCAATTTTTATTACCAAGAATCTGTTGATAAAAATCAAAAAAAAGAAAAAGCTTTAGATATATTAAATGAACTAAAAAAAGAGCCTTTTCCTGTTTATAAAGATGATGAAACATTAATATCTATTCATCAATTAGAAAAAGTTTATACAAAAAGAAAATTCAAATTACATCCTATCACGTTTGATTTAAAATCGAGAGAAGTTGTAGGATTAGTTGGTGAAAATGGAAATGGAAAAACGACTCTGTTACGACTAATTTGTGGAGAATTAAAACAAACTTCAGGTACTATTAATTATCATTTTACAAAAGCAAAACCTTTTAGCTACGAACTAAAAACAGAGTTAGTTTATGTTCCTCAACGAATAGAATTATTGTATGGTTCTTTGATGGATAATTTACAGTTTACATTGGCTTGTTACGGAATCAATAATCAAGAAAATAAATTATTAGCAAAGGTAATGTTAGCTCGTTTAGGATTGTGGCCTTACAAGGATTTACAATGGAAAGAACTATCGTCTGGTTATAAAATGAGATTCGAATTAGGAAGAACATTATTACGCAGACCAAAAGTTTTGTTATTAGATGAACCTTTGGCTAATTTAGATATTCTTGCACAGCAAGTCATCTTAGAAGATCTTAAATATTTATCTCAATCTATCCGAAATCCTTTTGGTGTTATTCTTAGTTCTCAACAATTGTATGAAGTAGAAAAAGTATCTACAGAAGTATTGTTTCTAGAAAATGGAAAACTTAATATACAAGGAGATAAAGAAAATTTAGAAGATAAATCAACGATTCTAGAAATAGATGTTAATAACAATAAAGAGGAGTTATTAACAGTGTTATCTTCATTAAATTTAATAGAACTTAAGTTTAACGGCGGTGCTTATATTGCTTATTTCAATGAATCAATTTCAATGAATCAAATTTTATTAGAAATAGGAAAATCAAATCTACACGTAAAATATGTAAGAGATATTTCAAACTCAAGTCGTCGTTTTTTTGTTAACTAATCTATTTACTATGTTCAAAAAATTAAATCAAAATTTAATTACAAAATATCCACTTATTTGGAATCTCAAATACATTTGGATTTTACTTGTAGCTCTTGTTATAAATAGTATTGCATTTATTAATGGATTTCTTTCTTTCAATAAAAAATCTCAATTACAAGAATTTCAACTTTTCAATAAGTTTATAAATGAAGGAACGTTTGTTTATTATATTTTTATAAGTGTTATTCTCCTTATAATCTGGATTTATTTCTATATCAAAAACAACCGTTTCAAATCATTTTATCCAACATCAAGAAATTATTTATTCAAAGAATTTTTAGCTGTTTTTTCTCTATTTATTGTATTTCTATATATACCAAATTCCTATAAATTAGGAATAAAAACAAGAGTTGCTAATTATATGTCCGAAGATCAATATCTGAAAGATATAGACATTATAAACAGAGGACAAGCATTTACATTACAATATAATTTTGGATACAATAGTTATTCTAGAAATTTATCTGTTCCTGTTTTTGATACATTAGTTTCAGAACAGCAAACAAGACAATTATTCAACCAGAATTTAATAGAATTAAAAAAGCGAAATCCAAAATTAGTAAAGCAATTTTTAGAACCTTATTTTCGTAATGATGAATTTGAAACTTTATTAGCAGAACATTTTCCTCAACGAAAAAGCTATCAATCCATAAATTTTAATAGAAATTATATTCCATTAACAAAAGAAATATCTGATGATTCAGAATATCCTTCATCTTATAATGAAGAAAGCGTAGTAGAAGCAGCAATTCCTTATGAAAATGATTTTGAAAAAGTAAATGATACTGCAACAATTACCTATGTAAATTTAGCAAGCTTATATAATTATAGTAGTTTAGCTTTTGAAAATCCAAGAGATTCAACTAAAAATCATGAGTATTATGATAAAGAGCTAATCACTTTATTACAGAAAAATAATCGAAACGATATTCAGAAATTATTAAATAATTATAAAGAATTATTAGATAAAAACGAAATAGGCTATCGTTTTGAACATACAAAATGGATAGATTATATTCCAAATTATCCTTATTATTTTATAGATAATCAATTAAGTAATTATAATAATAGAGATGAATTTAAAAGTAATGATTATATCAATCAAAGTGCTCTAAATATTATTTATAGTAATGTAGGGCAAGCTAAATACCAATCTTTTTGGTTAAACAACATACAATACTACATATTATCAGCATTAGTATTTACAATGTTACTAATTACATTTAGATTTAGCTCATTCAAAGTATGGTTAACAACTATTATAGGAGCAGGAATATTAGTTATTTTAGGAAGTGTAATAGGTTTAGCATTCAATTATTTTTTAAGTAGTAATTATTTAGCATATATTATTCTATTTTTCTTTTATGTCGTTTTCTTAATACTCACATTTTTTGGATTAAAAAATGGCAAAAATAAACTCATAACAGGAGTTAACCTTAATTGGTTTGTATTAACCAATATATTTATAGCAATTTTTCTTTTAAGTTTTTACACACAAATAAGGGAAGATATATTGTATGATTATACACAAGCAGAAAGTTTATATCAGTTCAGAGAAAAAAATAAGGAATTACAATTATTAGATCAATTAGCAGATATATTTCTTTATATCAATCCAATAATTTATGTTATAGCTTTTTATTTCATCATAAACTTATACAAAAAATGGCAAGCAATGCCAGAAGAATAAAAAAATAAAAGCGAGTGACCAGCTCGCTTTTATAGATAATAAATTTAAGAAAAACTATCAATAATAGATTTACAAAAACTCGGATTTTATTTTAATTTAAAAAAGCAATATTGCTTTACAACATTTATCATTCAAAACTACATTCTTACACCAACCATTATACTAAAAAATACTAAAAACTAATTTTTCTACTTAATCAATCATCATTTGGGCAATCCCTTCGGACCGCGCTTTACATTTCAATCTTTGCTAGAACAAAAAATTATAAATAACTAGCAAAGGATTTCCATTACAATCGCTATTGCGATTTTTAAGTAGAAAAGGGATTATAATAACTTTAGAAGAATTTCTAACAATATTGCTTTTTATAATTATTTATTTTCTTTATGATTATGTTTCGGTCCTTTCTCACGATCTTGTTTGTACTGAGAAAATTGTTTTTTATTTAAAACTTTTTCTAATTTAGTATCAAAATCATCATTTTTAGGTCCTTTACCATTATTCATATCAGGATGATGATCTCCATTATTATTTTGTTGACCATGATCATTATGTCCGTTTGGTCCACCGTTTTTAGAGAAATTTTTCTGACGATCTTCTAATAAATTTCTAACTTTCTTTTTCTGAGAAGAAGATAAATTATAACCATCAAAGCGTTTTAATTCTTCATCAACAGTTGGACGATTTTTTTTACTATGTTCCTTTTGAGGTTTTTCTCCTTGTGTACGTTCTTGTGCAGAAACTGATAAGACTACCAATAAACTTGCTAATAACATTAATTTTTTCATACTTGTCTTTTTTATATTGTTTAACTTGTTTCCTATAAACTATTTGTTTATTTCTTGTACCAAAGTTGTAATAAATAAAAACACTTAGAAAAAAATAGAGGTCAATAATATTTAATCGTCGGTAAATGATTTTATTTTATAAAAAAATTAAGATTGAAGGATAAAACCTTAAAAATAAATTAAATCACTATTTTATATTTATTAGTAATGTGATCATAATAAAATATTTAGTCAGCTTTATAAATACTTATTAATAACAATTATATATTGTTGTTATTTGTATCAATTAAAAACAATATCATATAAATGGTTAATTATTAGTATTTTATTATCTTTAAGATAAATCTAAATTATATGTCGGATAAAAATAAAATAACAACAAACTCTGGTTGTCCAGTAGGAAAAGGACAATATGAAAACTCTCAAACAGTAGGAGAAAGAGGACCTGTCCTTATACAAGATTTTTTTCTACATGAAAAATTAGCACAATTTAATAGGGAACGAATTCCTGAAAGAATTGTGCATGCGAAAGGAGCTGGAGCTTTTGGTAAATTTGTAGTAACTAATGATATATCAAATTATAGTAGAGCAAAAATATTTTCAGAAATAGGAAAAGAAACAAAAATGTTTGCTCGCTTTTCTACCGTTGGTGGAGAAAAAGGTTCCGCAGATACAGAAAGAGATCCACGAGGTTTTGCATTAAAATTTTACACAGAAGATGGAAACTGGGATTTAGTAGGAAATAATACACCAGTATTTTTTATAAAAGATGCAAAGAAGTTCCCTGATTTTATACATACACAAAAAAGAGATCCAAGAACAAATTGTAAATCCCCTACAATGATGTGGGATTTTTGGTCGCACAATCCAGAATCACTGCATCAAGTACTTATTTTAATGTCTGACAGAGGAACTCCCGACGGATTTAGACATATGCATGGTTTTGGTTCCCATACTTTTTCTATGGTAAATGATAAAAATGAGCGTGTTTATGTAAAATTTCATTCTCGAACGAATCAAGGAATAAAAAATTTCGAAGGGCCAGAAGCAGAATCATATAGAGGAGTTGATCCTGATCATTCACAAAGAGATTTAGTAGAAGCAATTGACAAAGGTGATTTTCCACGTTGGACAATGTACATACAAGTAATGACAGAACAACAAATAAAAGATTATCCATGGAATCCGTTTGATGTTACAAAAGTATGGTCTCAAAAAGAATACCCATTGATAGAAGTTGGTTATTTTGAACTGAATAAAATACCTGAAAATTATTTTAGAGATGTAGAACAAGCAGCCTTTTCACCATCTAATGTAGTTGATGGAATAGGGTTTTCTCCAGATAAAATGTTACAAGGAAGAATATTTGCTTATCCAGATGCACAACGATATAGAATAGGTTCTAATTATCAAGATTTACCAGTAAATGCATGTCCTTTTATGGTTAACAATTATCACAGAGATGGAGCTTTAAAATTTACTGATAACGGAGGTTCTTCTCAAAATTATTTTCCTAATTCTTTTGATGGAAATCATACTTCAGAAGAATATGAAGGGAAACCATATCAATTAGATAGCGATACAGTTAATTATTTTGATAGAAATCATGGTTTAAAAGGAGATGATGATCATTATTCACAACCGGGAGTTTTATTTGACAAAGTAATGGACGATAAAGCAAAACAAAATACAATTAACAATATAGTTTCTTCTATGTCTGGAATAGAAGGAGATAAAAAAGACGAAATTATATTAAGACAATTATGCCATTGGTTTAGAGTATCTCCTCACTTAGGTTTAGGGGTTGCTAAAGGATTAGAAGTTGATATTTCTTCTTTTATGCCAAAGTAAATTAAAAACCGGTATTTGATTTTTCAAATACCGGTTTTTAATTTCGTTAGAAATTAAATCAAATTATTTTGTCTGTAAAAACATTTTTTTTAATCATTTAATTAAAAAACAGTAAAATTTTTAAATTTTATTAAAAAAACTACAATCTTGCTTGTTAAAATAGGTAAATTTTAATTTTATATAGAACAATATTCTAACTTTGTTATTCTAGTAAACATTTTTTTAATTATCATATAGATTTATGCAAATATCAAAAACTTTTAAACTCATTCTTATTTGTTTTGGAGTTTTATGTAACAATAATTTATTTGCACAATCAAAAGTGGATATCCTAACGAAATTTCCAAAGTAAGAAAAGGTATATAATA
>DJDD01000125.1 GCA_002430925.1 Flavobacteriales bacterium UBA5933
TAGTAATGAATTTATGTCCATAAGTTTATAATTTTAATAAAAATAGTATTTTTTAATGATTATTTTTAATTAAATATCTATAACTCCATCAAAGTATTTCTATTTTTGTAGAATCAATTAAGAAAATGAAGCAAATTAATCTTTTTTTAGTCTTTATCCTTTTGGCATTAGCAATTATTCCTGCTGTTTTACCAAAGCGATTTAATGAAAACATTCAATATGAATTTGATGCACCAATTGGTTTAGTTTACGATGAGTTTTATAACCTTCGTCAGTTTTCTAAATGGCAACAATTCACAGCTTCTGATACGTTAACAATCAAAAAATTTTCTAACACACAAGAAAGTGAAGAAAATTCTATGACATGGGATTCTGAACAAGCAAATATTGCTTCTGGAAAAATAAATATTATCAACTTTTCAATCAATCGTTTTGTTAACTATACAATAAAGTATGATGGTTGGGATAAATTAGACAGTTTAAATGTTAGATTTAATCAGCTTGATAATGGAAAAACTAAAACCTCTATTAATTATTTAAGTCAAGAAATACCTTATTTTTATCGTTACTTTTCATTATTTAAAAATCCTAAAAATAAGTTTAAAGAATCTATGATAGGATTAAATAATCAAGTAAAATTAAGGTTAGATAAAGATAAAAAAGAAGGTAGATTAAATTATGGTGAATATAGAATTGTAGAGCTAGGCAAAACAAATCTATTAGCGATTAAAAAACAATCTAAAATGGCAGAAAAAGATGTTTCATCTAAAGTTGATGCTGCATTTGAAACAATCTATAAAGCTTTGATGAATAAAGATGGAGAAGGTTTTGATTTCGATTTAGGTTTCCCATATATCTATTTTACTGAATTTAATAAAGAAAAAGATAAAACAACATTTTATGCTGGTATTCAATTAATAGAAGACTTACCATTACAAAAACAAATGAAAAAAGTTATTGTTCCTGGTGGTCAATATTTATTGACGTTGCATTTAGGGCCTAGGTCTAAAAGACAACACACTGTAGATTTAATGTACAACTATGCTAAATCTAAAAAAATAAAATTAGATTCAAAACAGTTAGAAGTGATGTTAAATGACCCTAAAGAAACGGATAGTATCAAACAGATTTCTAGAATTTACATTCCTATTATTAAATAAAAAAATTACAATTAACATTTTTTAAAGTATACTTAGCCACAGAAATGTGGCTTTTTTTGTATTTTTGTAACTTGACTATTTAATAAGCATGGATAAAGATTTTATTGAAGTTTACGGAGCAAGAGAACATAACTTAAAAAATATTGATGTTAAAATACCTCGCAACGAACTTGTGGTGATTACAGGATTAAGCGGGAGTGGAAAATCTTCTTTAGCTTTTGATACAATTTACGCTGAAGGACAACGTAGATATATTGAAACATTTTCTGCTTATGCTCGTCAATTCTTAGGAGGATTAGAACGTCCTGATGTAGATAAAATTGATGGTTTATCTCCTGTTATTGCAATAGAGCAAAAAACAACGAATAAAAATCCTCGTTCTACAGTTGGGACTATTACAGAAATCTATGATTTTTTACGTCTACTTTATGCTCGTGCTTCTACTGCATATTCTGTAGAAACCAACGAAAAAATGATTGCTTATACAAATGAGCAGATTATAGAACTTATCCGTCAACAATACGACAATAAAAAAATAGCTATCCTATCTCCTATTGTTCGTTCTCGTAAAGGACATTACCGCGAAATATTTGTAACTTATTCTAAAAAAGGATTTTTACAAATGCGCATTGATGGAGAATTGCAGGATATTACTCCTGGAATGATGTTAGATCGTTATAAAACACATGATATCGAATTATTAGTTGATAAAATGTTACTAAATGACAAAGTCAACGATCAACGATTACGTTCAAGTATTGACCATGCAATGCAACAAGGAAATGGAATTACAATGATTTTGGATTATGAAACAAATGAAACTAAATTCTTTTCTCGATCATTGATGTGTCCTACATCTGGTGTTTCTTATGCATTACCAGAGCCTAATACGTTTTCTTTCAACTCTCCTAAAGGTTCTTGTCCTACTTGTTCAGGATTAGGAGAATTAAAAGTTATAAATCTTGAGAAATTATTTCAAGATCACAATAAATCATTATTTGATAATCTTGAAGAATTTTTTGAAATTTTAAAAAATTCTTCTCGTATCGAAAAACAACTTGAGGCTATTTATGTAAAACATAATGTCGATCAAAAAACAGCTTATAAAAAATTACCTCAACAATTAATTGATGACGTAATGAATGGTTTAACAGAAACATTAAACGTTGAATTAAAATTTGCTTCTGTTAAAAAAACATACAAAATAGATTTCGAAGGATTGAATGAATTTTTATCTGAAATTATGGAAGATAAAAACAATCCATTATCGAATTCTATCAGCAAAAAATTTGGCAAAAAAATAGTTTGTCCTACATGCGAAGGAAAACGTCTCAAAAAAGAAGCTTTATTCTTCCGCATTGATGATAAAAATATTGGTGAAGTTGCAGAAATGGATTTAAAATCTTTACAGAAATGGATAGAAGATGCTCCTATTTCTATGACTGCAAATCAACAACAAATTGCTAGTGAAATCCTGAAAGAAATTTATATTCGATTGTCTTTCTTATTAGATGTAGGGTTGGATTATTTAAGTCTTAATCGTTCTTCTAGAACCCTTTCTGGAGGAGAAGCTCAGCGAATTCGTTTAGCAACACAAATTGGTTCTCAATTAGTCAATGTATTATATATATTAGATGAGCCAAGTATTGGATTACATCAACGTGACAATGTAAAATTAATCGATTCTCTTAAAAAATTAAGAGATATTGGAAATTCTGTTTTAGTTGTTGAACATGATAAAGACATGATTTTAGAGTCTGATTATGTCATTGATGTTGGACCAAAAGCTGGTAAAAATGGAGGACAAATTGTTTGGGAAGGCGAACCAGATAAAATGTTGAAATCTGATACATTAACTTCAAATTATTTAAACAATAAATTACAAATTGAAATTCCAAAAGAAAGACGAAAAGGAAATGGTAATTTTCTAAAAATTATTGGTGCTACAGGAAATAACCTAAAGAATGTCAATCTAACTATTCCATTAGGTGAATTAGTTGTTGTTTCTGGAGTTTCTGGTAGTGGAAAATCTACTTTGATTAACGAAACGCTTTACAGAATTCTTAATCAACATTTTTTCCGTGCAGAGAAAGATCCTATGCCTTATAAAAAAATAGAAGGTTTAGAACATTTGGATAAAGTTATAGAAGTTGACCAATCGCCAATTGGTAGAACACCTCGTTCTAATCCTGCTACATACACAGGGATTTTTTCTGATATTCGTGCATTATTTACTAATCTTCCTGAAGCAAAAATTAGAGGTTATAAACCTGGACGTTTTTCATTTAATGTAAAAGGTGGAAGATGTGAAACTTGTCAAGGAGCTGGTTTACGAGTTATAGAAATGAATTTTTTACCAGATATACATGTTGAATGTGAAACATGTAATGGTAAACGATTTAACAGAGAAACATTAGAAGTTCGTTACAAAGGTAAATCTATTGCTGATGTTTTGGATATGACTGTCAACGAAGCTGTAGAATTCTTTGAACCGATTCCAAAAATATACCGTTACGTACAAATGTTGCAAGATGTTGGTTTAGGTTATATAACACTAGGGCAACAATCTACAACATTAAGTGGTGGAGAAGCTCAACGTGTAAAACTAGCTACAGAATTAGCGAAGAAGCAAACAGGTAAAACAATCTATATTTTAGATGAACCTACAACAGGATTACATTTTGAAGATGTAAATGTACTCATGAAAGTGATTAATAAAATTGTAGAATTTGGTAATTCTGTCATCATTATAGAACATAATCTTGATGTTATAAAACTTGCTGATTACGTAATTGACATTGGTCCTGATGGAGGAAACAAAGGAGGTAAAATTGTTGCTGAAGGTACACCAGAAGAAATTGCTAAAAACGCAAAAAGTGTTACTGGAAAATTTATAAAAGAGGAGCTTAAAAATAATTAAGCTTCTACTCTTTAACTTTCTTGATAAAATAGTTTATTAAATCTGAGAACTTACTTTTGAGAATAAAAGACTTTCTCTTAATTTTGCAGCATGTACAAACAAATCAAACAAGTTTTATTTCAGTTACAACCAGAAGATGCTCATCACTTTGTAACTCGTAATCTTAAAAATTATGCTGCTTTTCCTGGTGTTGGAAAATTATTGGATAAATTTTATCAATTTAATCATCCAAAATTAGAACGTGAAGTTTTTGGAATTAAATTCAAAAATCCAATCGGTTTAGCTGCTGGTTTTGATAAAAATGCTGAATTTATAGAAGAATTGAACCACTTCGGATTTGGTTTTATAGAAATAGGAACTGTTACTCCAAAACCTCAACCTGGAAATGACATCCCGCGTATGTTTCGTCTTGTAGATGATGAAGCTATTATCAATCGAATGGGATTTAATAATAAAGGAGTTGATTTTGCTGTAGAAAAAATTAAAGAATTAAAGAACCGAAAAAATTATATTATTGGAGGAAATATTGGAAAAAATAAAATTACTCCCAATGAAGATGCGGTTGATGATTACATCAAATGTTTCAATGCCTTGTTTGATTATGTAGATTATTTTGTTGTAAATGTTAGTTCTCCAAATACACCTGGATTAAGAGATTTACAAGAAAAAGAACCTTTGTTGTATATTCTGAATTATCTACAACAATACAACCAGCAAAAAGAAAGTCCAAAACCTATTTTACTTAAAATAGCCCCAGATTTAGCAGATTCTCAGTTAGACGACATTATTGATATTGTACAAGAATCTAAAATAGCTGGTGTTATTGCCACAAACACAACCATAGAAAGAGAAGGTTTAAAATCTGATCCTACTTTGGTAAAAGAAACAGGAGGTGTTTCTGGAAAGCCATTAAAAAAACGTTCAACGGAAGTTATAAAATATCTTTCTGAAAAATCGAACAAAGCTTTTCCTATAATTGGTGTTGGTGGAATACAAACTGCAGAAGATGCGAAAGAAAAATTAGAAGCTGGTGCAAGTTTATTACAAGTTTATACTGGTTTTATATACGAAGGTCCAATCGTTGTAAAAAATATCTGCAAAGGATTAATTGACTAACAATATATATTTCAATCAAAACTCCTCATTATAAAATCTATTTGTAATGAGGAGTTTTTTTTATTTCAATAATTTGTATCTTGACTTCTTAAAATTAACAACATGAAAAAATATATATTTACAGCAATAGGATTATTCTCTTTGCTTTCTACTCACGCACAATATTCAAAGAAAAAACAACAAGAATACCTTACAGAACTTGCTTCTGATACAATGAAAGGAAGAAAATTTGGTTCTGATGAAAGCAAAATAGCTGCAGAATATATAGCGTCTAAATTCAAAGAGAATAAATTAAAACCTTGTGTTGGTGACTCATTTTTGATTGAATTTGAATACAAAGGAAAAAAAGGACAAAATGTTTGTGGTATAAAACCTGGAAAATCTGATGATATTTTTGCCTTTGGTGCGCATTATGATCACATAGGAACTGATACCGTTGGCGAAGATAAAATTTATAATGGTGCTGATGATGACGCAAGTGGAACATCTGCTGTAATGGCTCTATCCGATTATTATAAAAATAAAAAAACGGAACAAACACTAATTTTTATGGCTTTTGATGCGGAAGAAGTTGGATTAATTGGTTCTAAAGCCTTAGTAGAAAATCCTAATTTCAGTAATTATTTGCCAAAAATGAAACTAATGTTGAATTTAGAAATGATTGGAACTCCATCTGCGTTCGGTAAAGGAAAAGTTTACATGACAGGAAGTGATCGTTCTGATTTAATGAGTTTAATGAATAAGTATTCATGCAAAAAATTTGGTGTAGAAAATGATCCTTATTTAAGTCAACAATTATTTTTTCGCTCAGATAATGTAAACTTTGTAAATCATAAAGTTGTTTCTCATTCTTTATCCTCTGTTGATATGGAAAATCAAAAACATTATCATCAAAAAAATGATGATATCTCAATTATCAATTTTGATAATTTATCTGCTATAACAAAAGGTATTGGTAAAAGCGTTTATAAAATAATGAAAAATAAAGAGAATCCTACGTACATAAAATAAACTATAACAAACCTCATTTAAAACAAATTAAGTGAGGTTTATTTTTATAATAAAATTATTTTTTAGGGCAATTGCTTCGCACCGTGCTTTTTCGCTATATCTTTTTAGATTGGTCTATGCATTATAGATTAGTCATTGAGTTAAATCGAAATATAATAACCAAGTCGAAATGAACAATCTAAAAAGGATGTCGCTTCAATCACTATTGCAAATGAATAATTTATTAGATACTAAAAATGAAGTATTAAAAATTATTCAAAATAGTTTAGACAACTTCAATGTTAAGCAAAGTTTTTTCTGTCTTAGATTTCGATACTATTTTTCTACATTCGCATTTCGAAAAATCACTCTATCTGACAGAAAAAAATACGTCATTTTGAGTGAAATTCGATAGAATTTAGTATCGAAAAATAAGTAAGGATTTTTTTAAATATTTTCTTTACATAACTTAATGTGATTCAGTGCCTGTAGAAGAATTTTAATTAATGAAAACGAAATTTTAAACAAAAATGTTTCGACGAGCTCAACATGACATAAAATAATATTTCAACGAATTCAACATGACAGAAAAATTTGCAATAGCGATTGAAGTGGAAATCCTTTTTTGATTGGATACATTTCGATTTGGTCATTGAGGCTCTCGAAATGCAATAATCAATCAAAAAAGATTGAAACGAAAAGCGCGGCCCGAAGGGATTGCCCAGA
>DJDD01000189.1:0-5793 GCA_002430925.1 Flavobacteriales bacterium UBA5933
TCGAAATGACAGTTTTGTTAATAAAATAATCATCTATAATTTCAAAGTTTTCATCGTATTCTAGTGCATAATAACCAATTTTCTCATTATTTTTTAAAATAGATGTTTTAAAAAGATGAAAACCCAAAGTTGTTTTCACATATTGAATATTATTCTCATCAATTTCAATATTTTTTATTCAAAATTTTAGTTTCTATTTCTAAACTTTTTTACGTTTTATTCTCTTAAATATACAAATTTTTTCTGAAAAATTTCTTAAGTGAAATATCGTTCAACTGCGAAAATATTTGCAACTACTTAATAAATTAGGCAAAGAAAAACAGTTTCAACCAAGTAATGCTAGAGCTTTTTAAATGGAATCAAATTACTAAAAAAATCTTTTATATCTTAAAGTGCTTTGATTATAGTTAAATAATTGATTTTATAAAATAAACCTCTTTAAAAACTATTTTAAAAAGGTTTATTTTTGTATTATTTTAGTTTTCATCTCAAAATTAGAGTTGTGCGAAATTGACCTATGCTAGCAGAATTCGTTTTATTTTATATATTTATAATCTCTTTAACAAATGTATTATTTATGATTTTTTCGATTGAAGGGCATCATGGCACGAGTATTGAATCTGCTACAGAGATTCTTGATTCCAATTATAAATTGTCAAAAGGAGATGATGAATGGTTGGGTGATGGTGTTTATTTTTTTATTAATGGAGTAAGTTCTAAGACTGCTGATTTGGCTGAAAAATGGGCAATAGCTCAATCTTGGGATAATGACAAGAAAATATTAAAATACAAAGAATATTGTATTATTCAGTCTAATATTGAAGTTGATGAATCTGAATTTTTAGATTTAACAATAGAAGATGGAGTAGAAATTTTGCAATATTTAGTAGATAAATATAAAGAAAAAATAGATTCTATTGGTAAGAAAATGAGGTTTTTAGATGGGGTTTTATTAAATTTAGCTAGAGGAGAAAAATTTTTGCCTTTAGAAGTTGTGAAAGGAAATTTTTATATTAAATTTGCAAAAGAAAGAATTGAGAGAATTAATCTTAGAACGAATAATTGTACTATTTGTACAGTTTATAATCCTTCTAAAAATGTTGTTTCAAATTCGATAATTAAAACAGGTCATATAAAATGAAATTAAAAGATGTAAAAAAACGTATTGATGATTTTTTCGATAATATTTCTGCGGAAAAATTATACGAAATTTCTGTTTTGAAATACGGTTTTTCTGAAATTACTGTTGATTTAGAAAATAGGTATTTTGAAACTGGAAAAGTTTCGTATTATTCGTCATCAACAAAATCTGTTTTTAATAACAAAAACAGCATAGAAGATTGTAATTTAGCTTTAGCTGCATAAAATGAAAATACAACTAAAAGATTGGAAGATTTCTAATATAAATTTATCTCTCTTAGATCAAAATATAAAGAGAGAAGAAAATTCTTTTGATTTAGAATCAGGGAATTATTTTTCAGAAGAAAATGATAGTGATACTTTTAGTGTAGGATTTAAACTAACAATAAATGATAAGCTATTTGACTTAATAGTAGAAGCGTTATTTGATTTTGAATTGTTAGATGAAAAAGTTACTGATAAATTTAAGTTATCTTCATTCCCTAAAGTAAATGCACCTGCAATCGCATTTCCATATCTTCGTGCATTCGTTTCAAATTTAACTCTACAATCAGGATTAGAGCCTGTTATTTTACCATCGATAAATTTTGTACAATTAGCAAATAAAGAATCAAACCAAGAAGATTCGTAGTAAAACGTCATCTATAAATCCGTAAATATAATCTATTTTCATTAATCAATATGTCTTAATTGCAACAACTCTGCGGTACGGATAGCAGTGGCATCCTTTTATAAAAAAATGGAACTTCTTATAAAATAAAAAAGTCCCATTTGTTTATAAAAGATACAGCGAATAGCCGTGTCAACCGCCCAAAGAAAAAATAGTTTAATCTTTGTGCCATTCCCCACGGTGCGGAATTAAAGCGTCGCGTACCTGTATCATTTCTGATTCTACAACCACCAAATAAGCAACTGCATATTCTGGTTCTACTTCCACAAAATCAGAAAGTGTACTTTGTAGTTTTTCTTTCTCTGCATATTGTTTCAAATGAATTGCATGATGTTTGGCTGTTGGTATTGCGTCGGGACCATAGAAATCCCAGATTAATTTTAATTTTTTTTCCATTTTATATTTTATCAAATGATGTTTTGATTCCTTTTATCAAAGCAGAACTAAAACCTTGGTGTTCCATTTCATTAAGTCCTGCAATGGTACAACCTTTTGGAGTTGTTACTTTGTCTATTTCTTGTTCTGGATGCAATCCGTTTTCTATTAACAATTCTGATGCTCCTTTTACGGTTTGTGCAACTATTTTTGTGGCTGTTTGTGTATCGAAACCTATTTCGATTCCGCCTTGTATCATGGCACGTATAAAACGTAAAACATAAGCAATTCCACAAGCACCAACTACGGTTGCAGCATTCATCAGTTCTTCGTTGATAAAAATTGAATCTCCGATAGTATCAAAAATAGTTTTTACTTCGTTGCTTACTTTTTCGTCTTTTGTGTTTCCACAAATGCAAGTGATAGATTCTTCTACTGCAGCAGCTGTATTTGGCATTGCACGAAAAATATTGATGTCTTTCCCAATTATATTTTCGTAGGTGTTTAGTGAAACGCCAGTTGCAACAGAAATAAGTGTTTTGGCTGAGGTAAAATCGTCTTTCAGTTTTTGTAAAACTTCTTCAACCTTGAAAGGTTTTACGCACAATAGAATATAATCTGCCTCTTTTACCGCAAACTGATTGTCGTTGGTAATCGTTACACTTAGTTTTTCGAGATGCTGTAACTGAGTTAAATTATTTCTTGTCGCAATAATTTGTTCTGCTCGGAAGGTATTTTTCTTGATTAAGCCTTCTGCAATAGCAATTCCAAGATTTCCTGCTCCTATAATAGCAATTTTTTTCATAGTAGTGGTTTTATATTAATTTTATATTTGTTGTAATTGTTTTGTGCTTACAGCATATAATCCCAAAAATGTTAATAATCCGTTGACTACAATAAGTTCTACACCAATTCTGTAATCAGTAAAATTAGTTACAGATTCGTTGATGATATAAGTGAATAATGGTGCTAATACTGCAACGGTTACAATAGCATATTTTTTGTAAATGTTTCTTTTGGTTAAAATTCCAAATGCAAACAAACCTAATAATGGTCCGTATGTATAACCAGCAATTTCCATGACCAAATAAACAATTGATTTGTTATTGATTATTTTAAAAATCATGATTAAAACAAAGAAAATAATAGTGAATGCTAAATGTATTTTAATTCTGGTTTTCTTTTTTTGTTTTTCTGTTTTGCTTTTGTCTTCATTCAAGTTCAATAAATCGACACAAAAAGAACTTGTAACAGCTGTTAATGCTCCATCTGCCGATGGAAAAAGAGCAGAAATAAGTCCGATGATAAATATAATAGCAATAATCATAGGAAAATGATGTCCTAATAAAGATAATGCAGGGAACATATCGTCTCCCATAATATTTTGTCCATCTTGTTGCATAAAGAAACCATCTGTCGTATAAAATCCACCTTCGCTCATGGCATAGATATACAATAATCCACCAAGAAATAGGAAAGCTAAATTCACGATAAGTAATGTTCCTGCAAAAGTTAGCATATTCTTTTTCGAATTATGTAAATTATCAACAGAGATATTTTTTTGCATCATTTCTTGGTCCAAACCAGTCATTGCAATGGTTATAAACATTCCTCCTAGAATTGTTTTCAGGAAATAAGTTTTAGAATTTGGATCAGAATTGATGAAATGTGTATAATTTTTTGCTTGCATAATATCGTATGCTTCACCTACGCTAAGGTTAAGATGAGATAGAATAAACCATATACAGGCAATTAAACTAATAATCATAAACGATGTTTGCAAAGTATCCGTAACCACAATTGTTTTTACTCCACCTTCAAACGTGTATAATAAAATCATTAATAGTAAGATAAATGTTGTTACCCAAAACGGAACACCTAAATTGTCTAATAAAAAGATTTGTAAAACATTTACAACAAGATACAAACGTGCTGTAGCTCCAATCCCTCTCGAAATAATAAAGAAGATAGAACCCATTTTGTGAGCCTCAACATTAAAACGTTTCCCGAGATAGGTATAAATAGAGGTTAAGTTCATTTTATAATAAAGTGGTAATAGAATTCCTGCGACAATAAAATAGCCTAAGAAAAAACCTATCACCATCATATAATACTCGAAACCACCATATATATATTCTGTTCCTGTTAGTTTACCAACAGTTCCGGGAACGGAAATAAAAGTTACACCACTTAAACTTGTCCCTATCATTCCGAAGGCAACCAACCACCATTTACTTTTTTTGTTTCCGTTAAAAAAAGATTGATTGTCGGAATTACGACTTGTAAAGTAAGAAATGACTAAAAGCCCTACAAAGTATAGAATTACACAAAGTAGTATAATTGTTGAATTCATAATTTATTCTAGTAAATAACTTCAAATTTAAACTTTTTTGTAGATAACAGCCTATATTATTTTTACAGAGATAAAATTGTAAATTTGTATTCTATTATTTTTTAAAATACATGAATTATCCAAGTAAGGTTTTAGAACGAGCAGTAGAAGAAATGTCGAATTTACCAGGAATAGGAAAACGTACAGCTTTACGACTGGTTTTGCATATGCTGAATCGTCCAAAATCTCAAACAACAGCTTTGTCCCAGGCACTTTCTCATTTGGTAGAAGATGTAAAGTATTGTAAACATTGCCATACAATTTCTGACGAAGAAATCTGCGAAATTTGTAGTAATCCATTACGAGACGAAACAACAATTTGTGTGGTAGAGGATGTAAGAGATGTTATGGCAATAGAAAATACTGGACAATTCAGAGGACAATATCATGTATTGGGAGGTAAAATTTCTCCAATGGAAGGAATTGGTCCAGACCAATTGAATATCGCAACATTAATTCATCGAGTAAAAAATGAAGATGTAAAAGAAATAATTTTTGCACTAAGTTCTACGATGGAAGGAGACACGACGGTGTTTTATTTATATAGACAGTTAAAAGATGTAGATGTAATTTTCTCTACCATTGCAAGAGGATTGGGCGTTGGTGACGAGTTGGAGTATGCAGACGAGGCTACATTAGTTCGTTCTATTCAACATCGTATTCCATATTCAGAAACTAAGTTTTAATTTTTTTTAGGGCAATCCCTTCGGTCGCGCTTTTTGTTACAATCTTTTCTAATTGGTGATTGGCATTTCGAGAACCTCAATGACCAAGTTGAAATGTATACAATTAGAAAAGGATTTTCACGTCAATCGCTATTGCAGATTTTTCTGTCATGTTGAGCTCGTCGAGACATATTCTTTAGAAACTTAATTTCAATAATTAAAATTCTTCGAAAGGCTCAGAATGACAAATTCTTCAATAGAAGAATAATAATTTAGAAGTTTCGTTTCTGTCAGATTGAGTGATTTTCGTAGAAAATTGTATCGAAATCTAAGACAGAAAACAAAATTAATTAAGATAATATTCTAAAAAAATCCTTACTTATTTTTCGATACTAAATTCTAATCGAATTTCACTCAAAATGACGGATTTTATTTCTATTATTTTTCATTGTAATTTAATTTTATCATGTTGAGCTCGTCGATACATATTCTTTAGAAACTTAATTTCAATAATTAAAATTCTTCGAAAAGCTATTAGATTTGTATTTAGT
>DJDD01000189.1:6105-6269 GCA_002430925.1 Flavobacteriales bacterium UBA5933
ACCATAGGTTGTATCAGAGTTGTTTTCCTAAATCCAAATTTATGAAAAATTTTATCATTGGCATTGATGTTTCTAAAGATACTCTTGATTTCTGTATTTTGGAAAAAGAAAGCCGCAGGAAGCTTCAACAAGGTGTGATTGCGAACAAAGAAAAAGACATTCTT
>DJDD01000176.1 GCA_002430925.1 Flavobacteriales bacterium UBA5933
TCGAGTCTCGTTTCCCGCTCACAAAAAAGCCGAAGAAAATTTTCTTCGGCTTTTTTTATTTTTTAAAAATTATTTTACTTCTTGTTCAGCTAATATTTTTTTATATTTTTTTCCTTCTATAAATTTTTTCTCGGCCCAAATTGTTCCACCAGGAATTACACCAGCAAAAAAGAAAATTAAAAATATAGTCATACTCCAATTGTATTTCTCTTTTACTAAATATAGTATTATAACGTACAAAACAAATAAACCTCCGTGTATTCTACCTGCATAAGGAATCCAAGACGGATCATTAAAAATATATTTCAAAGGCATTGCTATAAAAAACAAAACAATTGCAGATACAGCTTCTAAATAACCAATAATTTTAAAAAATTTCAACATTTCTTTTAAATTTGAAACAAAAATAATTTTTAAATATTAGACTTCAACTATACTTATCATTAATTAAAAATACTTTAAATATATTTTACACGTTATTAGAACCTATGACACGTTTTTGGAACTATATACTATTATTCCTTATTCTTATTAATACATCCGTTTTTAGTCAAGAAAAAAAGTATCAATTCTATCGTTATGATAACGAAACTAAAACCTATATTAAAGATTTTGATAAAATAGCTTTTCAACCTACTTTAGATTCTTTACAAAAAATAGGATATTATACCCTTACATTAGATTCTATTGTTGAAAATAAAGTATATCTAAACAAAGGAAAATTATACCAAACCATTTGGGTGAAAAATAATCAGTTATTTGACAATAAAAATGATTATTTCCCTACAAATAATTTAGATTCTATTTTAAACAAGCTATCAACTACAACAAGTAATTCAGGTTATCCTTTTGCTCAAATAAACATAGCACACAAAGGTTATAAAGAAAACGAACCCAAGATAGAGTTAACACTAAATAAAGGAAAACAAAGAACTGTAGATGGAGTAAAATTAATTGGTTACACAAGTTTATCAAAAGGTTATATTCGTCATGCATTAAATATAAAAAATGGAGAAATATACAATGAAGATAAATTGAAAAATATATCAAAACTTCTTCAACAAACTAGGTATGTTTCAGAAACAAAAAGCCCACAGACATTATTCAAAAAAGATTTAACAATACTTTATCTCTACACCAAAAAAAATAATTCAAATTATTTTGATGGAATTTTAGGTTTTGGAACAGATGACAACGGAAATTTTAAATTGAATGGAAACGTACAGCTTTCGTTGAATAACATATTTAATAATTTCGAAGAAATAAGACTGAATTGGATTGGTACTTCTAGTAGCAATACATCGCTTGATATGAATGTAAAAGTTCCGTACTTATTCAAATCTGCAATTGGTTCTGAAACTAATTTTAAACTATTTAAACAAGATTCTACATTTGTAAATATTAATTTTTCAGAACATTTATTTTATAACATAAACGTAAACTCTACAATTGGTATCACTGGACTTTTGCAATCATCCAATTTTCTTTTGGATGACGATTCTAGTTTAAAATCTAGTTATGATGATTATTCGAAGTCTGGGTTTGGTTTATCTTACAGTTATTATCAACAGCATCCTTATCAATTAATGGAAGGAAAATCTTTGTTTAATATTGTAGTTAATTCTATCAGAAAAAAAGAAAAAAACTTTTCTTGGACAGAAGATATCGATAACAAAACAACAAGCCAAATAGAAATTGGATTAAAAACCTATCGTTTATTCGAGCTACATCCAAAACATTTTATAAAAGTTGGTGGACAGTTTTATGGTTTACTCACAAAGGATAATTATTTCTCCGAAAACGAACTTTACCGCATCGGAGGATTTAAAAGCTTTAGAGGATTTAATGAACAAAGCATTGTAGCTAATATGTACGGTTTTGCAAGCGCAGATTATAGATTTGTGCCAAACGAAGGATTTTATATTAGTTTGTTTTCTGATTACGGATTTATAGAAAATAAACGTTCCGAAATCAATTCATCTCTCCTAAGCATGGGTACAGGAATATCTTTTATTACCAAAATGGGAATTTTTAATTTAAGTTACGCTGTAGGAAAAACAAATTCTACATCTTTTAATTTCAAAGAATCTAAAATACATTTCGGTATTTTAAGTAAATTTTAATTAGCGTTTAAGTTTTTATTTTGGATAAAAACGCAACAAATATGTTGCTCTTCTCTCGAGTTGTTATCTCAAAGTATCCAACAAAAACAACTTTACAAGGTTGTTTTTATTGGCTGAATCAGTACCGTGAAGAACAATTATTTTTCGGAGTATTACAAACTTTTCAATAGTATTATTCCCTATAAAAATGCAAAAGTGATTGCAACGGAAATCCTTTGCGAATTGGAATAAATTCAAGTTTATAACCAATTCGCAAAGATTGGGAGTGATAAAGCGCGGCCTGAAAGGTTTGCCCAAAAGAAAATTATCATAATTTTTTATCCAGATGAAATAATTAAAATAAAAAAACCATTCAGAGTCAGATTTCTGAATGGCTTTTTTTTTGGTTGAAAAATATAAACTATATAATTGTCGATTTGCCGATCAATATATTTTCTAAATTAATATATGATTGTTGATCATGCTCGCTCAATAATATTTTTATGACATAGTGTGCTACAACTGATGTTGAATAATCACTTGTTTCATCTAAATCTGATGTTACAATAAGGTTATTAATTGCATTTTCTACTGCATCTTCTATAGCCTTTGCTCCTTCTTCTAATCCTAAATAACGAAGCATCATAGCAGCACTTAGAATAGATGCCATTGGGTTTGCAATTCCTTTTCCTTTGGCTTGTGGATAAGAACCGTGAATTGGTTCGAATAATGCATTTTCTGTTCCTACAGATGATGATGGTAACAAACCAATACTTCCTCCGATAACACTTCCTTCGTCTGATATAATATCTCCGAACATATTTTCTGTAAGAATAACATCAAATTGTTTTGGATTGATAATTAATTGCATTGCTGCATTGTCTACAAAAAGAAAATCTAATTCTACATCTGGATATTGTTTGCTAATTTCCATTGCAACTTTTCTCCATAAACGAGAAGTATCTAATACGTTTGCTTTATCTACTAATGTTACTTTTTTACGACGTTTTAATGCTTCTTGAAATGCCAAATGTGTAATTTGTTCGATATCTTCTTTTTTGTACGTACAAGTATCGTATGCATAAGAATAATCGTCTGCTGTGAATTTTTCTCCGAAATAAATTCCGTTGATTAATTCACGAAAAATGACCATATCTGTTCCTTCGATATGAGATTTCTTTAAAGGACTTTTCCCTAATAAAGATTCATACGCTTTGATAGGTCTGATATTAGCAAACAAACCAAGTTCTTTTCTTAATTTTAATAATCCTTGTTCTGGGCGAACTTTTGCATTTGGATCATTATCATACTTCGGATCACCGATAGAACCAAATAAAACAGCATCAGCATCTTTACATAGTTGCAATGTACTTTCTGGTAAAGGATTTCCTGTCTCGTCAATCGCAATTGCACCGATTAATCCTTCTTCGAATACAAAACTATAGTTAAAAACTTGTTCTACTACTTTTAGAATTTTTACAGATTCTAAAATGATTTCTGGTCCAATTCCGTCACCAGAAAGCACAGCTATTTTATGCGTTTTCATCTTGTAAAGCTTTATGTCTTTTTTGTTCGTATTGTTCTATTTTATCTTTTTGGCTGATTAAAAAATCAATATCATCATATCCATTTAATAAACAAATCTTTTTATAAGAATCTACATCAAACGTCAGTTCGATATCTTTAATTTTTAATGTTTGATTTTCTAAGTTGACTTCAAGTTCTACTTCTGGATTTTCTTCTACGCTTTGAAAAATAGTTTTTAGAACCTCATCATCTACAACAATTGGTAAAATACCATTGTTTAATGCATTTCCTTTGAAAATATCTGCAAAGTAGCTACTTATAACAACATCAAAACCGTAGTCTTTAATTGCCCAAGCTGCATGCTCTCGGCTACTACCACAACCAAAATTTTTACCTGCAACTAAGATTTTTCCTTTAAATTTTGAATCGTTTAATGGAAAATTTTCTATCAGCTGATTATCTTGGTTATATCGCCAATCTCTGAATAAATTATCTCCAAATCCTTCACGACTAATTGCTTTTAGGAAACGAGCTGGGATAATTTGATCTGTATCTATATTTTCTATTTTAATAGGAACAGCTGATGATTTTATATGATTGATAGAATCCATTTCTTTTTAATTTTGATTAATGTCTACAATTTTACCATGAACTGCAGCTGCAGCTGCTAAAAGCGGACTTGCTAATAATGTTCTAGAATTTGGACCTTGTCTTCCTTCAAAATTTCTATTGGATGTAGAAACACAATATTTTCCTTCTGGAACTTTGTCTTCATTCATTGCTAAACAAGCTGAACAACCTGGTTCTCTTAATTTGAAACCTGCTTCTTCGAAAATTTTATCTAAACCTTCTTCTATTGCTTGTTTTTCTACCTGTTTTGATCCCGGAACAATCCAAGCAACAACATTTTCATTACGTTGTTTACCTTTTACATAATTGGCTACTGTACGCAAATCTTCTATCCTTGCATTGGTGCAACTTCCTATAAAAACATAATCTATTGGGTAATTGATAATTGACTGATTATCTTTGAATCCCATGTATTTTAATGATTTCTCGAAAGAATCTTTTTCATTCTCACTTAAAGAATCTTTAGAAGGAATAACATCATTAACGGCAATTCCCATTCCTGGATTTGTTCCGAAAGTAATCATTGGTTGAATATCAGCAGCATCAAATACAACTTCTTTGTCAAAAGTTGCACCTTCATCTGTTGGTAACGTTTTCCAATAAGCAACTTTTTGTTCCCATTCTTCACCTTTTGGTGCGAATTCTCTACCTTTTAAATAATCGAATGTTGTTTGATCTGGAGCAATCATTCCTCCACGAGCTCCCATTTCTATAGACATGTTACAAACAGTCATCCTTCCTTCCATTGACATATTTTCGAATACATCACCAGCATATTCACAGAAATATCCTGTTCCAGAATTTGTTCCAATTTTTGAAATGATATATAAGATAACATCTTTTGGTTGAACATTCGGATTTAATTTTCCATTTACCGTAACACGCATAGATTTCGGTTTATTCATCAATAAACATTGACTTGCAAAAACCTGTGCGACTTGGCTCGTTCCAATTCCAAAAGCTATTGCTCCGAAAGCTCCATGTGTAGAAGTATGACTATCTCCACAAACCATACTCATTCCTGGTTGTGTAATTCCTAATTCTGGAGAAATTATATGAATAATACCTTGGTATGGATGTCCTAATCCATAGAAAGAAATATTATTTTTTTCACAATTAATTGCCAATTGTTCTAATTGTTGTTTAGACAATGGCTCTTTTATAGGTTTATCTTGGTCGATTGTTGGTACGTTATGATCTGCCGTTGCAACAATTTGCTCTGGTCTAAAAACAGGGATATTTCTAGCTTCCAACTCAGCAAATGCTTGTGGGCTTGTTACCTCATGAATAAGGTGTTTATCAATATAAATTACTTGTGGTCCGTTTTCAACTTGACTCACTACATGTGCATCCCACACTTTGTCGAATAATGTTTTCATGCAAATTTTGTTTCTACTGTTTGATTAAATTGATACATTAATCTTTCTAAATCTTCTTTGACGACTTCTTTTTTTGCATCAGCAACTTCTAAGAATAGTTCATACAAAACATCTAATTCGTTCTTAGTTACCTCAAATCCAATATTTTTTAAACGATACGCTAAAGCAGAACGTCCACTACGAGCAGTTAAAATAATAGATGATTCATTAACACCTACATCAGCAGGATCTATTATCTCGTAAGTTTCTCTATTCTTAATAACACCGTCTTGATGAATACCAGAACTATGTGCAAATGCATTAGAACCTACAATTGCTTTGTTTGGTTGAACAATCATTCCCATCGTTTCTGATGTAAACTGACTTAATTCTGTTAACATTCTTGTATCAATATCAGTATATAGATTAAGTTCTTTATGTTGTTTAAAAACCATTACAATTTCTTCTAATGCTGTATTTCCTGCACGTTCTCCGATACCATTAATCGTACATTCTATTTGTCTAGCACCATTTATAGCTCCTGCTACTGCATTTGCAGTTGCTAAACCTAAATCATTATGATTATGACAAGAAATAATAACATTATCTATTCCTGGAACGTTATCTTTTAAATATTTAATTTTATTTCCGTATTCGTATGGTAAGCAATAACCTGTTGTATCAGGAATGTTTAGTACTGTAGCACCAGCTTTTATTACTTCTTCACATACTTTTGCTAAATATGCGTTATCAGTTCTTCCTGCATCTTCTGCATAAAACTCTACGTCATCAACAAAAGATTTGGCATAAGCAACAGCTTCTACAGCACGTTCTATAATTGCTTCTTTGTTAGAATTAAATTTATGAATAATATGAGAATCTGAAGTACCAATTCCTGTATGAATTCTTGGCTTTACTGCATATTGCAATGCTCTAGCAGCAGCCTCTATATCTTTTTTGTTTGCGCGAGTTAATCCACATACAGTTGCATTTTTCACTAATTTTGAAATTGCATTTACTGCTTCAAAATCACCTGGACTCGAAATTGGAAAACCAGCTTCGATTACATCAACTCCTAAATCATCTAATTTAGCAGCAATTTCCAGTTTTTGTTTCTTATTTAGTTTACAACCTGGAACTTGTTCTCCATCTCTTAATGTTGTATCAAAAATTTGAATCTTTTCTGCACTCATACCAATTCTTTTGTTTGTATTTTGTAGTGTGAAATTAATTTTTTGTTAACTTTAGTCTTTCAAAGATTATTCTTTTTTTACAATTCACAAACATCTAAATTTTATTGTAAATTATTTATTTACAATATTTTAAACCTTTTTAAATTACAATGTCTAATTACAATAAAGATTCGCTATTTAGTTTAATTAAGTCTTTAAATCGTTCAGAAAAAAGACAATTTAAAGTTTACGTACATCGTTTACAAATTAATACTGATGCCAAATTTTTATTATTATTTGATGCTTTAGATAAATTAGAAGAATATGATGAAACAATAATTCTAAAAAAGAAAATTACTACAAAGCAACAATTATCTAATTTAAAAGCTCATCTGTACAAGCAGATACTGGTTAGTTTAAGAATGAGTCCTTCTCAGCAAAATGATAGAATGCAGATTAGAGAACAATTTGACTTTGCTACAATTCTTTATCAAAAAGGATTATACAAACAAAGTTTAAAAATTCTTGATAAAGCAAAATTTCAAGCTTACGAATTAGAGGAAAAAGCTATTGCGTATGATATTTTAGAACTAGAGAAAATAATAGAATCTCAGTACATAACTCGAAGTATATCTGGTCGCGCAGATCAATTAATACAAGAATCAGAAGAATTAACATTACAAAATTTACAAACCAATCGATTATCTAACTTATCATTAAAATTATATAGCCTTTTATTAGAAAATGGGTATGCAAAAAATGAAGAAGAAATAAATAAAATAAAAAACTTTTTTTTAGAAGAAACAAAAGAGATCAATTTAAGTGATCTTAAATTCAAAGAGAAATTATGGTTTTATAAGGCTAATGTGTGGCTTGCTATGCTAATACAAGATTCTGATTATGCTTTTGAATACTCAAAAAAATGGGTTGAATTATTTTATGAGAAAAAAGAAAGAATTCAACAACATCCTGTTTGGTTTTTAAAAGGTCATACTTATTTATTAAAAATATTATACTTAAAGAAAAACTCGGAAGAATTTAAATTTTGGTATGAAAAATTAGAAAAATCATCTCTTGATTTCCCTACTACAGATAATGTAGAAGCATTATGGTTTGTAACAAAATTTAATAGTAAACTGAACTATTTTTTCATTAATCCAAAAGAGAATATAAGTCCATTTCTTATCAAGGATATTCTAAGAGAAATAAAAATTCATCAACGTAAAATAGATAATCATCATATTTTAATTCTTTATCTAAAAATAGCCGCTTATCACTTTTTAAATAAAGATTGGGAAAACTCTTTTGAATATTGTCAGAAAATAATTCATAGTGATTTTTATATTCAAGAAGATTTACATTTTTATACCTATGTATTAATTATGATGAATTTATATGATTCTGGGAACGATCTTGAACTTGATTCTTATTCTTATAAAACACATCAGTTTTGTAAAAAAATGAAGAATAATAATAGTATAACTAGAAAAATTAGTTTATTCTTTATTGAATTAAATGATTTATATCCTCAGGAAAAAATAAAAGCTTTTCGAGATTTAGATAAATTTTTAATTGAAGCAGAATCTGATGAATTATTAAGAAGAAATACCAACTACATTAATCTTCGCCGTTGGATAAAGGATAAAATTTAATTTCAGATATAATAATATACATATAATAATGTTACATCATATGTATTTAATTAATTCTATATGCATCAAGATTATACTGTTGGAGAAAACAAAGCTAATCAAGGAGTTCGATTTTTAAATTTTATTATTGATTCTATTTTTATAGTTATTAGTATAATTATTATATTTTCTATAATATCTCTTTTTATTTATTTTATAAATCCTGAAAGTAATATTTTCAATGAAATTGAAAATATACATCCTTTATTAGATCGTATTTTGACATCAAGTGCTTACTTTCTTATTTATTTTGGAATTGAAGCTATTACAAAAGGTAGATCAATTGGAAAATATATTACTGGAACTAAAGTTGTAATGATAGATGGTACAAATCCAACAATAAAAGACTATTTTTCAAGAAATATATCAAGAATAATACCTTTTGATGCTTTTTCTTTTTTAGGTGGAAATGGCTGGCATGATAAAATATCAAAGACAACAGTTGTTAATAAAAAAGCTTTTGAAGAAAGTTTAAAAACAAATAGTACCATTGATGAAATTGGTCAGTAATAAAATAATTACATAAATTACTTTTTATTCATTAAAAAGTAGTTGTTAAAAATATTTAATGTAAAATATCATTGTTTTTTTTAAATATTATTTCGTAAAAAAGACTATTTATTGATACCTTTGTAAGCAAAAATATATTTTTGAAAAATGGAAAAGCAACCTCAAGAGGTCGTATTGGTTGGTGCTGGTATCATGAGTGCAACACTAAGTATACTTCTTAAAAAAATTAATCCAAATATTAAAATTTCTGTTTTCGAAAAATTAGATAAGATTGGATTTGAAAGTTCTGATGCTTTCAATAATGCAGGAACTGGACACTCTGCTTTTTGTGAACTAAACTATACTCCTATGGGTAAAGATGGCGTTGTTAATATTGACAAAGCTATTGGTATTGCTAAAAAGTTTGAGACTTCTAAAGAATTCTGGTCTTACTTAGTCGAAAATAATTATGTTTCTTCTCCTGAAAAATTTTTACGTCCTACACCACATATGTCTTTTGTATGGGGAGATGAAGATGTAAACTTTTTAAGAAAACGTTACGAAAAGTTATCTCAACATCCTTTATTTAAAGATATGGAATATTCTGAAGATATTTCTAAAATAAAAGAATGGGCTCCACTTATCGTTGATGGTAGAAAAGGTGATGATAAAGTTGCGGCAACGCATATGAATATTGGAACTGATGTTAATTTTGGAGAATTAACAAGACAAATTTTTAAAGGATTACAAGATAAAAAAGAAATCACATTAGAAACTGAACACGAAGTTAAAGATTTAACTCGTTTAAGTAATGGTAAGTGGGCTATAAAAGTTAAAGATTTAAAATCTGGAACTAATAAAGCTGTTAATGCAGATTTCGTTTTCATTGGTGCTGGTGGTGGAGCAATTTTATTACTTCAAAAAACTGGTATTCCTGAATCTAAAAAGTTTGGTGGTTTCCCTGTAGGAGGACAATGGTTAATTTGCCAGAATGAAGAAGTTATCAAAAAGCATCATGCTAAAGTGTATGGGAAAGCTAAAATTGGAGCACCTCCAATGTCTGTTCCTCACTTAGATACACGTGTAATTGATGGTAAACAATCTTTATTATTTGGTCCTTTTGCTACATTTTCAACTAAATTTTTAAAACATGGATCAAATGCTGATTTATTTAAATCAGTAAACTTTGGTAATGTTGGTTTTTTAATGAATTGTGGTTTAAATAATATTGATTTGACTAAATATTTAATTAGTCAAGTTTTATTATCTAAAGAGAAGAAAGTTGAATCTTTACAAGAATATTTTCCAGAAGCTAAACTAGATGATTGGTTCGAGCAAAGTGCTGGACAACGTGTACAGGTTATTGAAGAAGAAAACGGTAAAGGAACTCTAAAATTTGGTACAGAAATCGTAACATCTCAAGATGGTTCTATGTCTGCTTTATTAGGAGCATCTCCTGGAGCATCTACTTCTGTAAGTGCAATGTTGGATTTACTTAAACAATGTTTCCCTAATTTAATGAAAAATAATTGGGATCCATTAATTAAAGAAATGATTCCATCTCATGGAGAAGATTTAGGAAATGCTGAATTAGCTGAAGCTTCTAGAGCAAGAACTACTGAAGTCCTTAAGATTTTTAAATAAAATAAATCAAAAAATCGTCTTAATTATAAGACGATTTTTTTTTGAAGATATTTTAACTTTTTGAAATTAAGTTTTGCAATAGTGATTGGCGCGGCATCCTTTTATAAACAATTCTTTTAAAATAAATAAGTATAATTGTTTATAAAAGATACAGCATAAAGCACGGTGCGAAGCAATTGCCCTAAAAAATATTTTAAATAAAAAAAGGCTGAGAAGATATAATATCTTCTCAGCCTTTTATGTTTTTAATTTCTAGACTTTTTAATCCTCGCTTTTTAATACTTCGTACTGAACTTGCATCACTCCTGTATTGGTGTGACCGATTTCATCGAAAGCAGCTTGACTTAAATCTAAAACTCTAGACTTTACATATGGTCCTCTATCATTGATTTCTACAACAACAGATTTTCCATTTCTAATATTTGTAACTTTTACTTTAGTCCCAAATGGTAAAGACTTGTGGGCAGCAGTTAATTCATGTTTATCATACATTTCACCACTTGCTGTCTGACGTCCATGGAATTTACCTCCATACCAAGAAACAACTCCAGTAGATATTTTACGAACACTGTTCTCAATAAGATTATCTACATCCTTTTCACTTGATAATGTATCATTCTTGATTGTATCATTATCAACTACACTTCTCATTCTTTTCTCTGAAGCTGGTACGATAGTTGTACTATCTTTCTCAGATTCTTTAAAAATTTTACCATCAGCATTCGCTATTGGAAAAATCATTAACACCGCTATAAAAGCCGTAATGCTTTTCGTCATCCTTTAGATATTTCTGATTACTTTGCAAATTTAAGTCTATTAACTACTTGTTATTTAAAATTATTCTAAGTAATAAGTTTTAGTGAATTTATACAGCTCGTAATGTAGAATTTAAGTAGCTTAGAGAGATATGTTAAAAAAAGGTTAAAAAAAGTGACCTTTATTAATTTATTTAACTTTTAAACATGTTTAAAAGTTAAATAACTGAATTACAGTATTTTAAATATTATGTGTAAAGCTAAAAAAAGATAAAATAATAAATATTTTACCTTTTTTTAATATTTAAGCTATAAAATAGTCTTTTTTAGATGGCTGATAAAATCTCTTTTACCTTTGTTGAAATTGCTTTACCTTCTGCTTTACCAGCAAGTTTTGTAGAAGCTGCTCCCATAACTTTTCCCATATCTTTAGCTGAAGTTGCTCCTACTTCTGCAATAATTTCATTTAATGCTACAGTTAATTCCTCTTCTGATAATTGAGCAGGTAAAAATTGTTGGATAACCTCTGCTTGTGCCAATTCCTTTTCTGCTAATTCTGGACGATTATTAGCTTCAAATTGCTCAGCAGCTTCTTTACGTTGTTTTACTAATTTTTGTAATAACGCAATCTCTTGTTCTTGAGACAGTTCTCCATTAGAACCAGATGTTTTTGCTAATAATAACTCTGATTTTACAGCTCTAAGAGCTTCTAAAGCGATTGAATTTTTTGCTTTCATAGCTTCTTTCAATTGCCCCATTATTTGAGATTCTAAATTCATTGTATTTTAGTTTATCATACAAATTTATAATAAAAAAAGGCTCATTGCAAAGCAATGAACCTTTAATATAATAAGAATATTTAAATTAAGAATGAACCTTATATTAATCTACATTATCATGTAAAAAATTATTAGGACGAATCTGTGTTTCATTATTTCTGTTAGTCCCTACAGAAAAATCTGAAGATTGATTATCATTTCTATCTGATAAATTTAATCCTTGACGCTTGTAAGCTGGAATAGATTCGTATTCATCAACTTGAGAATTAGTCATTATGTTATTAAATTTAAAATTAAATTGTTTTAAACGACTTCTTCTTTCTTCAATCACATTATTTAATTCTTCGTCATTAGATTGTTCTATAGGCTTACTAAAAGGATCTAATGTAATTTGTGTTGCTTGCTCCTGTTCTTGATAAGCAAAGTTATTGGCGTTATCATTTACAATATTGTTACTTGATTCATAACTATTATAAGTTTCTGATGAATTGAAACTTTCATAATTATTTTGTGGATAACTATTACTAGATTCTGAAGTTACCGAATTAGAATATGAATTAAAACCTGAGTTTTGATTTGTATTATTAATTGTTGGATCTTGTTGAGAACGATTAAAATCAGTTTTCAATCGAGGCTCAAAAGCATCATAAGAATTATTTTCTTTAACTGGTTCTTCTTCTACATCATCTAAAACATATCGTTTTGGAGAATTATAATCATTTTCCTGTTGAGATTGGTTAAATGATTGTTGTTGAAAACTTTGATTAATATCTGCTTGACGATAATTATTTTTTGGTTCTTCTGGCTTTGGAGCTTGAACTGAATTATTTTCAGTTGCAGGCCTACCAAAGTTTAATGTCATAGGTTTAACTCTATTTACAAAAGGTTGATCTACAGATAATGTTTTATTTATTGGTTGATCTTCCTCTAAAGTATGAACAATTTTTTGTTCTTCTTTACCTGTATATGCTTGATCTTCTGTAGGGAAACCTGTTGCAACAACAGTTACAGAAATAGAGTCACCCAATTCTAGATCTTCACCAATCCCCATGATAATATTAGCACTATTACCAGCTTCTTGTTGAATATAATCATTGATTATACCTATTTCATCCATTGTAATTTCATTATTACCAGATAAAATTAATAACAATACATTTTTAGCTCCTGTAATTTTGTTATTATTTAATAATGGAGAGTCTAGTGCAGAAGAAATAGCATCTTTCGCTTTATTTTCTCCACTACCTTTTGCTGATCCCATAATAGCAGTACCAGAATTTTTAAGAACTGTACGAGCATCTCGTAAATCTATATTCATGGCATAATGTTGTGTAATAACTTCTGCAATACCTTTTGCAGCAGTAGTTAAAACCTCATCTGCTTTTGAGAATCCATTTTTAAAACCTAAATTACCATATAATTCACGTAATTTATCATTATTGATAACAATTAATGAATCTACGTTTTTACGTAATTTTTCTATACCTTTTTCGGCTTGTTCCAACCTCATTCTTCCTTCGAAAAAGAATGGCGCTGTAACAATACCTACTGTTAAAATATCCATTTCTTTTGCAATACCTGCGATAACTGGGGCTGCACCTGTACCAGTACCACCTCCCATTCCTGCAGTTATAAAAACCATTTTAGTACCTTCGTCTAAAACTGCTTTTACATCTTCAGCACTTTCAATTGCAGATTGTTCACCAACTTCAGGATTTGCACCAGCACCTAATCCTTCTGTAATCGCTTGTCCTAATTGTATTCTAGTAGAAACAGGACTGTTAGACAATGCTTGAGAGTCCGTATTACAAATTACAAATTCTACACCTGCAATTCCTTGTTCGAACATATAGTTTACAGCATTACTACCACCACCCCCAACACCAATCACTTTGATTGCTTGAGATCTACTTTTTGGTAAGTTGAATACAATATCTCCTGTTAACGTATCACTCATATCCTTGTTTTTAAATTGGTTCTTAATTTATTCTTATCTTATTATTTCTTATTCAGTTTCGTTTATCATTTGAATGAACTTATCAGTCCATTTAGAGAAAAAGCTTTTCTTTTCTTGCTTTGTTTTAGTTTCTATTTTTTGACCAATTTCTTGATCAAGTAAACCATCTACTAACTCTTCTCTTTTCGGTCTTTTTATAATTTCTTCAATAGTTTTAACCTCTTCAACTTTTTCAATTTTTATTTCTTCAAGTTTATTTTGAGGAATTCCTATTTCTAATTCTTCTTGATTATTTAGATTATTAATAACAGGTTTTTCAAAGATTTCTCGTTGATAATTATAACTCAACTCAAGCTCTTCTAATCCCTTCATCAATAACCCTACCGATGTTGCATATTCAGGTCCACTAATTTCTTCTGCTTTAGCACCAACTATATGCTCATTTGAGTATCCTATCCTTACATCCATCCCCGTAACATATTCAGTTAGTTGACGTATGTGTTTTAATTTTGATCCTCCACCTGTTAAAACAATACCTGCAATTAATTTTTTATTTTGATCTTCACAACCATAATTTTTTAATTCCAAGTAGACTTGTTCTAAAATTTCTTGTACACGAGCATGAATAATTTGAGATAATCTTTTCAAAGAAATTTCTTTTGCTTCTCTTCCTTTTAAACCAGGAATAGATACAATTTCTGTTTCTTTGTTTTCACCTGGCCATGCAGATCCGAATTTTTCTTTTAAAGCTTCAGCTTGTTTTCCTATTATTGAACAACCAACTTTTATATCTTCTGTTATTACATTTCCTCCGAAAGGAATTACAGATGTATGACGTATAATATTGTCTTTAAAAATTGCAATATCTGTTGTACCACCACCTATATCAATCAAAGCTACACCTGCTTCTTTTTCTTCTTCACTTAATGCAGCGCTAGATGATGCGATAGGTTCTAAAGTTATACTTGCCAAGCGTAAACCAGCTGCTTTTACACAACGAGCAATGTTTCTAATAGAAGATACTTGACCAACTACTACATGGAAATTAGCTTCAAGACGACTACCATACATACCTATAGGTTCTCTGATTTCCCCTTCGTTATCTACCTTAAATTCTTGTGGAAGAACATGTATAATTTCTTCGCCAGGTAGCATAACTAATTTGTAAACTTGATTGGTTAACAATTTCAAATCGTTATCATCGATTACATCTTCAGAATTAGTTCTTGTTATATAATCGCTATGTTGTAAACTACGAATGTGTTGCCCGGCAATACCAACAGTAACATCTGAAATTTTTATTCCAGAATTTTTTTCTGCTTTATCTATTGCCTCTTTTATAGAATTTATAGTTTGTGTTATATTATTAACAACTCCTCGGTGTACACCCAAACTTTTAGCTTGACCATATCCTAAAATTTCTATTTTTCCATTCTCATTTTTTCTACCGACAAGTGCTACTATTTTTGTAGTCCCTATGTCTAAGCCAACTGCAATTTTGCTATTGTTTTCCATTTTTTATACGTTTGGTTGCTACAACTTGGTTTACAAATTTTAAGCTTAATTTTTCATAATCTTCTGTTCCTATATAATCTATATATTGATTATAAAACAAATCTAGATTATGTAATTTTTGATCAAAATTATTTAAAGTACCTAACTCTATATAATAATTACCTGAGTTAACAAGTAAATCATAAGAACGTTGCCCTTTTTTTTCTATCGCTATAATATGATTTCTCAATAAATCGTCTTCTTTTAAAGCTATTACGAATTTACTTAAATCTTCATATTCATTTGGTTTTACGTCTCCTGAGATTAAAATAACATTTGCCGAACTCAATTTCGATAAAGGCATTTTTTCTCCATTATTTGTTAAATAAAATTCATTTTTTGGAGTTTTTACTCTAGCTATTGCTTTGTTAGCTACAATATCTAATCGTATAACACCATTAATATCTTTATTTACTTGAACTGAATCTACAAAAGGATTTTCTGAAACTCTTTGTTCTATATCTTTAACATTTACGTCTTTCAATCTTTGGTTTAAGATATCATTTCCTCCTTTGTTAATAATTTCTTTTATTGTTTCGTTATTAATAAAATAATTATCTACAGGCTGAACAAACGCAACATCTAGTTTACTCACTTTACGTGAAGCATTGTGAATTATGGTAAAACTAATTAATGCAATTAGCAACATAACTCCTAAAATCACTTTTATGATTTTTAATTTACGCTTCACTTAACCATTTTTTTATCGGTTTAACAATGGTATCAATATTACCCGCTCCAACAGTCAATAACACATCAAAATCTTGTTTCTTTATCTCATTTAAACTATTGTCTAATGAAGATACTAATTTTTCTTGTAAATCTACCTTTTCTAGCAAGAAATTTGAAGTTATACCTTCGATTGGGAGCTCTCTAGCTGGATAAATATCTAAAAGTATTAAGCTATCTAATTTTGATAAACTTTTTGCAAAATCATCTGCAAAATCTCTTGTTCTTGTAAATAAATGTGGCTGAAAAACTCCTAAAATTTTTTTACCCGGATATAATTCTCTAACTGAACGAATTGCAGCATCCAACTCTGTAGGATGATGAGCATAATCATCAATATAAATTTTATCATTTATTTCTAAACGGTTAAATCTTCTTTTTACCCCAATAAAAGTAGATAAGGCTTCTTTTATTTTTTCATAAGGTACGCCCATATAATCAGCTACAGCTAATGCACCAACTGCATTTTCCATATTATGATAACCTGGTAGTAATATACCTACATCTTTCAACGAACCGTTTGGAGTTTGTACATCAAAAACATAATGTCCATCAATAATTCTTACATTATATGCATTATAATCTGCATCTACATCAACTCCGTATGTGTAAGCATTATTAAATTCTAAGCCTTTCCTAACAAATAATTTTTCTTCAACAATTGCTCCGAATTCTTGAAAAGATTTTTTTACCTCATCTCTTTCACCATAAATATCTAAATGATCTGCATCATCAGATGTAATAATGGCTAATTTTGGAGATAATTTTAAAAAAGAACGATCAAATTCATCAGCTTCAGCAACTGTATACTTTGAACCATTAAGAATGATATTAGAATCATAATTTTCTGCTATTCCACCTAAAAAAGCCGTACACTCTACATTGGCAACTTTTAATATGTGTCCTAAAATAGAAGATGTAGTTGTTTTTCCATGTGTTCCAGCAACTCCGATATTGTATGTATGTTTAGTAATTTCTCCTAAAACTTCAGAACGCTTCATGACCTTAAAATCATTTGTAAGAAAATAATTTAATTCTAAATGATCTTTTGGTACTGCCGGAGTATATATTACCAGCGTATTTTCTTGTGTTATCCCTTTTGGAATAAGATCAATATTATCTTCAAAATGAATATTAATCCCTTCTAATATTAATTGAGATGTAAGTTCTGTTTCTGTTTTGTCATAACCAACAACATTCTTACCAAGGGATAAAAAGAATCTTTCCAAAGCACTCATTCCGATTCCTCCAGCTCCGATAAAATAATAATATGTTTTATCTAAAATATTCATTATAATAAATTCAATAATATATCAACAATCTCTTTAGTTGCATTAGGCTTTCCTAATAACTTTATATTCTGAGATAATTCTTTCTTTAATTCTTCATTGTTAGCTAAGGCAATTACATCTTTTATTAAAACTTGCTTTGCCTCGCTATTTTTTATTAAAATTGCTGCATCTTTATCAACTAAAGATTGAGCATTTTTTGTTTGATGATCCTCTGCGGCTGTTGGCAATGGAATTAAAATTGTAGGCTTACCAACAATACATAATTCAGAAATAGCCATTGCACCTGCACGAGAAACAATGATATCTGAGGCTGCATAAGCATCTTTCATATTATAAATAAACTCTGTTATATGAATTGTTGGGTATTTATTACCAACACTATTTATAATTTTTTGATAATCTAGTTTTCCTGTCTGCCAAATTAATTGAACACCACTTGCAACTAACTCATCTAAATTTTCTAACCAAGCATCATTAATTGCTCTTGCTCCTTGTGAACCTCCAACAGATAAAATTGTTGGTTTATTCGGGTCTAATCCAAATGCAGCAATCGCTTCTGACTTTGACTGTAAATTTTGAAAAATTTCACCTCTTATGGGATTTCCAGTATAATGTACTTTTTCTTGAGGAAATTGTGAGATTCCTTCATAAGCTGTACAAATCGCAGAAGCTTTATTTTTCAAAATTTTGTTTGTAATTCCAGGAAAGGAATTTTGTTCTTGTAATAAAATTGGAACATTATTATTTCCTGCAATCCATAACATTGGTCCACTAGCATAACCACCAGTACCAACGGCTAAATCTGGTTGAAATTCTTTATAAATTTCTTTAGCTAGACTTAGACTTTTTATTAATTTGAAAGGAAATTTAAAATTTGCTTTCATATTACTTCTATCAAATCCAGCAATTGGTAAACCTTTTATAGGATAACCAACTTTAGGAACTTTTTCCATTTCCATTTTCCCTTCTGCTCCTACAAACAAAATTTGTGCATCAGGCAAACGTCTTTTTATTTCGTCTGCAATTGCAATGGCTGGATATATATGTCCACCTGTTCCTCCGCCACTAATTAAAACTTTAGGCGATGTCTTCGATGTATTCTTCACTTAATAATTTTCTATCTTGTTCTAATTCTTCTTTTGATTTTATTTGTGTACTTACACTCAAAATAATTCCGAATGATATACACGTCATCCAAATAGATGTACCTCCATAACTAATCATTGGTAAAGGTTGACCAGTAACAGGAATTAAATTCACAGCTACAGCCATATTTACCATTGCTTGTATAATTATTGGTAAGCCAACAGCAAATACCAATAATGTGCCAAAAATTGTATGAATTTTTGAAGCGATAAGACATATTCTAATTAATATTAAAAGAAAAATTCCTATTAATAATATTGCTCCAATTGCACCATATTCTTCTACAATAATAGCAAAAATAAAATCGGATGATGACTGAGGTAAAGTTTGTTTAAAAACACTTTTCCCTGGTCCTGACATTTCATGTAAACCTCTAGCAATTGCTGCCTTAGCATGTAATACCTGATAACTTTCTAGTCCTGAATCATCGTTAAATTTTTCTATTCTAGACATCCAAGTATGTACACGAGAATTTGTGACAATATCTGGCTTATTTAATGCTAACCATACAAAACATCCAACTAAGAAGGTCCCAATCCCTGCTATTGTAAATAAATATTTCATAGGAAAACCTCCAATTATTAATAAAATACCACACATTAATGCTAACATAATTGCAGTTGATCCATTCGATGGTAAAATTAATCCAACGATGAGAATGATAGGTAAAAACAGTGGAATTGCTGTACTTTTCCAAGTATATTCCTTATCTCTATTAACCGTTAAATATCTAGCAATGTAAACTAATAAAGCCTGTGATGCTATCATAGAAGGTTGTATACCTATACCTGTTCCTGGTATTGTAAGCCATCTAGCTGCATTTGCTCCACCAATCGTATTCCCTTGAATTAAAGTAATTAATAAAACACCTGGAAGTATAAACATTGCTGTAAGAGCTATCATTCCAAACCATTTATAATCTACTCTTTGTAAACCATAAATAATAAAAAGACCAATAATTAACATTAAAGCATGTTTTCCTAAATGCCCGAAAATAGTTCCAGAACCTACTGTATACACCAAGTTAGAACTTGCTGAATAAACAGGTAAAAATGAAAATAAAGCTAACAATAATATGAAAGCCCAAAGAGGTTTATCTCCTTTAAAATATTTTTCTACTATATTCGACATCTTTGTTTTTTATTATTAATTATAATTTTTTTACAGCCTCTTTAAATTGAGCTCCTCTATCCTCATAACTTTTAAACAAATCAAAACTTGCACAAGCAGGAGATAATAAAATAACATCACCTTTTTCAGCTAATTGGTATGATTTACTAACACAATTTTCAATACTATTTGTATCTATAATTGTATCTATATAAGGACTAAAAAAATCTATTAATTTAGAATTATCAGCGCCTAAACATACAATTGCTTTTACTTTTTGTTTTACAAAAGGTAAAACTTCATTGTAATCATTACCTTTATCTTTTCCTCCTACAATCCAAATAACTGGTTTCTTCATGCTTTCTAACGCAAAATATGTAGCATTTACATTGGTTGCTTTAGAATCATTTATAAAATCAATCCCTCTAATTGTAAGAACAGGTTCTAAACGATGTTCAACTGATTTAAAATCAGATAAACTTTCTTTAAGACTTTTATTACTAATGTTGATAATTTTTGCTGCAACTGCTGCGGCTAAAGAATTTGAAACATTATGTTTCCCTATTAACCCTAAGTCATTTACAATCATTGTAAAATCACCTTCTGAATCATTAATACGAAATAATTCATCATTAGCGTATGCTTCATTACTTGCATCCATCATTGTGAACGGTTTACGATGAGCATGAATTGTAATATCACCAATCATATCCATTGTTTTTGGATCATCAAGATTGTAGATAAAATAGTCTTTCTCATCTTGGTTTTCAGTAATTCTGAATTTAGACTTAGCATACAAATCAAATTGATATTCGTATTGATCTAAATGATCTGGTGTAATGTTTAAAAGAATTGCTATATATGGTTTGAAAGTTTTGATGTCATCTAACTGAAAACTGCTAATTTCTAATACATAAAAATCAAAATTATCTTCAGCAACTGATTTTGCAAAACTTTTTCCGATATTACCACCTAATCCAACATTTAATCCAGCTTGCTTCAGGATATGAAATAATAAACTTGTTGTAGTTGTTTTTCCATTTGATCCTGTAATTGCAATAATTTTTGCTTCTGTATAACGTGAAGCAAATTCAATTTCAGAAATAATTGAAATTCCTTTTGATTCTAATTTCTGAATTAGAGCTGCTTTCTTTGGAATACCTGGACTTTTCATTACTTCATCAGCATTCAGAATTAATTCTTCTGTATGTTGACCTTCTTCATAATCAATCCCGTTATCCTCTAAAAGTTTTTTATAATTATCTTTTATTAATCCTATATCAGAAAGAAAAACATCAAAGTTTTCTTTCTTTGCAAGAATAGCTGTTCCTACACCACTTTCACCTCCTCCTAAAATGACTATTCTTTTCATTTTATCTAATTTTTAAAGTAATAATTGTTATTACTGCTAAAATAATTCCGATAATAATAGCTCTTACCACGATTTTACTTTCGTGATATCCTAGCTTTTGATAATGATGGTGTAATGGAGACATTAAGAAAATTCTTCTTCCCTCACCATACTTTTTCTTGGTATATTTAAAATAAGAAACTTGTAACATTACTGATAAACTTTCTGCAAAGAAAATTCCACATAAAATTGGCAACAGTAATTCTTTTCTTACAATTATTGCTAACACAGCAATTAATCCTCCTATTGTTAAACTCCCTGTATCTCCCATAAAAACTTGAGCAGGGTATGTATTGTACCAAATAAAACCTATTAATCCCCCAAGAAAAGCACCACAAAAAATTAATACTTCTTCTGATCTAGGTATAAACATTATATTTAAGTAATCTGCAAACATTATATTTCCAGATACAAAAACAAAAACAGCAATTGCAGCCATAATAACAGCAGAACTACCTGCTGCTAAACCATCAATACCATCAGTAAGATTTGCTCCATTTGAAACTGCTGTAGTAATAAAAATAACAGCAAATATAAAAATAACAGCTACTGCCCATGTTGGTCTATTTTCTGCATCTAACCAAAATAAAATATCTGAATAATTAAACTCATTACCTTTTACAAAAGGCATTGTTGTATCCAATGTTTTTTCTTCTTCACCAAATTTTGCAGGACGATATTCAGTAGGCTCGTTTGCTAATTCAGTTGTTTTTATCTTTGCCTCTTGATGTTTTACAGTAACTGTTGGACTAAAATATAACATTGATCCAACTACAACACCTAAACCTATTTGTCCTAAAACCTTAAATTTCCCTTTAAGACCTTCTTTATTTTTTTTAAAAACTTTTATATAATCATCTAAGAAACCGATAGCTCCTAGCCATATAGTAGAGATTAATAAAATAAGAATATAAATATTATCTAATCGAGCAAAAAGTATTGTAGGAATTAATGTTGCAATAATAATTATTATCCCTCCCATTGTTGGAGTTCCAGCTTTTTCTTTTTGTCCTTTTAAACCTAAATCTCTTACAATCTCTCCCATTTGTTTATTACGTAAGAAATTAATTATTTTTCTACCAAAAAATAAACTAATAAACATCGCTAATAAGATTGCCATTCCTGAACGAAATGATGTATATTGGAACATTCTAGCTCCTGGAATATGTAATTTTGCTAAATAATCGAATAAATAGTATAGCATAGATTATTTGTTTAATATTTTACTTAATTCTGTTGCAGTTTCTACATCAGAAAAATGATTTTTAACTCCTTTGATATCTTGATATGTCTCATGCCCTTTACCAGCAATTAAGATAATATCTTTAGGTTCTGCCATTTTCAAGGCTGTTTTAATAGCTTCTTTACGATCAGTAATTTTTAAAGTACGATTATAAAATTGAGGTTTAACTCCAGCCTCCATTTCCTTTAAAATTTCTTCAGGATCTTCTGTTCTTGGATTATCTGAAGTAAATATTGCTAAATTTGATTTTTCACTAGCTATATCAGCCATTTCTGGTCGTTTCGTTCTATCTCTATCACCACCGCAACCAACTACAGTTATTAATTTTTCGTTCTTAGTTCTTATACCCTCAATTGTTTTTAATACATTTTCTAATGCATCTGGTGTATGAGCATAATCTACGATGACAATTATTCCAGAGTCTGTTTGAAAAGTTTGAAAACGTCCATCAACATTTCCTAATGTACTAAGAGCAGTTAAAACCTCTAATTCATCTTGACCTAAAATTGAAGCTATTCCAAAAACTAATAATAAATTATAAGCATTGAACTCTCCTATCAAAGAAGTCCAAAACTCTTTACTATTGAACTGTAATTGCATTCCATCAAAACGGTGTTCTAAAATTTTTGCCTTAAAATCAGCATCAGTTTTTAAAGCATACATTTTTTTTGATGCAATGGTGTTCTGAAGCATTACACTTCCATTTTTATCGTCAGCATTAGATATAGCAGTTGAAGTCTTTGGCAAATCATCAAAAAATTTCTTTTTTACAGCTATATAATTTGCAAATGTTTTATGGTAATCTAAGTGATCATGTGTAATATTTGTAAATCCTGCAACTTCGAAATGCAGCCCAGCTATACGATTTTGATGAATACCATGAGATGATACTTCCATAAAAGCATATTCGCAACCTCTATCAACAGCCTCACGAAACATTTTATTAAGTGTTAAAATATCTGGAGTTGTATGAGTAGATGGAATTTCTTCACCTTCAATTACTATTTTTATTGTAGAAACTAAAGCACAAGGATAACCTAATTTTGTAAATAATTCATACAACAATGTTGTTGTAGTTGTTTTTCCATTAGTACCTGTAACCCCAACTAATTTTAAATCTTTTGTAGGATTATCATAAAAATTTGATGCTAAAACACCTAAAGCTATTGTAGAGTTTTCTACTTTAACATAAGTAATTTGCTTAATTATTTCTTTTGGTAATTCTTCGCAAACAACAACTTTAGCACCTAAATCAATTGCTTTATTTATAAATTGATGACCATCAATTGTAGCTCCATTTACTGCTACAAATACATCATCACTTTGTACTTTTCTTGAATCAAATTGAATTTCATTAACAGTAATATTTGTACTATTAATAACTTCTATGATGGAAACCTTATATAATAAATCTACTAAATCTCTCATTCTTCCAACGTTAAATATATCGTTTCACCTTTCTTAAATTTTGTTCCTACAGGAATAGACTGCTTTAATACTCGTCCAACCCCTGTGTATTGTACATCTAATCCTAAATTCTCTAATACTTGTATTGCTTCTGATCCTACATGACCAGTTACATTAGGTATTATTTTTTTAGATTGATTTACATTTATTATATCTTCTTTTTTGAATTCTTTTAATGTATTCTTTTTAACTAAATTCGTTGGTAATGGAATTGGAGTTTTAGAATATACCCAATCTGCAATTTTTTTAAATACAGGTGCAGTTACACTTCCTCCATAAAAACCTTTAGCTGTATTAGGTTTATGAACAACTACTATACAAGAATACTTAGGATTTTCAGCAGGGAAATACCCAGCAAAAGAAGCTCGGTACTGCATCCCTTTACCATCTTTTTTCCAATAATCTACCCTTGCAGTACCTGTTTTTCCAGCAATATCATAATTACTATTACTAATTATTCTACCTGTCCCTTGCTCAACAGCACCACGCAACATTTGTTGCATTTGTTTTATATTCTCTAAAGAAGTTAATTTTTCTACCAAAACAACTGGTTCAAATTTTTTATCAATTTCTCCTTTTTTAGTTATTTTATCCATAAATAATGGCTTTACCATTTTACCATTATTTGCAATTGCATTATAAAATGTAACCATTTGGATAGGTGTTACTCTTAATCCATAACCATAACCCATTACAGGCAAAGTAATATTACTCCAAAATTTATCTCCTGGATGATGCATAATCGGAGCACCCTCACCTAAAATATCAATTCCTAGAGGAGAAGTCATATGCCATGCATCAATTTTTTTAAAAAATGCTTTTGGATTTTCTCCATAATATTTATTGATGATTTTTGCTGTACCTATATTTGATGATTTTTTTATAACCCCATCTACAGTTAACGTACCGTAACCATGAGTATCTGTAATTGTTCTACCATAAAATTTATAACTACCATTACCTGTCTCTACGGTTGTATTTTTATCTATAAAACCATCATCCATAGCAGCTAATAATGAAACCGCTTTAAAAGTTGAACCTGGTTCTGCAGCCTCACCAACAGCATAATTATAGTCATCTACATAAGTACCATCTTTTTTTCTAGCTAAATTTACTATAGCACGAACCTTACCTGTTTTCACTTCCATTACAACAACAGAACCATGTTGAGCTTCGAATTCTGATAATTGTTTATACAAAGCATCATAAGCAACCATTTGTAAATCGGCATCTATTGTTGTATAAACAGATGATCCAGCTTGAGGCTCTTGTTCCCAACTTTTCATCGGTTTCCATTTTCCTCTTCCCATGAATTGTTCCCAACGACGTCCTTCTACTCCACTCAACAAATCAGAATAAGCTCCTTCTAAACCAACCTTACCTCTTTTATCATCATAACCAATTGTACGGACACCAATATCCTCTACAATTAATTCTCTTTTAGATTCAGTTTCATGAATAAAACCTCCTCTATTTTGACCTTTATTAAAAATTGGAAATTTCTTTAGACGTTGATAACCTTCATAATCAAGATTTTTAACCAACATCATGTAACGATTTTTCTTTTTACGTTCGTTGGTAAATTTGTTATAAAAATATGAAGAAGGCTTAGAAAACATATTCCCTAAAGAATCTGCCAAACTGTGCATTTCTTCATTAAATAACTTATCTTTAATTACAGTTAAATCTATATATACATTATGTTTTGTAACAGTTGTTGCCATCAACGCTCCGTTTGAAGCATAAAGATTTCCTCTTTCTGCAGGAACTGTATCTAATCTAAAATTATTTTTCTCAGCAAACTTCTCTAAATCAATACCCTCAATAATATTTATACGAAACATACAAACAATAATAAAGATAGCCCAAACTGCAAGCAATCCGGCAAATACCCATCCTTTTATGACAATACTATTTTTATTTTTCGTTGATGCTATCATATACTTTATCTACTATATAATATGGTTGTTTATCTGGTATTTTTAATCCATAAACGGCTGTACGCTGTAATATTTGCGTTTCCAATTGTAAACGCATTAAATCACGGTGTTTATCTGTATATTGAGATTTTAAATCCTCAACTTTATCTTGTAATTCTGCAATTCTTACAACTTTACGATCGACTAAATGCGAACTAGAAATACTTAAAAATGCCAAACCTACTAGAAACAACATAAATTTCCAGTTTTGCTCAGAGCCTGTTTTAATTAAAAATTCTCCTCTTAGTAAACCTGAAAATGTTTTTTTCTCTGGTAATATTTTTTTCTTTTTAGCCATTCCTATTTTATCATTTTAATCTTCGTTTCGAACTGCTATTCTCATTTTAGCACTACGAGCTCTTGGATTAATATTTATTTCTTCTTGTGTTGGCACTATTACTTTAGATTGAAGTGGTTTAAATGGAGCAGACCAATTCCCAAAAACGTCTCGTTCTGGTTCACCTTCAAACATTCCATTTTTCATAAATCTTTTCGTCAAACGATCTTCCAACGAATGATAAGAAATAATTACTAAACGCCCTCCTGGCTTAATAACTTCTGCGGATTGTGATAACATATCCTTTAAAGCTGCCATTTCATCGTTCACTTCTATTCTTAATGCCTGAAACATTTGAGCGAAAAATTTATTTTCTTTCATTTTTGGAATAAATGAAAAAATTTGCTTTAATTCTTCAATTGTTTCTATTTGTTTATCTGCTCGCACTTTTATAACTTCTCTTGCTAATCTATAAGAACCTTGTAATTCTCCAAAATCATAAAAAACTCTAGCTAAATCTTCTTCTTCATATTCATTAATAATAGTTTTAGCAGAAAGTTTTGCATTTTGATTCATTCTCATGTCTAACTCTCCATCAAATCGAGTAGAAAAACCACGTTCTGGAGTATCAAATTGATGAGAAGAAACACCTAAATCTCCCAAAATTCCATCAACTTGTTTTACACCTCTAATTCTTAAATTATTTTTTAGAAATCTAAAATTTTGTTCTATTAACTCAAATCGATCATCATCAATTTTATTATTAATAGCATCTATATCTTGATCAAAAGAAAACAATTTTCCTTCTTCATCTAATCTATTAATTATTTCACGAGAGTGACCTCCACCTCCAAACGTGCAGTCAACATAAATCCCTTCAGGATTAATTATTAACGCATCTACACTTTCTTTTAATAATACTGGATTATGATACTCACTCATCTTCACCTATTTTTCCCATTACATCTTCTGCTAAAGTTGCGAAATCAAAATCATCAACATTCACAACTTCCTCATATTTTTCCTTATCCCAAATTTCAATCATATTAACAGATGAATTCAAAACAACATCTTTGTTAATACCTGCAAACTTTACTAAATCTTTTGAAATTTGTATTCTACCATTAGAATCGACTTCAATAAGTTTTAATCCTGCTGTAAAAACCCTTATAAAATCATTATTTTTCTTCACAAATCGATTCAATTTGTTTAAATCAGTCATAATTTTTTCCCATTCTTTTATAGGATGAAGTTCTAAACAATTTTGAAACACTGAACGCTTTAACACAAACCCATCTTCCAAATAATCAGCCATTTGTTTCTTTAAAGTGACTGGTATAGGGAGTCTTGACTTTGTATCCACTTTACATTCATATGTACCAATTAGTGAATTCACAACAGATTTTTTTCAAAAATAAAAAAATATTACCACTAAATACCATTTTTTACCACTTTTATTTAATTTTTTATTAACAATTTGAATTTCAGTATCAGTTAGTTAAGCCTATAATAGTTAAAAAGTAGATTTAATAATAATTTTAAAAGATTTTAACATAAATAAAAATGTTTTATATAGCCCTTAAAATAAAATCTTTTAACACTCTATTAAAGTTTTTTAGATAAAATACTATTAGAAAATAATTATTAATTAAATTTGTCAACTTAATATCGAGTAAATGTTTTTTAGCTTAAAAAAGAAAGATAAGTTCTCTTACATAGAAGAAGGAGAAGGTCAACCAATAGTTTTACTTCATGGACTGATGGGGGAACTTAGTAATTTCAGTGCTCTTACAGATTATTACGCCAAGAGAGGTTATAAGGTTTTCGCACCAGAATTACCTTTATATTCTCTATCTGTAATTAATACCAATATTAAAAATATAGCAAAACATGTTGCTAACTTCATTGAAGAGATTGTAAAAGAACCTGCTATTTTAGTAGGAAATTCCCTTGGTGGGCACATAGGATTAATGGTTTGTTGTAGACATCCAGAGTATGTAAAAGCTTTATGCTTAACTGGAAGTTCTGGTTTGTATGAAAAATCTTTTGGAGAAACATATCCTAAAAGAGGAAATTACGAATATGTTGAAAGAAAAACGAGAGAAGTTTTTTATGATCCAAGTATAGCTTCTAAAGAAATTGTAGACGACGTTTTCAATACAGTTAACGATAGAAACAAAGCTATTAAAACTTTATACATCGCCAGAGACGCAATGAAGTCTAACATGAAAGATGACTTAAAGAATATAAAAATACCTGTTTGCTTAATTTGGGGAAAACAAGACAATGTCACACCCCCTGAAGTAGCTATAGAGTTTGAAGAAGAACTTCCTGACGCTTCACTTTTTTGGGTAGATAAATGTGGACACGCACCCATGATGGAGCATCCTGATTTATTTAATGAAATATTACACAAATGGTTAATTCAAAAACAACTTGAACCAACCAAAAAAGTTTAATAAATGATAAAAAAAGCCGAATTCATTAAGAGTTCTCAAAAATATAAAGATTGTCCAAACCCTGATAAACCAGAATATGCTTTTATAGGCAGATCTAACGTAGGTAAATCATCTTTAATTAACATGATTGCGGACAAAAAAACATTAGCAAAAACATCTGCAACACCAGGTAAAACTCAATTAATCAATACATTTGAGATGGATAACACTTGGTATTTAGCAGATTTACCAGGATATGGTTTTGCCAAAGCTCCAAAAGGAGTTCGTGGTGGATTCAATAAAATGATCTATGATTATATTGAATTTAGAGAAAATTTAGTCAACGTATTTTTATTAATCGATTCTCGTCACGAACCTCAACGAATTGACTTACAATTCATGGAATGGCTAGGAAACAAACAAATTCCTTTTTCTATTGTATTTACAAAACTTGACAAATTAACAAGCACAGAAATGCAAAAGAAATTGAACCATTATAAAACTGAGCTATTAAAAACCTGGGAAGAACTACCTCAAATTTTTGTAAGCTCATCTACTAGTAGAGTTGGTAAATTAGAAATTATAAACTACATAGATAGTTTAAACGAACAATTAAAAGATAAATTCAATAAATATTAAAAAAGGAGAGACAATATGGACTGCCCCCAAAACTTGGACAGATAAAAAATTAATTAGTATAATAATGAGTTCGATATTCTTTCGGACTCATTTTATTTAAATTCGACTTTGTTCTTTTATTATTGTAATAGTAAATATATTCCTTTATTTCTCGTTTTAGCTCTTCGATCGAATTAAATTTTTTTAAATAAAATAATTCTGATTTTAGTGTCCCAAAAAAATTTTCGATAATTGCATTATCCCAGCAATTTCCTTTTCTACTCATACTTTGGATGATTTCTTTTTTCTTCAATATAACTTGATATTGCTTCATTTGATATTGCCAACCTTGATCCGAATGAAGTACTAAATTTTTGGTGTTTTTCGTCTTTTTAAATGCTTTTTCCAACATTGTAATAACTTGTTTAAAAACAGGTCTTTCACTTAATTCGTAGCTTATAATTTCATGATTATAAAGGTCTAAAATTGGAGATAAATACAGCTTTTTGTCTTTTACTTTAAACTCCGTAATATCAGTTACCCATTTCTCATTGGGCTTTTCCGCCTTGAATTTTCGTTGTAAAATATTTGGTGCAATTTTACCTTCTTCTCCTTTATAGGAGTTGTATTTTTTTCTTCGAATCAAACTTTTTAAACCTAGATTATTCATCAGTTTAAGAACCGTTTTATGATTGATTATCATTCCAATTTTCCTCAATTCAGTTGTAATCCTTCGATAACCGTAGCGTCCTTTATGAACATCATAAATAGATTTAATTTTAAATTTAACCTCTTTATATTTATCTGTTTTAGATTGATTTTGTTGATAATAAAAACTACTTCTAGCCATATGGGAACAATCTAAAAGTAAATTTAGATCAAATTTTGGCCTTAATTCTGTTATGGCTTGCGCCCAATTTTTTTGGCTTTTTCTTCCTCGGCTTGAATTAAGGCATTGAACTTTTTTAAAAGTGCAACCTCACAACGTAATCGTTCATTTTCTAACAAAAGCTCTTCTTCTCTCGTTAAAAGTCGTTGAGCTTGATTGGTTTTGCGTTTTGGTCTATTCATAATTTTGGGACGACCTTTTGGTTTGGGATAAAGTCCGTCTAACCCAAAGATAGCAAAATTTTTTTGCCATTTGATGATAATAGAATCGCTCGGAATATTAAATTTTATTCGTGCTTCACGTAAACTAAGATGATTTCTCTTAATATCCTCGATAACGTTTAATTTAAATTCAATAGAATAGACTTGATTCGTTTTTGGGAATAATCCTACTATACCATTGAACTCATAATCGCCAATCCATTTACGCAATAAACTTTCACTAATTTTTTCATGTCTACTTATAAGCATAATCGATTGATTATGTTCTTTGAATTCTTTTACGCATTTTAACTTAAATGCTACATCATATTTTACTTTTCTTGCCATAAAAATACCCCCAATAGTGTCTAACTTTTTGGGGGCAGTGTAA
>DJDD01000174.1 GCA_002430925.1 Flavobacteriales bacterium UBA5933
AAGCCTATGAAAAATATAATCGATCATATAAAGAAAAAAATAAATTTAGAAATAATTCTATAGAATTAGACTAAATCAAATTGAAAACAAAATTAACACTACTATTTATTCTAATTTCTCATTTCATTTTTGCACAATTAACAATCTCTGGAATTGTAAAAAATGAAAAAGGAGAACCAATTTCAGGTGCAAACATTACATTGTCACCAGGTAATTCAGATGAAACATTAACTTATTTTATAACCAAGTCTGATGGAAAATATTTGTTAAAAATAGATAATTCATTGCACGAAACTTACGAAATAAGAGTTCGTGCAATGAATTATGCTTTTGTTTCAGAATTAATTAATGAATCTTCATCAAATTTTGATTTTACTTTACACGAAAAAGCGATTGAACTAAAGGAAGTAAAATTAAAAGAATCTCCTATTCGTAAAAAAGGAGATACAATAGCCTATGATGTTACTAATTTTAAAGATATACAAGATCGCTCTATTGCTGATGTTATAAAAAAAATGCCTGGAATAGAAATTGAAAGTTCTGGTCGAATTTTATATCAAGGTGAACCAATCAATAAATATTACATAGAAGGTATGGATTTATTAGGTGGTAAATATGCTTTGGCTAACGAAAATCTTTCTGCTGATGCTGTATCTAAAGTTCAAATATTAGAAAATCATCAACCCATAAAAATATTAGATAGTTTAGTTTACAGTCCAAAAGCAGCACTCAATATCAAACTAAAAAATAAAATTACGTATTCTGGTAAGGCAGAAGTTGGTTTAGGGGTTTCGCCATTTATTTATCAAGCTAATGTTACTCCAATGTTGTTTACAAAACAACAACAAATGTTAGGTTCTTATCAAAGTAATAATAGAGGAAAAGATGTAAGTCAACAATTAAGTACATTAAGTTTAGAAGATTTATTAAATGATAATGAAAAATTTTCTAGCTCAAGTTGGTTGAATATAGCAAGTATAGAAACTCCAAATTTTGCAAGTGAACGTTGGTTAGATAATAATGTTAATCTAGGAACATGGAATCATTTATTTAAGTTAAAAAAAGAATTAGATTTAAGGTTAAATATTTCTTATTTAAATGATTATCAAAAGCGTTTTGGAGAAACAACAACGCAATATTTTCTACCGACAGGAAATATATTTCTTAATGAAAGAAAAAGGAATTATCTACAATCAGAAAATCTAGACATAAAAGCAACTCTTTTACGAAATAGTTCAAAAAATTATTTGGAAAATATTCTTGAATTTAAAGGAGATTGGAATAGTTCAAGAGGAGATTTATTCAGAAATGATCAATTTATTCAACAAAGTTTATCTAAACCAAACAGAGAAATATCTAATCAGTTCAAAATTATAAAATCTATTGGTAAACAATTAATAACGTTTCGTTCTATATTAGCTTTCAAAGATTACACAGAAAATTTGAGTATTTCTCCTGGATTATTCGAAAGCCTTATCAACCAAGGAAACACATACGAAAATGCATTTCAAAATATTAGATTTAAAAGATTTGTATCAAATAATTATGCAGAATTCACAAAAGGACTAAAATCTTTTACTTTAGAATCTAAAATAGGTGTAAAATACATAAATCATACATTAAAAAGTGATTTAATGGCAGATAACCAACCCAAAGAAAGTCCATTTATAAATGACACGCGTTGGGCGACTTTAGACCCTTATGTTGAAAATAAATTTTCGTACAGAAAAAATAATTTCTCAACATCATTTGGTTTACCATTTCAATGGTATTATTTAGAAAATACTTCATTGAATACTAAAAATAGTTATCAGCGATTTTATGTTGAACCTAAAGTTAATTTATCTGTTGATTTTTCTAATTTTTGGAAATTCTCTACAAATCATTCATTTTCTAATGATTTAGGTAATTTAACTCGACTGCACGAAGGTTATATTCTTTATAAATATAATTCTATACAACAAAATAACGGACAATTTAATGAAGTTAAAAAGTGGAATTCTTCAATTCGATTTGAATATAAAAACCCTATAAAAGCTCGTTTTGCCAATTTTGGTTACAATTATACGTGGAATGAAAATAACCTTCTGTATAGCTATAAATATAATTCTGACGCAAGTACAGTTTTAGAAGTTCTAAACAAAAAAAATCATCAACAAACACATTCTTTTAATACAAAAATTAGTCAATATTTTTCTAAAATAAAAACGACAATTACGCTATCATCAGCATATAATTTTTCATTTTTTGATCAACAGATAAACAATGAATTAGTCAAAGTGAATAATACATCAATCGTTTCAAATTTTAAAGCTTCTTTACGAGTATTAAGTTGGTCAACTTTAGAATATGATTATAATATTATGAATTATAAAAATAAATTATCTGGTAACTCATCTCGAAGTCTTACCAATCAAATTCATCAAGTTGTAGTTCATTTTTTTCCAGCAAAACAACATTATATTAAACTAAATTTTGATTTTTATGTTAATGATGACAGAAAATTGAATCCCAATACTACTTTTGGTGATTTAATGTATCGTTACTCTCTTGTAAAAAGAAAAATAGATTTCGAATTATCTGCTTATAATTTGTTTAACGAGAAATATTTTTCACAAAACTCTTTTTCTTCAAATTACGAAAGTCGTTTTGTTTACCAATTAAGACCTACACAATTGATGGTAACAACTCGTTTTAATTTCTAATACAAATCTGCAAAAACGATTGTAGTGCAAATCCTTTTTGCGGAGCGTTCTAGCGAAGTAAAAAGATTGAAATGGAAAGCGTGTTCCGAAGGATTTGCCCAAATTATTTAAAAAGTTATAGTATAAAAATAAAAAAATGGGACAACCAAAATTTTGATTGCCCCATTTTTATATATACTTATCGTGGATTATTTCATGTTTTTGAAACTTCTATTAATAAAGTTTGTTAACTCTTTACCTTTTAAAAGTCCTTGAGATAATTTAGCTAAATCTAAGGCTTGACCAATAATTTCGTCTTTCTCCTCTTTTGTCGCTTTACCTAAAATTTCTGTTGCTAAATCTGAGTTCGCATTGATAACTAAGTTATACATTTCTGGGAAATTACCCATTCCGAACATCCCTCCTCCTCCAGAAGCTTGCATATCTTTCATACGACGCATAAATTCTGATTGAGTAATAATGAATGGTGCATCAGAAGCAGATAAATCCTCTAACTGAACTGTATAAGATTTACTGTTAATAGCTTCTGTAATGTCTGTTTTTAATTTCTCTTTATCTTCGTCTGATAATTTAGAAATTTTTACATCATCTTTTTCTATCAAATTGTTGATGTGATCTGCATCTACACGAACAAATGTTACATTTTCTTTTGATCCTTCTAATTTCTGAATTAAATGAGAAGCAATCGGAGAATCTAACAAGATAACTTCGTATCCTTTTTCTTTTGCTATTTGTATGTACTGATCTTGTGCATCTACATCCGAAGCATAAAGAACAACCATTTTTCCATCTTTGCTTGTTTGGTTGTCTTTTATTTTATCTGTTAACTCTGTCCAAGTAAAATAATTTCCGTCTACAGTTGGGTACAATGCAAATTTGTCTGATTTTTCGAAGAATTTTTCTTCAGAAATCATTCCGTATTCAATTACAACTTTTATGTCGTTCCATTTTTGCTCGAAATCTTCACGATTCTGAGTCATTAATGATGACATTTTATCTGCTACTTTTTTAGTAATGTGAGCAGAGATTTTTTTCACAGCTCCATCAGCTTGTAAGTAAGAACGAGAAACGTTCAATGGAATATCTGGAGAATCTATAACACCACGTAACAACATTAAGAAATCTGGTACAATTCCTTTTACCTCATCCGTTACAAACACTTGGTTTTGGTACAATTGTATTTTATCTTTATCGATATTGATGTTGTTTCCTAATTTAGGAAAGAATAAAATCCCTGTTAGGTTGAACGGATAATCTACATTTAAGTGAATGTGAAACAATGGCTCGTCGAATTGCATTGGATACAATTCTCTGTAGAATTTTGAGTAATCTTCGTCTGTTAAATCCGATGGAGATTTTGTCCAAGCTGGTGTTGGATTGTTAATGATATCATCTACTTCTATTTCCTCTGGTTTTGCATCTTCTGCAGCTCCTTCTGGTAATGGAAGTGTTTCTTTGCGTGTTCCGAATTTAATAGGAACTGGCATAAACTTGTTGTATTTCGTCAACAACTCACGGATTTTATAATCATCTAAAAACTCTTTAGAATCCTCAGAAATATGTAAAATTATTTCTGTTCCACGATCTGTTTTGTCTGCAACATCCAATGTAAATTCTGGAGAACCATCACAAGTCCAATGTGCTGCTGGCGCATCTTTGTAAGATTTTGTAATAATCTCTACTTTGTCTGCCACCATAAAAGCAGAATAGAAACCTAAACCAAAATGACCAATAATTCCATCAGCATCTTTGTGTTGGTTTATAAACTCCTCAGCTCCAGAAAAAGCAACTTGGTTGATGTATTTTTCAACCTCCTCAGCTGTCATCCCTAAACCTTGGTCGATGATATGCAAAGTAGAATCTTCTTTATTTATTTTTACTTCAATCTTTGGATCTCCGTATTCTACTTGTGCTTCTCCTATATTTGTTAAATGTTTTAATTTTAATGTTGCATCTGTTGCATTTGAAACTAATTCACGTAAAAAGATTTCGTGATCAGAGTATAAGAATTTTTTAATTAACGGAAAGATATTTTCCACCGATACATTAATGCTTCCTTTGTTCATATATTTAGTTTTTTTATAAAATTTATAGATGTACTCACTTAATCAAACAAAATACCACTCAGTAATAATATGACAATTTGTCTTAAAATAATTTGGGCAATCCCTTCGGTCGGGCTTTACATTGCAATCTTTTTTTGATTGGTCATTGAAGCTCTCGAAATGAATCCAATCAAAAAAAGGATTTCCATTTCAATCCCTATTGTGATTTAGATAATCAATAATATAATTGAGTAAAATAATTATATTTGCGGAGATAAATAAATTAGCTGTAATTATTCCAAACAACATTCCATGACAGAAAACGACTTTAATAACCATTTAAAAAAAAATGGCAAATAAAGGATATGATGATGCAAAATTTTACCTCGATATTTTAATAGAAAATGGTATTATAAATAAATCTGACGAAAAAGTAAAACAGCTTTTCATTAATTGGTTTAAAAAAAATAAAGAATTTGATTTACAAATCGAAAATGGAGATTTTGCTATAGAAGATGGCGATTTCAAATTTGTTCCTGACTTTGAAAAAATAGACATTATCAAATTTATAAATTGGTATAATAATGAAAAAGATGATTTCATCAAGTATCTTAATGAAAATGGAATTTTGACTATAAAACAAGACTCAATATTACGTCAAAATATTAAAACTGAAAATATTGTAATAAATAATGGAAAAATAAAATCTTTAAATCAAAATAGCCAAAATGAATCAAAACGAATTCGTTGGGATATAATTAGATTTTTAGGTTTTATTATAGCATTGTTAACTTTTCTTTTTGGAGATAACATTTTTAGTTGACTAAATATAAATAATAATGTAACTAAAAATTCTAAAAATATAGAACTCTTAGAAATTACAGATACAATACAAGTTCCATATTTAAATAGTAAACCTATTTTGGATAAAGGATTATTTCTACAACAAAATTATACAGAATTAGTATTTGGTGGAGCTAATATTGATAGTGTAAAAATTAGTTCTCGAAAAAAAACAGGAGAAAAAATAGAAATAAAGAAAAATAATAGCAATAATTTGATTCTTGATATTTTTGAAAAACCATATATTGAATTTTCTTATAAAAAGCGATTTTATTCTTTGGAAATAGTTTCTGAAAATTCTGGAAATAGTTTTATATGCATCATAAAAAATATTAATGAACCTACTCTAAATTTGTTAGAAGTTAGATAAAAAAATAACTATAGCTAACAAAGATTTGGCGAAATGACTGTTTAATTAATAAAAATTTCTTCTTTTTTTGTCACAACAGTTTTTATATTTATTTACTATTTATTATTTTGTAAAAGTATACATGATTAATTTTTTTTTAATTTAGTAATCAGAGGAAGCATTTAATCTTTTTTGGGATTCTTAAAATTTAACTTCTTCTAATTCAAACATTTCACACTAATTAAGAACAAACTAATGTCAATATTTCATTATACAAGTATCAAATCTTTAGCTTTAATTCTAGAGTCAAAAAAAATACGCTTTACAAGACTAGATTCTCAAGATGACCTCAAAGAAATCGAAGGATTACCAGAAAATTTAAAATCCTATTTTTTTATTTCTTGCTGGACAGAAGATTCAGAAGAAAACCTTTCTTTATGGAGTATGTATACTCAAATGAAAGGTATTAGAATCGAGTTTCCAAAAGAATTTTATCTGAAATATACTCATAAAGAAGGAGATTATGGAAATTGGGGATATACAAAAGAAACAACATGTCCGCTAAGTATTGACGAAATACGAACAGATAATTATTTAATTTCTAATCCTTTTTGGTTAGAAGATGGTTTTTATACAAAAGTTGTTTATGATATAAACTACAAAGAATTTAAAAAAAATGCAGTCAGTCACAAAGAAAATAAAACAATTATTACACATGCAAAGAATTTAATTAGATATAAAAGTCCTATTTGGAAATTTCAAAATGAATCAAGATTCTACATTATAGCTAAACCATTACCAGATTTAAATTTGTATAATTGAGATAGAAATGCTCAGATGTTAGATATTGGCTTCTATGATATTGTAAACGAAACACAATATATTGATGTTAACATTTCAAATGAAGTAATTGATAATATTATTGTTCGAGTGCATCCAAATTGTGATTTTGCTGATAGATTATTAATTGAATCATTACTTTATAAATATACAAATAATGGAAAACTAGAATTAAGTAATCTAAATGACAATTACAGAACTAGATAAATTACAAGCTTAAAAATTATCATAAACAACTCTAATTCAAAATAGTAAAATCTATTTTAAGGAGTTTTTTATTTATTTCTACTACTGAATTATATAATTAATATAGCTCAAAAACGTACTTTACTAAATATTTAGTTTACAAAAAACTAATTATATTAGTAGCAAAGTTAATGGAAAAAAATTAATAACAATTTCAGCTACATCATGTATAAAATAACAATAATTTCAATATTACTATTATTATCTACATTAATATCTTGTGATCAGCAACAAATGAAAACACCATCAAATTTCGAACATATGTTTGAAAACTTTATCTCTAAGGAAAAATTCAAAAAAGATAATACAATATTTTATCCAGGTATATCTGATGAAAAATTAAAACCTATAGTGACAGATTTAATTAACCAATCTGCTAAAGATTTTCAAAACATTGCAAAGAAAGGAAACGCTACAGAACAAGAATATCAAAATGCAATCGAAACTGGATTAAAAAGATTTTCAAAAATATATCTTGAACTTGACACTGAAGATAAAGAGCGTATTTGCTCTTATTATGAAGAATTGATGGATATTGTGCAACTTGAAAGCTCTGCCGGGCATTTAAATAATTTTATTTATGGATTCAATCCTTCAAAATAAAAATATTTATAAAAAATATTTCGAAAATAGTAACCAAAGTGAGAAATCGAAATTTATCATCGTAAATTTTCGTTTCTTTATCAAAGCAAAAAAGCTATAAATAATAAATCCCATTAATGAAGAAAATATTACTCTTATCAATCCTTTTAATTCTTACTTCTTGTTTTAAAACAACAACTTTAACTGAAAATGGCAAAGTAGCTAAAGGACATTTAAAGAACAATATGAAACAAGGAAAATGGACCTTTTTTGTGGATGGAAATATTTATTCAGTTGGAAATTATTCTCAGAATAATAAAAATGGAATATGGAAATATTTTTATGATAATGGTAAATTACATCAAAAAGGTAAATTCATTGATGATAAACAAAATGGAATATGGAGTTATTATTTTGATAGCGGAGAGTTTATGGGAAAAGGTCAAATAATAAATAACAATCAAAATGGATTATGGAAATGGTACCATAAAAATGGAAATTTGTATACTGAACGTTTTTATGATAACGGAAGATTATTGGAAATAAAATCTTGCTTGGATAAAAATGGAAATGAATTAAATTGCGGAAAAATTGTTAATGGAAACGGAATACTATTTAATCATGACACACAAAATGAAACCGATACAATTGAACAATTTAAGTTTGAAAATGGAATATTAAAAAACTAATGGTAATATAGCATTGGTTAAATATACTCTTTTAAAAACATGACATAAAAAACTTTTTGATTTCGTTATTTTTTATAAATTTATTCTATTAAAAAAAACATTTTATGAAAAAGGAATTAGAAATTTTCCCAAATATTCCTAAATTAATTTTATTTACAATTATCTCATTAATATTCATATTACCACTTTATATTTCACCTAATTCATTTTTCAATTTCAATAATTTAAATTTTAAATCAATCATTCTAATTTTAGGCACAATATTATTTACTTTCTCTTTTTTATTTTTCTTGTACTCTATTATACTTTTTAATAAACCATTATTAATTATATATTCTGATAGAATAATTATAAAACATCATCTGAGAAAAAATAGAGTAATATATTTTAAAAATGTTAAAGATTTTAGTTTATTTAATCAAACACATAGAGGATTTAAAACTAATACATTAATATTAATTGAAATGAATTTAAAATACAAAAACTCTATATTTTATAAAATTTCATCATTTTTATTCATTGATAATATTATTTTTATTCTAACAACATAATTTTGAATAAAACCAATTGGTTCAAAAACCAACGAATGATTTTTGAAATCAACTATTGTTGTTTGTCTAGGATAGCAGCTATGAGAATATATAACTCCTTTTGAATTTTGATATGTTTGCATTGTTAGTTTTAAAACTATAAATTAATGAACAACTCTTTTTCCATCTTCTCTAGGATCCATACCAAACCAATCATAATCTGCTGACCAATGTAAATATTTATTTCTCAAATCCCTTAAATCTTTCTGTTCTTGTATTTCTTTTTTATATTTAATATCTATTTCTCCATTTTTTGAATATTCTGGTGCATTTTTTTTTCATAATCTGTGTCACAATATTTACAGTTCCTTTGTGTGCATAGGAATATGCAATTCCTCCGTACGATTTTAAAATCTATTATCCAATATTTTTCCCTCTAAACCACTGTCAAAAAAAATATAAAATAAAAATAATAGAGTAAGAATAAATAAAATAGTAAAAATTATTATACTAATTAATTTCTTTTTAAAATTTATCTTTTTTACAATTATAATTCCTAATAAATAAATAAATAAATCATTACAATTTTATTTTAGTTAGCCAAATTAAACCTAATACATCTTTCTCTGCTACAATTACTCTTTTAGTGTCTGGCGCTGCTATTTTTTTACCATTAGGATCTTTAGAATTGTAATATTTCATTAAATCAATTTCTCCATTTTTAGGATAATATTCTCCTGATAATTCTATTGTATAAATATGTGATAAATTTTCTTCAATAATTTTTGATTTAATATTATCTATTGTTGGTTTTATATCTTGAGGAAAAAGATATGAACTACCTTTATGTTCCCATGAATAATTGATATTACCATAAGCTACCAATATAGGATGCCCTATTTCATGTGCAGCTGTCTCTTTAAAATCTATAATTTCATAAAAATCATCTTGATATCCCCAATTATTTGAGTATTTTATGTAACCAACATTGTAAGATAATTTAGCTAAAACACCTGGATTTCCACTTCTATTCCAATTATTATTTGTATTATAAATCAACTTTATAGGATTCATTGATTTTTCCTTTGAGTTTATAGCATTCATGTAAAATTCAAAAGACTCATCAGAAATTTTTACATCTTTTGCTACGAAATGATTTTTATTTCGTCCCCAATGGTAATCCAAACCTTCTATTGCGAGTTTCTCTAAATCTTCAAAACTTCTAGTTCTAGATTTTATGGGTTCTTTTCCATATTTAATTATCTCTCCTTTTGGTACTTTTTCCCAATCATAAGCTGTTCTGTATTCTGTTGCAGGATAAGTCTGAGATATTGGTTTAATATAACTACTTAAACCTTTCTCTCCACCATCCGTTAAATTAACTCTTAATGTGGCATCTATTCGCTTAGTATTTTTATCAATTCGTACATCTACCCAATTTACTTCGGTTCTATTTGTAGAAAATGTTAATTCTTCTATTTTTTGAATACTTCCTTTTACAGCAGTCAATCTAGCTTTCAATTTTTTATTATCAAATCGTGTGCTATCATAAATAGCGTCATTGTCAAAACCATCCCATAGTATAACATAAGAGCCTATTCTTGTATAATCTGATATTGGTATGAAAAAAGGATTTATTATTTCTTTCCAATTCCAACTCGTCGTAAAATTAGGTTCTGCTTTTTTAGGGGAATTATTTTTTAATTCAGATATGAATAATTGGTTTTCACGAGCTGTTACTACTACTTCAGGAAGTGATGTTATTTGATAAATAATATTTTCATCTTCATCTAAAATTTCAAAGTTCAAACTATCAATATTACTCATAGATAATGTGTAATTAAAAGCAAAATGAGGATTTTCAGTTTTACCATCAAAATCTAAAATACCCAAAGGGACTACAGTTTTATACAATCGGAGGGCAACCTGGGTTAAAAGTATTATCTACTAGTCGTACTTTGTACAAATCAAAAAAATCGTATTTACTTATCCATTTCATATTATTATCTGGTTTGGGTTGAGAACAGGCAAATGTAGACAATGCAAAAATGATTGTCCAAAAAGCTGCTTTTATTACTCGTTTATTTTTCATTTCTTATGCGATTCTCTTCTATAAATTTATCAACACCTTCTCTTATAAATAAATCAAAAGCTTCATTGACTATTTTTTTACCTACTGCTTTTATAACTTTCCATGCATCAAAAAGTAAACTATTTTCTATTTTACTGTAATGCAATATATTTGAAGCTAATAAAGTAGAATAATCTAAGTTTCCCGCTACTATAGCGTAGCCATGTACCATGTGCTCCTTCACCCATCCATTCCTTAAAATCGGGCGACAAACCTATTAATGCTAAATCTTTTGTGTCATCTTTATTTAGGATTTCATAACATACCACGGTATCATATAAACCTAAAAATTGATAATAATTTGCTTAACGTCAAATTGTTTTTTAAAAGACAAGCTACGAAATAACCTTACTGATTTATAAAATTCTAGACTGATCCATATTATCTAAATTAAATATTCAATCCATTGTTTTATGATTTTGTATGTTTTTGCCATAGTCGTTGTATAATACAAGTGAATTGACGACATTTACTCAAAATGGGGAGCTTGAAACCTAAATAGTTATTATTTTTAATATTTTATATATACTTATTCTTTTATTGATAAAAAATAATAACCTGAAAAGATACTTTTTGTGATTTTAGCTTGCTTGATTTCTTCTAAATTATATATTTTTTTAGTCCAAGATGGATTATTATTAAAATATATAGTGTCATTTTTTTGTGAATTTTTAATAATAAATTCATTAATTATCCACCCTCTATCTTCATATTGTTTAGTATCAAATTGATTAATTTTTTTTCCTAAAACATAATAATCTAATTTTTGAAAAAATTGAAAACTAAATGAATAATTTATTACTAAAAAACTAATAGGAACTAACCAAATTAAATTTATGAAATTATATTTTCCTTTTGTTATTAATAACAAAAGGAAAGAAAAATATAGAGTTAAAATAAATTTTAGATATAAATAGTAATTAACTTCATTATTATTTCCTACTATATTTAATAATTTAATATCCGAAGAATTTATAAAAATTAAAAATAGAATTGATAAAAGGAAAATCATAATTGTAATAATTTTATACATAGTTATTATTTTTCGTATTCTAATTTAAACATTATAGCAATCTCACTAGCACTTGTTGGTTTTAACATAAACATTCTCATACCTGTACCTATACCAGAAACAATTTTCCCTCCATATTTAGCATAAGGGTTCGGAATTTGAGAAATTATTGCTCCTATAATTGATGAAGATTTTATTATTTCACTTGTTGACTTATTCTCTTCTACATTTTTTTCTGCTTCTTCTTGTACGGGACTACCATATCTATTTTCTTTTTTGTAATTAACAACTCCATCAACATATTTTATAACAGGATCACTTAAAGGAGTATAATTTTCCTTAGTTAATGGTTGTCTAATATTATTAGCATCGTTATAATAAAATGTAGTATATGCAAAGCCATCTTTAACTGCCCAATCATCAATATGAGCAAAATAATCTGTAACAAATCTTTCTCTTAATTTTATAATTTCTTTTCCATTTTTAAAGATTTTAATAACTCTGACCTTATTTACTATAATACTATCACTTCCTATGTGTTTTGTTTTTTTACCATTGGACTCCATGTGTGATAAAAATTATAGGATAGAGATTCCTTTACTACAACATCTTTATTTTCGACTATATCATTGTAATTTCCATAAACTCTTCCGTTTTTTTGTCCATTTTTTTCTATTATATGACTAGAAATATTTTCTATTTCACTAAAACTATTAAAGAATATTTCGTTTGAATTGAATGTCATTTTTTCTCCAGCTATTATCGTTATTTTACCTTTTTTATTTTCCATTTTTAATGAGAATTACTTTTTTCACCTGAATCATCTTTTATAGTGTTTTTTGCATTAAAAGTTATATTACCTTGTGTTGCCATTGCCTGTATTTTACCTGATGTATTAGTTAAAATTTCAGATTGAGACATAAAGTCTTTTTTTGCAAATTGAGTAATATTAGCAGCCATTAAGCTATAATCTAATACAGCATTTTGTTGCATAAAACCTCCCGCAGTTGTTACATAGTTTACTCCTACACTATTTGTAAAATTAAGACCAGCTGTAGAAGATATGTTCATCCCAACATTCGTTGTCATGTTTTCAGCAACATTAAAATTCATATTTTTTGCGGTAAACGTCATTGTTTCTGGTGCTGTAATATTAATGTTTGAACCTATAGTGTCTAAATGAATTTCGTTCCCTGATTTATCTGTGATGATGATACTTTCATCTTCGGTAAAAACAATGCGATGTCCACTTCTGGTTTGGATAGATTTTACTTGGTTATTTATTCCACCACCAAGCCCAATTTTACCTGTAAACATACCACCCATTACAAATGGTCTATCGGGATGATTGTGTACAAAACCAACCATCACTTGGTCGCCTATTTCGGGAATTGCAACATAACCACGGTTTTGTGTTACTTTGTCTGTTCCTCCTGCATCGGGAGACATCACACGGATAAAATCTGTTGTGTCGTGCAACTGCCAATCAAACTGAACCGTTACTCGTCCTTGTCCTTTCGGATCTTTATTCGAAATGACTTTTGCGATTTGTGGCTGGGCAATTGGTATTTCA
>DJDD01000047.1 GCA_002430925.1 Flavobacteriales bacterium UBA5933
GAGACAGCCTCTTTTTTTATTAGATTTTATTTAAAAATTCGTCAACTTTTTCTTCAATTGTAGCCCAAGAAGTAACTAATCGAATTGCAGCATGCTCGTCATCAATTTTCTCCCAAGTGAAAAATTCAAAGTCTTTTTGTAGTTTTTTAATTAATTCAATTGAAAAAATAGGAAAAATTTGATTTGATGAAGGTTCTGTTAAAAAATCAAATCCTTTTTCAGAAATTCCTTCAGCTAATTTTTTAGCCATTTTGTTTGCATGCAAACCTAATTCAAAAAATAGATTATTTTTAAATAGCTCAGCAAATTGAATACCGATTAATCGACCTTTAGCTAACATGCCTCCTTTTTGTTTGATATGATAACGGAAATCTTCATTAAGTTGTAGATTATTTATAACAATTGCTTCGCCTAATAAGGCTCCATTTTTTGTTCCGCCAATATAAAAAATGTCAGAATAGTTTGCCATATCTTCTAATGTAATATCACTTTTAGATGACATTAATGCTGATGCTAATCTGGCACCATCAATAAAAAGATATAAATTATTCTTTTGGCAATAGTTGTACAGATTTTCTATTTCATTTTTTTTGTATAAACTTCCTATTTCTGTAGAATTTGAAATGTAAACTAATTTTGGTTTTACCATATGTTCATCAGTATGTAAATCTAAAACAGATTGTATTTGATCTGGAGTTAATTTACCATCTGTAGAAATAATAGTGTTTACTTTATGTCCTGTTGCTTCAATTGCTCCAGTTTCGTGTACAGCAATATGTCCAGTGTCAGCAGCAATAACAGATTGATGAGGTTTTAAAATAGAAGAAATAACAATTAAATTAGCTTGTGTTCCTCCAGAGACAAAATGAATCGCAGAATTACGTTTGATTTCTTTTTGTATTAATTCTTTTGCTTCATTACAAAAAACATCTTCTCCATATCCTATTTGTTGTTGAAGATTTGTTGCTACAAGCCTTTCTAGAATAGTAGGATGAGCACCTTCGCTATAATCATTTTTAAAACTATATTTTTCCAAAATTATTTTATTTCAAGTTAGATGATAAATTTAGGATGTTTTTCCAATTTTTTTCCTACTTTGAAAGTTATTTTGGTGAAATTTTAAAATTAAATCAATGAAGGTATTAGTTGTAGAAGATGAAATAGAATTACAACAAACAATAGTTCAATTTCTTGAAAACGAAAAAATAGTTACAGAAACAGCGAGTACATATTCAGAAGGAATGGATAAAATTATTTCTTTTGATTATGATTGTATTTTATTGGATATAATGTTGCCTGATGGAAATGGAATATCTTTATTAAAAGAATTGAAAAAATTACAGAAAAAAACAGCTGTAATTATTTTGTCTGCGAAAGATTCTGTTGATGATAAAGTTGAAGGACTTTTAGTTGGTGCAGATGATTATCTTGCAAAACCTTTTCATTTTGCTGAATTGTTTGCTCGTATAAAAGTTGCAATGAGGAAAAATCATCAACAAGGAGAAGAAATTATATCTTATAAAAACATACAACTTTTTCCTGATGACCGTAGAGTTTTGATTAATAAAGAAGAGATAAAGCTAAATAGAAAAGAATATGATTTGTTGTATTATTTTATGCTTCGTCCAGAAAGAGTTTTTCAAAAAACTACTTTAGCAGAAAGTGTCTGGGGAGATCACATCGAGTTTGTAGATAGTTTAGATTTTATTTATTCTCAAATAAAAAATTTAAGAAAAAAATTAAAAGAAGCATCATCCGAAGCAGATTTGCAGGCTGTTTATGGTGTAGGTTATAAATTGGTTTAAAAAATGAAGGTTTCTCTTAAAAATTATACATTTCGTTACATAACAATATCACTTTTAGCTGTTATTGCTATTTGGGCATTATTGTTTCATGCATTTATTTTGGATGAGGTTTATGATAATGTAGACGATGGATTAAAAAATCAAAAAATAGAAATTATTCGCGAATCTTATGTTGATCCTTCAATTGTAAAAACAAATAAATTTGGTCTCAATCAATTTAGAATATTAGAAGTTGATGAGGATCATTATGATGAATCTAATCGCTTAACAAACGAAATGATTTTTATGCCTTACGATGGCGAAGATGAACCTTATCGTGTTTTAAGAACTGGGTTTTATGGTCGAGATGGTAAAATGTATTCATTAGAAATAAGAACATCTACGGTAGAAGAGGATGATTTGATTTATGATTTGTCGATTTCACTTTTTGCCCTTTATTTCTTTATTTTAGTGAGTATTTTGTTGATTAATCATTTTGGTTTGAGTAAAGCTTTTAAGCCTTTTGATAAGATTCTTCAACAGCTACAAAACTATAGATTTGGTCAATCTAAAGAATTGGAAAAGGTTAAAACAAATGTTGTAGAGTTTGAGCTTTTACAGACCGAAATTTCATCAATGATTAATCGTAATGAACAAGTTTTTAACGACCAAAAACTTTTTATTGGGAACGCTTCTCACGAATTACAAACTCCTTTAGCAATCGCGATAAATAAGATAGATTTAGTACTTGAACAAGGTAATTTAGAGGAAAGTGAATATATACAAATTGCTGATGCTAAAAAATCTTTGTGGCGAATGGTTAGTCTTAACCGTTCTCTTCTTATGTTGTCTCGAATAGAAAATCATCAATACCAAGAAAAAGAAAAAATAAATTTCAATACAATTATAGATGAAATTCTAACCGATTATGAATCTATTTTCGAAACAGAAAAAATACTCATAAAAAAAGAATTTAATGCCGTTTTTGAAACAATGTATAATAAAGATTTAGCAAATATTTTAATCTCAAATCTTATTCGAAATGCCATTAAACACAACAACAAAGAAAAATTAATTAGCATAAAAATAAATAATCTCAACGAAATCATTTTTTCTAACACAAGCGATTTGTTTGCTTTAAATCCTAACGAAATTTATAATCGATTTTACAAGCAAGGTTTCAGTGTAGAAAGTAATGGACTTGGTCTTTCTATCGTAAAAACTATTCTAAAAAATCAACAAACAATACATATAGATTATTTGTACAAAGATGGTTTACATCAATTTATATTAAAAAAATAACAGTTGTAAAACACATATTCCAATTTCTTTCCTAATTTCTGTGTCAAATTTGTTCTATTAAAATAAACTAATAATAGAATGATGAAAAAGATTTTAATGTTATTTATGTTAGGGATAGGAACTTTTACTTTTGCTCAAGATCAAGAAATTTCTTTTGCCCAATTACCAGAAAAAGGGAAAAATTTTATTCAAACTTATTTCAAATCAGAGAAAGTGAAATACGTTATGTTAGATGACGATTATTTATCCAAAGACTATGAAGTGGTCTTAGCAAATGGAGTGAAAATTGAGTTTGATGGCAAAGGAAATTGGAAAGAAATAGATGGTAAAAGAAATAAAATTCCGACAGCATTTTTTCCAGAAAAAATTACAGCTTATGTCAAAAAAAGTTTTCCACATACCAATATTATAAAAATAGAAAAAAACAAATACTCTTATGAAGTTGAATTGTCTAATGGATTGGATATTGATTTTGATGCGAGAGGAAATTTTAAAAAAATTGATGATTAATTTTAAAAATATATAAAAAAATGGGACTCTTATTAAGTTCCATTTTTTTATTATGGCGAACAAACGGGCTTTCCGTTTCAATCTTTTTTATTTAAATTAATTAATCTAAAAAAATGAATAAAAAAGGATTTACTCTTCAATCCCTGTCGCAAATTTTTTATTTGAAAATTAATAATCTTCTTTAATTTGTTGTGCAGAACATACTTTACTTAATAGAATGTCTAATTGATTTACTGAACATTTATCAGAGAAAAATTCTTTTATATCTTTAATTATTAAAGGAATTTGTTCTGTTTTTTCAACTATTATATATGAAATATCTGAATGGTTAAATTTAATTCTTATGGAATCAAGTTTATTATTGTAAAATTCTTTAGAATTTTTATAAGATTTTGAAGAAATAGAAAAAGAATTTTTACCAAGTATATTTTTGTCTGGAACTAATCTCCATTCCCTTTCATCATAATATCTATAATCTTTAATGATTTCACCATTTCTTCTTAGATTCCCTGAATAATTTTTTGCATAACTTTTTATTTCTAAAACTAATTTTTTTTGTTCTTTTGTTAAATTTGTTGTGGTATCTCGTCTTTCTTTTATTAACTCCAATATACTTTTTGCAATTAAAGAGTCTTTATCAATATATAAAACAGGGTTTATACCATTTTTCACTGCCCATTTTTTAGTTAACCCAATTCCAAAATGTCCATATGATTCAAAGTGTTTTGATGATTTAGATAGAGGTATATCACAAAAACAAATCATTGGATGAGCTGCTGCAGAAGAACCTCCATTAAACTTTAAAACTTCATCACAGTATTTTAATTTAAATCCTTCTTTAAGAATAAGTTTTAATGTATTGATTGAATTAGTATAATGAATAATTGAATTAGTACTTAATGCCATAATGTATGTAAATATTTTAAAAACTATACTAAATTATTTATTTTAGCGTATTGTAATAACATAATTGTTTTAGCATCTTTTATTTCACCTGTTTGTATCATTTTATAGGCATCATCAAAATTTAATTCTAAAACATCAATATTTTCCTGTTCTTCATCTATTCCTCCTCCTTCACTTACTTTCATATCTTTATTATAGGCGGCAATAAAAAAATATAATATTTCTGTGACAGAACCAGGAGACATATATGATTCAAATATTTTCTCTACTTTACTTATTTTATAACCTGTTTCTTCTTCTGTTTCTCTTCTTATACAATCTTCAGCATTATCTTTATCCAACAAACCTGCACAAGTTTCTATCATCATTCCAGATTTATTGCCATTTATGTATGTTGGTAATCTAAACTGGCTTGTTAGTATAACACTTCTATTTTCTTTATTATATAAAAGTATAGTAGCTCCATTTCCTCTATCATAAGCTTCTCTAGATTGTGTTTCCCATTCTCCATTTTGTTTTTGATAATCAAAAGTTACTTTGTTTAATATATACCAATTATCCGATAATATTTTTGTTTCTTTTATTTTAACTCTCTCGTTATTCATAAATATATGTTGCTAATTATAAAAAAACATAAAAATTAAATATGTTTTTTCTGAACTAAAACTACTAAAAATGTAAATAGAATAAATAAAAATTTTCAATAATAAATTTTACTCTTTCATGTATATCGATTTTCAATTTATTTTTAGTGTTTACTGTATGAAAGATATAGCGAAAAACCCGACCGAAGGGAACGCCCAAATTTAAAAAAGAGAAATTATTTATCTCTTCTTTCTAACATTGGAACAAACTTGAAGTTACCAAATTCGTAGTGTTCATAATTATCCTCAGATAATTTTATAATTACAATCATTTGTTGTGATGTTTCACCGACAGGAATAACCATTATTCCACCTATTTTTAATTGGTTTAATAATTCTTTTGGTATTTCTGGAGCACCTGCTGTTACAATAATTTTGTCAAAAGGAGCAAAAGAAGGTAAACCTTTATATCCATCTCCATAAGTTTGATAACGAGGTTCGAAATTAATTTTTTTCAACATTATTTTCGAGTAATCAAATAAGTCTTTTTGTCTCTCAATAGTGAAAACTTCAGCACCTAAGCCAACTAAAACAGCAGTTTGGTAGCCTGATCCAGTACCTATTTCTAAGACTTTTTCTTTGGGATGTATATCCAACAATTGAGTCTGAAAAGCAACTGTAAAAGGATGAGAAATTGTTTGTCCAGCAGCAATAGGAAATGCTTCATCGCGATAAGCATATTCTACAAAAGCGCTATCTAAAAAAAGGTGTCTTGGTACTAAGTTAATAGCTTCCAATACTTTTTCATCTTCAATTCCTTTTGATCGTAATAGATCAACCAACATTTTTCGTCGGCCTTTATGTTTAAAATCGTCTACAGACATTATTTCAAAATTTTTACAAAAATGCATTAAATACAAGTATTTCTCATTAATTTTAACGACAAAATGTGCCAAATGTTAAAAGTAGGAGTTATAGGTGCTGGGCACCTTGGGAAAATACATTTAAAGTTATTAAAACAATCGGAAAAATACGAATTAATTGGTTTTTATGATTCATTTGAAGAAAATGGAAAGAAAGTAGAAGCTGAATTTGGATATAAATATTTCTCATCGATGGATGAGTTGATTGACAATGTGGATGTTGTAGATATTGTAACGCCAACTTTGTCTCATTACCAAGTTGCACTAAAAGTTATAGAGAAAAATAAACATTTTTTTATAGAAAAACCTGTAACGCATACGCTAGAAGAAGCAGATCATTTATTGAAATTGATCAATGAAAAAGGTTTAAAAGCACAAGTTGGACATGTAGAGCGTTTTAACCCCGCTTTTACTGCTGCTGCGCCTTTTATAGAAGAGCCGTTGTTTATAGAAACACATCGTTTGGCAGAGTTTAATCCTCGTGGAACAGATGTTCCTGTAGTATTAGATTTGATGATACACGATTTAGATGTGATACTTTCTATCGTAAAATCTGAAATAAAATCTATTCATTCTTCTGGGGTTTCTGTGATTAGTGATACGCCAGATATTGCAAATGCTAGAATTGAATTTGAAAATGGTTGTGTTGTGAATGTTTCTACATCTCGTATGTCAATGAAAAATATGCGTAAAATGCGAGTTTTTCAAAGAAATGCTTATATTTCAATTGATTTCTTGACAAAGAAAACAGAAATTATAAAAATGCATAAAGCTCCTGAACATCCTAATGAATTTGCAATGATTTTGGAAAATGACAAAGGTGATCGTAGAGAAATTTGTTTTGAACATCCTGAGGTTTTACCAAATAATGCAATTTTAGATGAATTAGAAAGCTTTGCTGATGCTATAGAGAATGGGACGCCAATAAAAGTTTCTTTACAAGATGGTAGAAATGCCCTGAAAGTTGCTTTGGAAATTATTGCTTATTTTGAAAAAGAGCAACAAGTAATAAAAAATCAAACAATAGAAAAAGAGTAACTTATTCTTAAGTTATACGTTACGTTTTATCTTAAATAAAATTTGTTGAAATGTTGTTTCAGAGATGTATAGCCTTTCTTACAATTAAAATTACCATGAGCAGAAAAAAATAAAAACATAACACACAAAAAAATGAAAAATATTACAGTTATTGGTGCTGGAACTATGGGGAATGGTATTGCTCATGTTTTTGCTCAGGCAGGATTCTTGGTTAATTTAGTTGATGTTTCTAAAGAATGTTTAGAAAAAGGTTTAAAAACCATTGAAACGAATTTGGATAGAATGTTGTCAAAAGAAATTATTACAGAATCGGAAAAAGCAGCAACATTAAATAACATTAAAGTATTTACTGATGTAAAAGATGCTGTGAAAGAAGCCGAATTAGTAGTAGAAGCAGCAACAGAAAATTTAGATTTGAAGTTGTCTATTTTTAAACAAATTGATGAATTTGCACCTGAAAAGGCAATTTTAGCATCGAATACATCATCTATTTCAATTACAAAAATTGCTTCAGTTACAAAGCGTCCGAAACAAGTTATTGGAATGCATTTTATGAATCCAGTTCCTATGATGAAATTGGTTGAGATAATTCGTGGTTATGATACGACTAATGAAACAACAAATAAAATTGTAGAAATTACGGAACAATTGAATAAAATTCCTGTTGAAGTGAATGATTATCCTGGTTTCATTGCTAATAGAATTTTGATGCCTATGATAAATGAAGCTATTTATTCGTTGTACGAAGGTGTTGCTGGTGTTAAAGAAATAGATGAAGTGATGAAATTAGGAATGGCTCATCCTATGGGACCTTTACAATTAGCAGATTTTATTGGATTGGATGTTTGTTTGTCAATTTTAGAAGTGTTGTACGATGGTTTTAAAAATCCTAAGTACGCACCTTGTCCTTTGTTAGTGAATATGGTAACTGCTGGTAAAAAAGGAGTGAAATCTGGTGAAGGTTTTTATGATTATTTATCATCTAAGAAAGCAGAAAAATTAGCAGTTCAGTTTCAGAAATAAATAAAAAAAGCATTACTATATATTTTAGTAATGCTTTTTTATTCTATAAAAATTATTTGATAGCTGCTAAAGCATTTTTGTAATCAGGTTCTTGTCCAATTTCAGGAACTTGTTCAGTATAAACAACCTCTCCATTTGGATTGATAATTACAACAGCTCTAGATAATAATCCTTCTAAAGGACCGTCAACCATTTTTACACCGTAAGCATTTGCAAATTCTTCCGTTTTAAAATCAGATAATGTAATAACATTTTCTAATCCCTCAGCTGCACAAAAACGAGATAATGCAAAAGGTAAATCTTTAGAAATACATAATACAACAGTATTTTCTACAGAAGAAACTTCTTTATTAAATTCACGAACAGATTGTGCACAAACTCCAGTATCAACACTAGGAAAAATATTTAAAACAACATATTTACCTTGGTAATCAGCTAATGTTTTTTGACTTAAGTCACTTGCAGTTAATGCAAAACTAGGAGCTTTTTCTCCAACGATTGGTAAAACTCCTCCAGTATGAATTGGATTTCCTTTGAATGTAATTTCAGACATGATAAATCTATTTTTTATTATTAAATTTTAATGATTAAAAGTACTAAAATTATAATGAGAAAAAAGTATCTTCGCAATAATAAATTGTTATACGACAAATAATTCACATAAAAATTATGAAACTTTCTAAACGTTTACAAAGTTTAAAACCATCTGCGACAATAGCAATGAGTGCTAAAGCAAGAGAATTAAAATCACAAGGAATAGACGTGATTAGTTTAAGTATTGGAGAACCTGATTTTAATACACCAGATTTTATAAAAGAAGCTGCTAAAAAGGCAATTGATGATAATTACTCTGGTTATCCACCTATTGCAGGTTATCCTGAATTAAAGAATGCAATTATTAAGAAATTTAAAAGAGATAATAATATTTCTTATGAAGCAAATCAAATTGTTGTTTCTACAGGAGCTAAACAATCAATCTATAATGTTTTACAAGCTATTGTTGATGAAGGAACAGAAGTGATTATTCCTACTCCATATTGGGTATCTTATTCAGATATTGTTGAGTTATCTGGAGGAACTCCTGTTTTTGTAGAAGGAACTTTGGAGGCAGATTTCAAAATTACACCAGCTCAATTAGAGGCTGCAATCACAGATAAAACACGAGCAATTATATATTCTTCTCCATGTAATCCTTCAGGTTCTGTATATACAGAAAATGAATTAAAAGCTTTGGCAGAAGTGTTAGCTAAATATCCAAATGTAATTATTATTTCAGATGAAATATATGAGCATATTGTATATGGAGATAAAAATGTTTCTATCGCATCTTTTCCAGAAGTATATAATCAAACAGTTACAATTAATGGATTGGCAAAAGCTTTTGCTATGACAGGATGGAGAATTGGTTATATAGGAGCTCCTGCTTGGTTAGCAAAAGCATGTGAAACTTTACAAGGACAAGTAACTTCTGGTGCAAATTCTATAGCACAACGTGCAGCAATTACAGCTTTAGAAGCTGATCCAAGTTCAATTAAATATATGGTTGATGCTTTTGCTGAACGTAGAGAATTAATGTTAGGATGGGCAAGAGAAATTCCAAGTTTTGTAGTTAATGAACCAAAAGGAGCTTTTTATTTATTTCCAGATGTATCTGCTACTTTTGGTAAAGTATACAACGGTGTACAAATAAATAATGCTGATGATTTGGCTTTATATATATTAGAGCATGCACAAGTAGCGGTTGTTTCTGGTTCTGCTTTTGGATCAAAGAATTGTATTAGAATTTCTTATGCAGCTTCTGTAGAAAATTTAAAAGAAGCAATGAGTAGAATAAAAAATGCTCTGATAGAAAATTAATGTTTAGGCATAAATTTTGTGTAAAATTCAATAATAATAAATGATTACAAAAAGAATTTAAGTAACTACAATATAAATAGAATATTAAAGTTATATTTGACATTAGAATTAGTGTTAATATATAACTTTAATGTTTTTTGGTTAGTATTAATGTGATTTTGTAACCTAAAAAAATACTATGAAAACGATATTAATTACAGGTGGAGCCGGTTTTATTGGTTCACACGTTGTGAGAGAATTTGTAATAAATTACCCAGATACACAAATCATCAATCTTGATGCTTTAACTTATGCGGGGAATTTAGAAAATTTGAAAGATATAGAAGAACGATCTAATTATGAATTTGTAAAAGCAGATATAGTAGATGCGAAACAAATACTAGAAGTTTTTGAAAAATATCAACCAGACGGCATAATCCATTTAGCTGCAGAATCTCATGTAGATCGTTCTATTACAAATCCTTTAGAATTTGTAATGACCAATGTTATTGGAACAGTGAATCTTTTGAATGCAGCCAAACATATTTGGAAAGATAATTATGAGGGGAAACGTTTCCATCATGTATCAACAGATGAGGTTTTTGGAGCTTTAGGAAGTGAGGGATTCTTTACAGAAGAAACATCTTATGATCCACATTCACCATATTCAGCATCTAAAGCATCATCAGATCATTTTGTTCGAGCTTATCACGATACTTATGGTTTACCAATTGTTTTAACTAACTGCTCAAACAATTACGGTCCAAATCATTTTCCAGAAAAATTAATTCCGCTTTGTATACACAATATAATTAATAATAAACCTTTACCTATTTACGGAGATGGTAAATATACAAGAGATTGGCTATTTGTGATAGATCATGCAAAGGCAATAGACTTAGTTTTTCATCAAGCAAAAGATGGAGATTCTTACAATGTAGGAGGATTTAACGAATGGAAAAACATAGATATTGTTAAAGAATTATGTAAACAAATGGATGAAAAGTTAGGAAGAGAAAAAGGAACTTCAGAACAATTAATCACTTTTGTAAAAGACCGTCCTGGACATGATTTACGTTATGCAATAGATGCGACTAAAATAAATAAAGAATTAGGTTGGTCGCCATCAGTAACTTTTGAACAAGGTTTATCTAAGACAATCGACTGGTTTTTGACTAATCAAGAATGGCTAGATCATGTAACATCAGGAGATTACCAGAACTATTACGAAACACAATACAATTAAAAATCTATAAAAAAGCTTTGAATAGTTTTATTCAAGGCTTTTTATAATCAACTTAATTTTTATGAAAGGAATAATACTTGCCGGAGGATCAGGAACACGCTTATATCCTTTAACAATAGCAGTAAGTAAGCAATTAATGCCAGTATATGATAAACCGATGATTTATTATCCATTGTCAACATTATTATTGGCAGGAATAAAAGATATATTAATCATAACAACACCACATGATTCAGAACCTTTTCAACGTTTATTAGGAGATGGTTCACAAATAGGGTGTAATATACAATATGCTATACAACCAAGTCCAGATGGATTAGCACAAGCTTTTATTATCGGAGAAGAATTTATCGGAGAAGATTCTGTTGCATTAGTATTAGGAGATAATATATTTTATGGAACAGGATTAGAACAATTGTTGGTAAGTAAAACATCCGTACAAGGAGGATGTGTTTTTGCTTACGAAGTAAGTGATCCAGAAAGATATGGAGTAGTGGATTTTGATGGAACACAAAAGGCATTGTCAATAGAAGAGAAACCATCTCATCCAAAATCTAATTTTGCAGTACCCGGCCTTTATTTTTATGACAATCAAGTTGTAGAAATAGCGAAAAACTTAAAACCATCTCCTAGAGGTGAATTAGAAATAACAGACGTAAACAAGGTTTACTTAGAGAAAGGTGAATTAGAGGTAGGAATTATGGATAGAGGGACAGCTTGGTTAGATACAGGAACATTTGAATCTTTACATGAAGCATCAGAATTTGTACGTGTAATAGAAAAACGTCAAGGAGTTAGTGTTTCTTGTATAGAAGAAATTGCTTACAGAAAAGGGTTTATTAATAAAGAACAATTGCTAGTAGCTGCTGAGAAATACGGTAATAGTGGTTATGGTGATTATTTAAAATCTATTATTTAATTGTTATGAAGACAACTGTTTATACATCTGATAAACAAACACATTTTATAAAAGAATTAAAAGATGTATTTAGTGATATTAAAAAATCTAATTTCTTAGCTTATCAGATGACTAAGAGAGATATTCAGTCTCAGCATAGGCAATCTATACTAGGTGTTTTTTGGATTCTTTTTCCAGTAATAATAAATTCTTTTATTTGGTTGTTTTTAAATGGTTCAGGAGTCGTAAGTATACAAATACCTGGTGGTTTACCTTATCCAGTATATGTTATTTTAGGAACTACAATTTGGAATATATTTACAGAAACGATACAAAGTCCAATTCTTTCAGTTAATCAAGGGAGAGGAATAATTTCAAAAATTAATTTTCCTAAAGAAGCTTTGTTAATGGCAGGTATTTATAAAATTATTTTTAATTTATTAATAAAAATGATTCCAATAATTGGTGTTATGATTTATTATCAAGTTGTTCCATCATGGGATATCATATTCTTTCCAATTTATATTTTTGTTATTTTATTGTTTTCATTTTCAATAGGTTTGATAATAACCCCTTTAGGTTTAATTTACACTGATATATCTAAACTTATAAATACTGGTATACCTTTTTTGATGTATGTAACACCAGTTGTTTATGCAATTCCAAAATCAGGTTTTTTTAAATATATATTCGAATTAAATCCAATGACTTATTTAATTACTGATACAAGAAATTCTTTAGTTGGGTTAGATGCTCAATATACGCTTTATATAATTATTTTAAGCGTTCTTAGTTTTGTTTTGCTATCAATAGGTTTAGTTATATTTAGAAAATCAATGCCAATCGTAATTGAAAAAATAGGAGGATAATGGAAAATGAAGTATTAGTATCAGTACAGAATGTTTCAAAGAAATTTTCAAAAAATTTAAAATCTTCTTTAAAATATGGAGCATCAGATATTATAAAAAGCTCTCTAGGTTTAAAAATAGATAAAGATCTTCGTAAAGATGAATTTTGGGCAGTAAATGATATCAGTTTTGAACTTAAAAGAGGAGAGTGTATAGGTTTAATAGGACATAATGGTGCAGGAAAATCAACTCTTTTAAAAGTTCTAAATGGGTTATATAATCCTGATAAGGGACAAATTGTTATGAAAGGAAAAATAGGTGCTTTAATTGAATTAGGGGCCGGATTTAATCCAATTTTAACAGGACGAGAAAATATATATAACAATGCATCAATACTAGGTTTTACTAAAAAGGAAGTAGAAGAAAAAATACAATCTATTATAGATTTTTCTGAAATTGAAGAATTCATTGATACGCCTGTACAAAATTATTCTTCAGGGATGAAAGTTCGTCTTGGATTTGCTGTAGCAGCTCATTTAGAACCAGATGTTTTAATAATTGATGAGGTTTTAGCTGTAGGAGATTTGGGATTTGTTTTAAAATGTTTTAATAAAATTGATGAAATAAGACCTAAAACAGCTATAATTTTCGTATCTCACTCTATGCCAATGGTTTCTAGGATTTGTAATCAAATAATTTTGATGGATAAAGGGAAAGCTGAATATCAAGGTAACGATATAGGTAAGGGAATACAAGCGTACTATAATAAATTCTCTAATAATTCTGAAAATATAGTTTATGATGATGGATCTTTTGAATTATTAGAATTTTCTGTAGATAAAAAAGATAATTTAATTAATAGGCATGAAGATTTTAAATTATCGTTTTCATTTAAAATATTAAATAAATCAATAAAAAGTATCCCTCAATTATATATTGAATTTAAAGATAAAGATCAAAAAGCTATAGCTGGCCTTTATATTAATTCCGAGGAAAGAATAGATAGTACGAAAAATATAATAACATATTCAGCAATAATTAAAAATCCATTATTTACATTAGGTAAGTTTGGTATTGACATCGGGCTTTCTTCCAGAAAAGATCGTACGCCAATTATGAGAATAAACAATCTAATAGAAATTTTAATGTCAGGTGAAAAAGAACAATGGATAACTTTTGAACTTGAATCTGATAATATTATTGAATTAAAATAAATTCATATACTATGATACCAGTTACTAAACCTTTTCTACCTCCTCAAGAAGAATATCAAAATTATTTGAATGGTATTTGGAAACGACAGTGGTTGACAAATATGGGACCATTAGCAAGTCAATTAGAAATGGAATTAAAAAAATATCTATCTCTAAAACATTTATTATTTGTTACAAATGGTACAGTAGCTTTACAAATAGCTATTAAAGCATTAGATTTGAAAGGAGAAATTATAACGACACCTTTTTCTTTTGTAGCAACAACTTCATCAATTGTTTGGGAAGGTTGTAAACCTATTTTTGTTGATATAGATGAAAAATCTTTAAATATTGATGCTGATAAAATAGAAGATTCAATAACTGAAAATACATCAGCAATTTTAGCTACACATGTTTATGGTAACCCATGTGATGTAGAAAAGATAGAAAAAATAGCTAAAAAACACAAGTTAAAAGTTATTTATGATGGAGCACATGCTTTTGGAGTAAAGGTTAAAGATAAATCAATTTTCGAGTATGGGGATATTTCTATTTGTTCATTACATGCTACAAAACTATATCACTCTATTGAAGGAGGTTTAATGATAACAAATAATCCAGAGTTATTAAAAAAGATTGCTTTTATAAGAAATTTTGGAATCTCAGGTTATGATACATTCTCAGAATTAGGTATAAATGGTAAAAATTCTGAATTTCATGCAGCAATGGGATTAACTAATTTGAAATATGTAGATGAAATTATTTTAAAACGTAAATCTTTAACTAAAAGATATGAAGAAAATTTAGAAAATTTTAAAGCCTATAGACCTTTGTGGCATAAAGATTCAGAAAATAATGGAGCTTATTTACCTTTGGTTTTAGAATCAGAAGAATTACTTCTGAAAATAAAGACAGAGTTAGATAAAAAAGAAATATTTACAAGACGTTATTTTTATCCTAGTTTAGCAACAGCTTTACCTTATTTAAATTCTACAGATATGCCTATAACAGATGATATTTCTAAAAAAGTACTGTGTTTACCATTATTTTATGATTTGACAGAAGAAGAAGTAGATTGGATTTGTAGAATAATTTTAAGAATACAAAATAATTAACGTATGAAGTATAATATTTTAGTTTTTCCCTGTGGTTCAGAAATAGCTCTTGAAATATATCGATCTTTAAAATTTTCTAATCATGTAAATCTTTTTGGAGCAAATAGTGTTGATGATCATGGTAAATTTATTTTTGAAAATTATATTGGAGGAGTACCCTTTTATAATTCTGAAAATTTTATTGATAGAATAAATGAAATTATTGAGGAATATAAAATAGATGCAATATATCCAGCTATGGATAGTGTTATTACAGAGTTTTCTAAATATTCTAATCATATAAATTGTAAAATTATAGGTTCTAATGATATTACAAATAAAATATGTTTATCAAAAAAAAAGACTTATGAAATATTGAAAAATAAAATTCAGTGTCCTAAAGAATACTCTTTTGAAAAAATTTCAGAAAATGATTTTCCTTTATTTTTAAAACCTGAAATAGGTTATGGATCTAGAGGAACTTTAAAAGTTTATAATAAAGATCAAATTAATAACCATTTACAATCTTATCCTGATTCACTAATATTAGAGTTTTTACCAGGAAAAGAAATAACGATTGATTGTTTTACAGATAGAAATGGAAATTTAAGATTTTTTGGAGCAAGAGAAAGAAGAAGAATTTCTAATGGTATTAGTGTAAACACAATTTTATATAAGGATAATAAAGAGGAAATTGAAAATATTGTAAATAATATAAATAATACAATTCAATTTAGAGGAGCTTGGTTTGTTCAATTAAAGAAAGATGTAAATAATAATTTTTCTCTATTAGAAATAGCATCAAGATTAGGAGGTTCTTCAAGTTTATACCGTAATCTAGGTATAAACTTCTCATTACTTAGTGTTTATGATATTTTTGATAATGATGTGAAAATATTTTATAATCATTTTAATATTGAATTAGATAGAGCATTAGATAATAAATATAAAATCTCAATATATTATGAAGAAGTTTATTGTGATTTTGATGACTGTTTAATTATTGAAAATAAAGTAAACATACAGCTATTATCTTTTTTATTTCAGTGTATTAACGAAACAAAAAAGGTAATCCTTATAACAAAGCATAATAAAAATATACAAGAAACTTTAGTAAAATATAGATTAGAAAATTTATTTGATAGTATTATACATCTAAAAAGCGATGATAATAAATATAAATTTATAAAAAATCTTAATTCAATTTTTATTGATGATTCATATCAAGAGAGATTTGAAGTATATAATAAATTGAATATACCAGTTTTTTCACCAGATAATGTAGAAGCATTATTAAAATAATTAAAAATTTCAAAAAATGAGAATATTACATACTTACTGTTTAAATTATAATATAGGTGATTACGCACTTGGTATTGGAGTTAAAAATTTATTAAGAAAATATTTACCAGTTGAATATATAGGTGAAACAAATATTCAAGGAAGAGAATTTAATGAATATTACATAACTGAAGTAGTAAATAAGAAGTATGATTTACTTGTTATTGGGGGTGGAGGTATAATACATGGAGCGCATTGGCCTAATGGTTGGTTTTGGTTAATTAATAAAGATTTAATTTCTAAAATAAAAATACCTTTTATTATATATGGTGTTGGGTTTAATTATTGGGAAGAGGAAGGAATGATGCCATCACATGGAATTGAACATTTAATAGAAACTTTTAATAAATCTACATTTTTTTCTGTTAGAAATGATGGTAGTATGCAAAGGATACAGAGACAAACAGGAATTAATGCTAATGTAATTCCTGATCCAGGATTTCACATAGATCTAAATACAAATTATGATAGATTAGAACCTAAAGATTATGTTATAATTCAATTGGCTAATGATAAACCAATAAATAGATTTGGATCATTAGAAAAAAGAGATAAATTTATTACAGAAATGAGAGAGATTGTTAATAATATTTCTCAAAAACAGAAAGTTATATTTATACCTCATGTTATTGACGATGTGGAATTATCAAATATAATTGCTAAAGATATAAATAATACAGAAGTACTTGATTTTGGTAAATTTGCTTTTGATCATTCAGATAAAATGATAGGATATTATAAATACGCTAATTATGTGATAGCAATGAGAGGACATGGTCAAATAATTCCTATTGGTTTTAATGTGCCAGTAATAGCACTCGAAAATCATCCAAAACATAGAGGCTTAATGGAAGAATTGAATTTACTTGATTATAATGTTAAAATTGATACAGAAAATTTCTTGATTGATCTTAAAAATAAAATTGAATTATTAATTCACAATAAAAAAACTCTATACACTGAGTATTTAAAAATAAATGAATATTTAGATAAAAGTTCATTGAATGCATTTAATACTATAAAATCGAAGTTATAAAAAATGGTTTTAGTATCAATATCATGTATAACTTATAATCATGCTCCTTATATTAAAGAATGTTTAGATGGTTTTTTAAATCAGAAATGTGATTTTGATTATGAAATATTAATTCATGATGATGCGTCTACAGATGGAACAAAAGAAATCATAGAAGATTATCATAAAAAATTTCCAAATATCATAAAACCAATTTTACAAAAAGAGAATCAGTGGTCTAAAGGAGTTAGAGGAATTAATATTCAATTTAATTTTCCTAGAGCTAAAGGTAAATACATAGCATTATGTGAAGGGGATGATTATTGGACTGATCCATATAAACTACAGAAACAAGTAGATTTTTTAGAAAAAAATGAAGATTGCAATTTAGTTTATCATAGAGTAAACATTAAAGATCAAGAAAAAAATGTAATTTATCCTGAGTTATTAAATACAAAAAAAGAAGTAATAAAAAGAAATTTATCTGAATTAGCTCTTTATGGTAATTTTATGCATACTCCTTCTGCATTATTTAGGAATAATTTAGATTTTAAACAAGATTATTTTAAAGGTAACGTAGGTGATTATATTTTATGGTTTATGAATGGTATAAAAGGAAATTTCGGATATCTTCCAGATATTATGGCGGTATATAGGTTGTCTGAAAATTCAACATGGGGAAAAAAAGATTTTTACTTTAGAGCAAATAACTGGTTATACGTTATTAAAACAGTAAAAAAAATATCTCCAAGTATTGATATATCAAATAACTTAAATAAACAAGCATATAATTTAGTATTTAGTGAAGATTTAGAGGAAATTACAATTAAAAAAAAGTTGAGATTATATTTAAAACTTTTAAAATTAGAACCTAGGTATATAAAAAAAATAATATGCAAATACCTTTAATTTCAGTTTGTATACCAACATATAATGGAGAAAAATTTTTACAAGAAGCATTAGATTCTGTAAAGCATCAAACCTATAAAAATATTGAGGTAATAATTTCAGATGATCTTTCTAAAGATAATACATTAGAAATAGCAGAAAAATTTAAAAATGAAGTCGAATTTCCGGTTTATATCTATTCTCATCAACCTAATGGAATAGGAGCCAATTGGAATAACTGTATTCAAAAATCTAATGGAAAATATATTCAATTTCTTTTTCAAGATGATATTCTGGAAAGTAATTCTTTAGAAGTAAAATTAAATTTTATAAAAAAATATAATTTAAAAGCAGTTTGTTCTAAAAGACTTATCATTAACGATAGAAATGAAATTGTAACAACAGGTGTTTGGTATAGGTATTGTTACGACTTGCAAAAATTATATTTAAATTTAGAATTTAATAATTTTTATCTTTTTACCAAGAAAGATCTTAATAGAATAACATTTAAAGATGTTTTTGCAAATATATTTGGAGAACCAATAGCTTTTTTATTTGATAAAACTTTATTCGAAGAAATAGCCTTTTTCAATACTTCCTATAAGCAAATTTTAGATATTGAATATGCTTATCGTATTTTAAAAAAATATCCTATTGGATTAATTGAGGAACCATTATTTAAATTTAGATTACATGAAGCACAAGCCTCATCAGTCAATTCTACTTTAAATAATCATGACGAGTATAAATATTTAAAAAAATATATAATTAAAAATTTTTATGAATACCTAAGTTTTGATTTCAAAAAAAATATTATTAAAGATAAATTTCATTTTTTATATCTTATTTATCATAAAATAAGATATTTCAATAATAAATAATATGCTTAAAGTTTCAGTTATTATACCAAATTATAATCACGCGATTTATTTACAGGATCGTATAGATTCAGTGCTTAATCAAACTTATCAAGATTTTGAAGTTATAATTTTAGATGATCTTTCTACTGATAATAGTAGAGAAATTATTGAAAAATACAAGGATAATCCTAAAATATCTCATATAATATATAATGATGTAAATTCTGGATCTACTTTCAAACAGTGGAATAAAGGAATTGATTTAGCAAAAGGAGAGTGGATATGGATTGCAGAAAGTGATGATAAAGCTGAAAAGGATTTTTTAGAAACTTTAATAAAAGGTAAAAATAAAGATAATAAAATTGTCTTAGCATATAGCCAATCTTCTAGAATGAATAGTGAAGGTTTTATAACAGGGACATGGTTAACACAAACAGCAAATAACAAAACTAATTTTTCAAATGAAATTTTAGAAGAAGGTGAATTATTTATAAAAAATAATTTAATTAATCAAAATGTTGTACCAAATGCTAGTGCAGTACTTTTTAAAAAAAGTATTTACTATGAAGTTAATAAAGTTGATATAGATATTAAATACAATTCAGATTGGTTATTTTGGATGAAAATCTTGTTAAAAGGGAAGGTATATTTCACTCCAAAAGAATTAAATAATTTTAGATATCATGATAAAAGTGTTATAGCATCTGCAAAAATGCAAAATAGTGTACCTTTTTTTAAAAAATTTGATATTATAATGATTAATAGATTTATTGTTTATTTAAAAAAAATAAACAATAAAGAATTAATTTCTTTATTTGAAGATAGACTTAGTTCTTTTAATCAAGAAGAATATAGATTTTTAGTAAGAAAGAATTATATAAAAGAATCTATGAAGTATTTTTTCAGCGGGTTAAAGTTATCAAATAATTCTCCTCTATACTTTTTTAAGAATATAAAATTTATAATTGTAACAAAATGCTTTCGATAATTATTTCATCATATAACGAAGATTATTTTAATCAACTTTCTATTAATATAAAAGAAACTATTGGTGAAAATTTTGAGTATGAAATTATTCAACAATGGAATCCTGGAACTATGGGTATTTGTCAAGCCTATAATATAGGTGGAGACCAAGCGAAATATGATAATTTATTATTTATACATGAAGATATAATTTTTGAAGTAAATAATTGGGGAAAAGTTTTAATAGATTATTTAAAAATAGATAATATCGGTTGTGTTGGTATAGCAGGTAGTTCTATTAAAACAAAATTTCCGATTGGTTGGTGGGATATGAGAAATAGTATTTTTTTAAATTTAAATCAAATCACGGAATCAAGAGGAGTTGAATCTTATAGAATTGAAAATGATCAAGAAGTTAAAATATTAGATGGAGTATTTATAGCTGTAAAGAAAGTAATTTGGAAAAATAATAAGTTTAATATTAATAACAATAGTTTTCATGGTTATGATATTGAATTTT
>DJDD01000053.1:0-4290 GCA_002430925.1 Flavobacteriales bacterium UBA5933
GTGAATTGAGCAACTCTTTTATAATGCACTACGGGTATCAATATTAATGAATTATAAAAAATCATTATAATGTTGCACGCAGAAAATATAAATTTTGAGTATAAATCTTTTAAAATACTTAAAAATATTTCTTTTGATTCTGATTCAGGGAAAATGCTTGCTATTGTTGGTCCAAATGGTGCAGGGAAATCTTCTTTATTAAGTTATATCGCAAATGAAGTAGAACCTAAAAAGAACTTAATTAGATTAAAAAATATTCATCTTAAAGATTGGACTAAAGAAGAATTAACTCTACAAAAAGCTAAATTTTCTCAACATCAAGCAAATGATATAACACTTACAGTTGAAGAAATAGTTTTAATGGGACGTTATCCTTATTTTAATCATCAGCCACAAAAAAAAGATATTGAATCTATAGAATTTTGGATGAATAGAACCAATATTCAACATTTAAGATCAAGGGAATATATTCATTTGTCTGGTGGAGAAAAACAAAGAGTTCATCTTGCTCGTATTTTTTCTCAACTTGACAATGAGCATAAAAATAAATTAATTTTATTGGATGAACCACTTAATAACTTAGATGTCTCACATCAATTTAATTTATTAGAAATTTTAAAAGAATTTACTATAAAAGGCGATTTAGTTATTTTAGTTATCCATGATCTTAATTTAGCTTCACAGTTTGCAGATGAAATTATATTAATGAATAAAGGTGAAATTATCGCTAAAGATTCACCTGAAATGATATTTAAACAAGAAATCATTTCGAAAATATATCAATTTCCTTGTACGATTTGTGAAAATCCAATAGATCGTAAACCTCTAATATTATTCTGTAAAAAAACAAAAACTATGAATACGACAAAAGATTTGAAAAAATTATGGAATGATTTAAAAATAAATCAACCAAAAATAAGAATTCGTAATGCGGCAAAAGAATTGGGTGTTAGTGAAATGGAATTATTAGCAACTGATTTGAATGGGAGTGTCACGAAATTAAGAAATGAATTTGCTGAGGTTTTACAAGAAGTAAAATTATTAGGAAAAGTTATGGCTTTATCACGTAACAACGAATGTGTACATGAGCGTAAAGGAATTTATTTAAATGCAGATTTCTCATCACCACATGCTCAACTATTTGTGGGAGAAGATATTGATTTGAGAATTTTCTTAAATCATTGGAAATCGGCTTTTGCTGTAATTGAAAAATCTGAACATGGAGAACGTAAAAGTTTACAATTTTTCGGGAAAGATGGTGAAGCTATTCATAAAATATATTTAGTTCCACAAAGTAATAAAGAAGCTTTTTCAATTTTAATAGAAAAATATAAAGATGAAAACCAAATAGATGTTCCTTTCATTGAAACCACAAAAACAGCTATTGAAGAAAAACCAGATCATGAAATAGATGTAGAAGGTTTTCATCAATCTTGGATTGATTTAAAAGACACACACAATTTTTTTACTATGTTGAGAAAATTTGGTGTGACAAGAACTCAAGCTCTTCGTTTAGCTCCAACAGATTATCATGCTAAAAAAATTGAAAAAGAGTCTGTTGTAAAAATGCTAGAATTAGCAGCAGAAACAGAAACACCAATTATGGTTTTTACTGGTAACAAAGGCATTATACAAATACATACAGGTAACATAAAACGTACGATGTGGCATGAAAACTGGTTTAATGTATTGGACCCTGATTTTAATTTGCATCTTGATATGAATGGAATTGCTGAATCTTGGGTTGTTAGAAAACCTACTGAAGATGGAATTGTTACAGCTATAGAAGTTTTTAATGATAAAGGAGAAATTATTGTTCAATTTTTTGGTAAAAGAAAGTCTGGTATTCCTGAATTAGAAGAATGGAGAACTATCTGTGTTGAATTAAAGTAAATCCATTGTTATTGAATTTTGCAATAACGATTGTCGTGGAAATCCTTTTTTATTTTGATTGAGTATATCGAAAATTAAAATAAAAAAGATTGAAACAAAAGCGTGGTCCGAAGGGATTGCCATAATAATCATACTACTATTGATGATGTAATTTTATGAAATTATAGTGGTTAATCATCATTTTTTATACATTTTTATGACAAAAAAAATCTTGGTCAATGACCAAGATTTTTTATTTATATATGTAATATGATTATGCTAATCCGATTAAACTAATCCAAGCTGTACCAATTACTAGGTAAATGAATAATAATAAAACACCTATTATTAAACCATATTTCCACCATGTTTTTAATTCTACATAACCACTTCCAAAAAATACTGGAGCTGGTCCATGACCATAATGAGTTAATGTCCCATATACTGATCCCATAAAACCTAACATAAGAGCTAAAAGTCCTGGAGGAACTCCTAATGATACACCTACACCTAATAAAGCAGCATACATTGCAGCAACGTGAGCTGTAGCACTTGCAAAAATATAGTGACTTAGGAAATAAATGATAATGATAAGAGGATAAGCATAATGCCAGCTCATACCACCCATTTCTCCTTTAACTAGGTTACTGAACCAACCTATAAATCCTAAATCGTTTAAAGAGCTAGCCATCATTACTAAAACTGCAAACCATACAATTGTATCCCAAGCTCCTTTTTCAGATTTTACATCGTCCCAAGTAAGAACAGAAGTAAGTAATAGAATTGATAAACCTAAGAAAGCAGTTGTTGTAGCGTCAATTTTGAATAAATCTCCAGTAATCCATAAAATTAATAAAATGAAGAATGTCATTAACATCAAAATTTCTGGTTTTGATAATTTTCCCATTTCTTTTAATTTTTCGCTAGCAACACGAGGAGCATCTTCAGTTTTCTTTAATTCTGGTGGATATATTTTATATAATATAAATGGTGTTAATATAAAAGCTATAATACCTGGTACTAAACCAGCAGCAGCCCATGACATCCATGAAATATTAATTCCTAAATCAGCAGCAAATTTTTGACACATAGGATTACTTGCTGTTCCAGTTAAAAACATTGATGAAGCAATTAAGTTCATGTAATAACAATTTAATGTTAAGAATGATCCTAGTTTTCTATTTGTTTCAGGTTTTGATGCATCAGAATCAAAGCTTAGAGCCATAGATTTCATGATAGGATATATAATTCCTCCACCTCTTGCTGTGTTACTAGGGATAGCAGGAGCTAAAACCAAGTCGGCAAGTCCTAAACCGTAAGCAAGTCCTAAAGTACTTTTACCAAAGATTTTAATAAAAATAAACGCAATTCTGTTTCCTAATCCAGTTTTTATAAAACCACGAGCAATGAAAAAAGATATACCTATTAACCAAATAACTTTGTCTCCAAATCCTCTTAAGCTTAATGTAATAGATTTACTAGCATCGCCAGGAGCTAATAATTGGAAAAATGAAATAAAAGCAACTGCAAGCATACACATAACCCCCATTGGAGCAGCTTTTAAAATAATCCCTAAAATTGTACTAACGAAAATTGCAAATAAATGCCATGCTTCAGGTGTAACTCCTTCAGGAATTGGAATAAACCATATTGCTAATCCTACAACAAATGTAATAATTAGACTTTTTACATCAATATCTTTCATAAAAAGATGTTTTAAATATTTGTTTTAATTATTTTAACTTAGAATCTGTAGTAATACAGAAATGCCAAATTATAGTTTTAGTTGTTATATAAATTTTTATTTAATGTAAATCAATTGGTTATAACTTTTTTATTCAATTAATAATTTAACTATTTTTTCAAAAAATTCCTCCAAATAATAATTATTTGGAGGAAATATTTTTACAATTAAATGTTAAGCATTTAATATTTTAAATATCTGTATATTAATATACTAATATTGTTTAAACGATTAATCATTTTTTTTATTTTTTCTTAAATTTCAATAGATTTGATCTATTAAATTCATAATTCATATGAGCAATATTTAATACTGAAACTCCTTGTGGACATTCAACTTCACAAGCTTCGGTATTGGTACAATGACCAAAACCTTCTTGATCCATTTGATTAATCATATTCAGTACTCTGCTCTCTCTTTCTTTTTCAGATTGTGGCAGAATAGCCAATTGGGTAACCTTTGCAGAAACAAATAAAGCTGCACTACCGTTTTTACATGTTGCAACACATGCACCACATCCAATACAAGCCGCAGAATCAAAAGCTGCTTCAGCAACTTCATGTGATACTGGAATTGTATTAGCTTCTGGAGCTTGTCCAGTATTTACTGAAACATATCCACCAGATGAAATTATGCGATCAAATGCACTTCTATCTACTTTTAAATCTTTTTTA
>DJDD01000053.1:4431-4817 GCA_002430925.1 Flavobacteriales bacterium UBA5933
TCTACTTTTAAATCTTTTTTAATAGGAAATCCTCCTGCTCTAAAAGGCTCAATATAGATTGTTTCCCCATCTTTAAATTCTCTCATGTGTAATTGACAAGTAGTAGTATGTTCTATTGGACCATGTGCATTGCCATTAATTACTAATCCACATTGTCCGCATATACCCTCTCTACAATCATGATCAAACTCTACAGGTTCTTCATTTTTTGATATTAGTTGATTATTTAATGTATCTAACATTTCCAAGAAAGACATGTGTGTATTCACATTGTCTATAGTATAATCCACTAATTTACCTTGTGCACTACGACTTTCTTGTCTCCATATTTTAAGATGTAATTTCATAATATAATTATTTATAACTACGTATAGTTGGTTTTAAGT
>DJDD01000115.1 GCA_002430925.1 Flavobacteriales bacterium UBA5933
TTTTCCTTTTACTGTAAGTTTTTCGTCGGGATTTTCTGTTCCAATTCCAAGTCTACCTTGTTTATCTAAAGCCATTTGAATTTTGAAATTACTAGAGAAATTTAATTTTTCCCAACCTGCAAGTACTACTTCATTTCCAACTCTTGTTAAACCGTAATTAGCAACTTTTTGATTTTTATAATCAAATGCATCATAGGTATCAAAACCAATACTATAATTAGTATCCCATCCTCTAAGAGAAATAGTTCCATCAACATCTAATTTTGTTTTAGGGTCTGTGACTCCAATCCCAACATTTCCACTTTCATTTAATGTTATTTCAGGTTTACCTTTAGTAAAAAAAGTTAATCTATCCCAACCAGATAAGGCTATAGAATTATTAACTCTTGTTAGTCCGTAGTTGGCTACATTTTTAGAATTAAAATTAAAGGACTCAAATGTATCAAAACCAATACTATAATTAGTATCCCATCCTCTAGCTGAAATATCACCATCTATTTCTAATTTTGTTTTAGGGTCTGTGACTCCAATCCCAACATTACCAGAAGGAGGAAAAGTATTAGATTGTCCAAATGTTAAAATTGAAGCTCCTAATGAAAGAGCGATAAAAAATAGATTTTTTTTCATAGAAAGATATTTTTAAGCGAAATTAAATAACTATTATAGTTTATAATTACGGAAAACCGTAAATAGATTGAAAATTTTTGTTTTTATATAAATTTAAAATAATAGCTATATAGATAAATTAATTTAATTAATTAAGATCGTATAATTTTTCTCTAACTCTTTCCTTATAAAATAGAATAAATACTTATCTTGTATTCACAATTGTTAATAACACTACATAATGAATACGATTACAAAACTTATCAATCAATTTTCAATCAAAGAAATAGGTGCAACATTCGCTGTATTATTTGCCGTAATAGATATACTAGGTAGCATACCTATTATAGTAACTATTCGTAGTAAAGTGGGGCACATACAGTCAGAAAAAGCAACAATTGTGGCTGCTGCATTATTAATATCATTTTTGTTTTTCGGAACAAAATTATTAGGAGTAGTTGGAGTAGATGTACAATCTTTTGCTGTTGCAGGAGCTTTTGTAATTTTTATAATTGCTGTAGAAATGATATTAGGAATAGAAATACAAAAAGGAGTAGAACCCAATTCTGCTTCTATTGTTCCCATAGCATTTCCACTTATTGCAGGTGCAGGATCATTAACAACAGTTTTGTCACTTCGTTCTCAATTCGAAGATATTAACATAGTTATAGCAATTATATTAAATATGTTAATCGTATATTTGGTGCTGAAATTTGCAGGTAATTTAGAAAAATGGATGGGACCAGGAGTTTTATCAGTTCTAAAAAAAGTTTTTGGTGTAATTTTGTTATCAATAGCAATCAAATTATTTACATCAAACCTCGGTGCATTATTTCATGCAACAGTGTAGTAGAAAAACAAATTATTAAAAAATGAAAACATATATTTATATTGCAACAATCGTTTTGTTGGTAGGATTAGGTTATAACCTATATGTGATGGATTACAGAGCAGGTGTTTTTGCAGAGAATAACATGCATAGTTTAATTGGAGTATGTGCAGCTATATGTGGGCTAATTTTAGCATCTGTTTATTTTAGTTTCTTTAGATTACAAGCAAACTTAAAAAAATAAATAAAAAAGGGAAGATTATTTTAATCTTCCTTTTTTTGTATCTCATCGTTTAGTTTTTGTAACAAAAGTTTTATTGATTTTTCAATCACCTCAAACGGTTGAGGTTTAGATGAGGTATAAATCATTACCAAATCAATAGAGAAATTCATGGGTTCCATTAATAGTTTATTCAATCGGTAAGCTTCCTTTGCTCTTCTTTTCAATAAATTTCTATCAACAGCGTGTTTAAATTTTTTCTTAGAAACACTAACACCAACACGAATACCATAATCTTCTTTTGGTTTTACCTTGTATACAAATCGTATGGGATGAGAAACCATTGTTTTACTATCAGAAAATAGCTCATCAAAAGCTTTTCTACTTTTCAGTTTCTCTTTCTTACCAAAAGTCAATTTCATATTCCTAAATTCTAACTAAATTTGTAAGTACAAAAGTAAGTAAACTAATAAATTTAGAATTACGTAACTTTGAAAAATAATTAATTATAATAAAAAAACTGAATAATATGTATCCAGCAGATTTAGTATTGCCAATGAAGGCACAATTAACTTCTAATGGTTTCGAGGACTTAACAACTCCAGAACAAGTAGAAGCAGCAATAAAACAAGAAGGAACAACATTAGTTATGGTAAATAGCGTATGTGGTTGTGCAGCAGGTGCAGCAAGACCAGGAGTTGTAATGTCTTTGGATAACGAAAAAGTTCCAGCACATTTAACAACTGTTTTTGCAGGTTTTGATAAAGATGCAGTAGCAAAAGCACGTGAATTTTTTGCTCCATTCCCACCAAGTTCTCCAGCAGTAGCTTTATTTAAAGATGGAGAATTAGTACATATGTTAGAGCGTCACCATATCGAAGGACACTCTGCAGATGCAATTGCAGAAAACTTAAAAGCTGCTTACAACGAGTTTGCTTAATTAGTTTCTTAAAAAAATAGATAGAAAACTGTTTCATGTAAATGAAGCAGTTTTTTTATTTTAAGATTTATTTTCTTCGCGTTAGGGATTGCAATGAAAATCCTTTTTCCTTAGAAAAAGATTGCAATGTAAAGCCCGTGTCGAAGACAACGCCCACATAATTTTTATAATAGTAAATTTTGGGCGACCGGGCGGACTTTTCGCTCTATCTTTTGTGAATATTGGTAGAAAAAATCTACCAATATTCACAAAAGGATGCCGCTGCAATTCCTGTCGCAACTTTTTTTATAAAAAAAATAAAAAAAGCTAGAAATAAAATTCAATAAAAAATAAGATTTAAAAACTATAATTCAACAAATAGAAACAATATCCGAATTAATATCACAAGAGCAAAAAAACTTACATTTTATAGGTTATAATCAATAAATTAAGGGTGTTTAATAACTATAAAATGACTAAATTAGCCATTCAAATTATTATTAAATAACATTTATAAACAAATGAGAATAGCAGTCGTAGGCGCTACCGGAATGGTCGGCAGAGTTATGCTCCAAGTTTTGGAAGAAAGAAATTTTCCAGTCACTGAAATTATACCAGTAGCATCAGAAAGATCAGTAGGAAAAACTATTGATTACAAAGGAAAACAATACACAATTGTATCTATGCAAGATGCTGTAGAAATGCGACCAGATATCGCAATCTTTTCAGCAGGTGGAGAAACTTCCAAACAGTGGGCGCCTAAGTTTGCAGAAGTGGGAACAACAGTTGTAGATAATTCATCAGCTTGGCGAATGGATCCAGCTTGTCCTTTAGTTGTACCAGAAATTAATGCAGATATATTAACAAAAGAAGATAAAATTATTGCTAATCCAAACTGTTCTACAATACAGTTAGTAATGGTTTTAAATCCTTTGCATAAAAAATACGGTATAAAACGTGTAGTTGTTTCTACATACCAGTCTGTAACAGGAACAGGAAAAGATGCAGTTGAGCAATTGAATGGAGAAATAGAAGGGAGAGATGTAGCAAAAGTATATCCTTACCAAATATTCAAAAATGCTTTGCCACATTGTGATGTTTTCGACGAAGAAACAGGTTACACAAAAGAAGAATTAAAATTAACTCGTGAACCTCGTAAAATTATGCGAGTAGACGAAATGAACATTACAGCAACTGCAGTTCGTGTACCAGTACAAGGAGGACATTCGGAATCTGTAAACATAGAATTCGAAAATGATTTTGATTTAGCTGAAGTTCGTAAACTTCTTTCTGAACAAGATGGTGTAACATTACAAGATAATCCAGATACAAATACTTACCCAATGGCTTTTTATTCGGAAGGTAAAGATGATGTATTTGTAGGACGTATTCGTAGAGATTTATCTCAGCCAAATACATTAAACTGCTGGATAGTTGCAGACAACTTACGTAAAGGAGCAGCAACTAATGCGGTGCAAATTGCTGAATATTTAGTGAAAGAAAATTTAGTAGGTTAGATTAATTATAACAATTCTAAATAGTATAAAAAAGCTGATACATAGGATGTATCAGCTTTTTTTATTTGATTAAAGGTTATTTTTGCAAACAATTAATTAAACATACTATATGCGAAAACTCTACACAATTATTTTTTTAAATTTTTTAACTTTAGTTTTTAGTCAAACAATTGATCCTCCAACCTTTTCTAAATCAAGTGGTTTTTATTCAAGTGCATTTAATTTAGAATTATCACACACCGACACTGATGTAAAAATTATATACACCACTGATGGCTCAGTACCAGATATTAACAATTTAGAAGGAAGAACATATCATTATAAGAAACAATATCCACAATATCCAGAAGATTTACCTTTTGAATTTTATGAAAATACGTTAAAATCAAATTTATATTCGAGCTCAATAAAAGTCTATGATAGAACAAACGAAGAAAATCGAATATCGAATATATCCACTTCATTTGAAAAAAAGCAATATTTTCCAACAGAAAAAATGGATAAAAGTTTTGTAGTAAGAGCTAAAGCCTATAAAGATGATAACTCATTTTCTGAAACTGTAACAAATATTTATTTTATAAATAAAACATATACTTTACCAGTAGTCAGTATTAACGTAAATGATGATGATTTGTTTGGATATGAAAATGGATTATTTGTAGCGGGAAAAAAATTTGATGATTGGAGACTTTCCAATTCTTTTGATGAAGGAGGTGCTTGGACTTCTACAAATTATTGGAATTCAGGATCATCTTCAGAGGTTGCTGTAAATTTTATTTATTTGTATAATAAAAAAGAAGTTATCAACCAAACAGTAGGAGTTAGAAACCATGGAAATGGTTCTAGACATTTAAAAAATAGATCACATAGAATTTATGCAAAGTCAGATTATGGTAAAAAGAATTTAAAATATAATTTTTTTGAAAATTATGATATTGATAAATTCAAACGACTAATTCTTAGAAATTCAGGTCAAGATACTAATAAGACATTATTCAGAGATGCATTTATACAAAAACTGAATGAAAGCTTAAATTTTGATACACAAAATTATCAACCTGTTTTAAGTTTTGTGAATGGAGAATATTATGGAATTTATAACTTAAGAGAGCGATATGATGAAAAATATTTAGAAGAAGTTTATGGGATTAAAGAAAAAGATATTGATTATTTAGAGCAAGTATCTTCTGTAACTGCAAATATTGGAGATTTAGATTATTATAATGAAACAATTAATTTTTTTAAAAATAATGATTTATCAGATGAGAATAATTATGATAAAGCAATAACTTATGTTGATGAGATAAATTTTTCTGATTATCATATAGCGGAAATATTTGCTGCAAATTTTGATTGGCCTTATAATAATTATTTATTTTTTAGAAAAAAAGTTGTTTATGATCCGAATGCAAATTATGCACAAGATGGTAGATTTCGTTGGTTAATGAAAGATACTGATATGGGATTTAATGGAGATGAAAATTGGGTTTATAATTCATTTAATCATAATACATTATCTCAGGCGATATCTTCTACTAATTATGAAGGAGCTGCATATAAAAACTATATTTTAATTGGATTATTAAAAAACACAAATTTTAAAAACTATTTCATTAATCGTTTTGCAGATTTAATGAATTCAATATATAAGCCAGAATATGCTATAAATCTTATTAATTTAATGCAAAATAATATTCGTCAAGAAATGCCTAAAAATATTAGTCGTTGGAATATGATAAGATCAATGGATGAATGGGAATATAATGTAGAATTAATGAGAGAATTTGCAAGATTACGTCCTGATATTCAAAAATCACAATTAAACGATTATTTCAAATTAGGTGGTAATTATGAATTAAATGTTATCACTAATAATAAATCATTAGGTTTTGTTAAGGTAAATTCAATCGAAATTAATAATACTACAATTGGTATTGATGATGATTATCAAAGTTGGAAAGGTGATTATTTTATAAATAATCCAGTTACCTTAGAAGCAATAGCTTTACCGGGTTATGTGTTTTCTCATTGGGAAGGAGATGTAGAGTCTACTGATCAAAAAATAACAATAAATCCTACAAAAGATTTTAAAGTAAAAGCAATTTTCCAATGGACTTTAGCAACGAATGATTTAGATAAAGTAGATTTTATGGTTTACCCTAATCCTGTTTCTAATATTCTAAATATTGCATCTGCTTCAAAAACTAAAATTGAATATAAGATATCTTCTGTTTTAGGACAAATTGTTGATCAGAATACTATTACTAATCAAAAAATAGATGTTAGTAACTTACCGAAAGGAGTATATATAATTCAATTGACCCAAGGTAATAAACGAGTAACCAAAAAATTTATAAAAAATTAAATTGATTCTATTTAAGATAAAAAAGTCGCTTTTTAAGCGACTTTTTCTTTTTATAAAGAAAAATGTTCGAACTTTAACAAATATTTGACGTAAATAAAACAACCATAAGCGTAATTTTCACATCTAATTAATGAAGCTGTAAAAAGATTTTGGACGAAAAACAACTCATAAAAGCATGTATTAATAATAATCCTAAAGCACAAAGATTGCTTTATGAGAAATATGATGCTCGTTTTTTTGCGGTTTGTAAGAGATATTTTACAGATATACAGCAAGCTGAAGATATTTTAGTAAAAGGTTTTATGAAAATTTTTCAGAATATTCATAAATTTTCTTCTGAAGGGAGCTTTGAAGGTTGGATGCATCGCATTATGGTAAATGAATGCTTGATGGAAGTTAGGAAAAATAAGGTCTTACATTTAAATGTTGATGAATATTCTTATTCTATTCCGTCAGAAGAATTAGCTTCTCAAAAAATAGAAGAAGATGATATCATGAAACTTCTTGATTATTTACCAGAAGGATGTCGTATTATTTTTAATCTTTATGTTATAGAAGGTTATAAACATAAAGAAATTGCTGAAAATTTAGGAATTACAGAAGGTACATCAAAGTCTCAGCTTAATTTAGCTAAGACAAAGTTGAAAGAAATGTTAAGTAAGAATAATTATCTAAAATCAAATTTATCGTGAAAAATAATGACTCTATAGAAGAATTATTTCAAAAAAGAAATAAAGAAGCTGTCGGTGAAAAACCGAGAGATTTGGTTTGGAAGCGTATAGAATCAGGACTTAATACTGAAAATAAAAAAAGAAGAACAGTAAGAGAGTTTGTATCGAGTGTTTGGTTTTCTGCAGCTGTTTTTGCATTAATAGCTATTCCGTATTTTATTTTTTTTGTAGAAAACTTAAATTCATTTAACGAAAATGATTCAATTGAAGTTGTAAAAATGGATGATTTTCCAGAAGAGCAAGCTATTGTAACAACAAAACAATTAGATATAGTTGAAGAGGTAGAAGATAAAAATAAAAAAGAAGTTATTGTCGTAAAAAATAAAGATAATGATTTAGTTAATAAGCCTATACTTCCTAAAAAAGAAGTGATTGTTTTAACAGAAACTAAAACAGAAAAACAAAAAACTTTAGATTCAATTGAAAATAAAGGTCTATATGCTGTTAATTCTAGAATGAAAGTTAATAGAGATGAACATAAGGATTCTGCTAATTTTAGAAAATTAGACGAATCGTTTTCAATTTCTAATTCATATTACAAACAAAGAGAAGATAAAACAAACAAAGAAATTCAATCAAATTCCAAATCTGCCGTTCCAATTATTCAATCATCAGATAAACCTATGGATATTAGTACAATTAATAATTCAACGGATGAGGATGTTAAAATTATATATAAACCATTAAAATTTACAGCTAAAACAAAAATACTTCGAACAAATTTTAAATTATTAGATAAATCGAAAAATACAATTTCATTTGTTAATAATTCTATAATTATTTCTTTTGAGAAAGTACATAATGAGATTATTCTAAAGACAAATGAGCCTAAGATGTCTTTTGAATTATTAGATTTATTAGAAAAAAATAAAAAAGATATTTTCAATCATTATCAATCAATTGAATAGTGTAAATTTATAGTTTAACTAAAACTATAAATTACACGAATATGAAAAAAAGGTATATCTTTTTTATTTTCTTTTTGTTTACATTAGCTACTTATGCCCAAGATTTATATCTTATTAAATTAAAAACAAAAGATAATAGTTCAACTGAATTAAGTAATCCATTAAAATTCCTTTCTCAAAGATCTTTAGATAGAAGAATAAAATATTCTATCACTTTAGATGAAAAAGATATTCCAATTTCTTCTGATAGAATAAGTCAGATAAAAAAATTATCATTAAACTATATTGGTCATAGTAAATGGTTGAATACAATTATGGTAGAAATTTCTGATAGCTCTGTTATTTCTAAAATAAAAGATTTATCATTTGTAGAATCTGTTAATACCATGGTTCGTAATACGAATTCTTCTGATTTGAAAAAAAGGGAACCAAAATGGATAGATTTAAATGCTAAAAGCACTAACTATAATTATGGTGTAAATAACTTTATAGAACAAATTAATTTAAAGCCATTACACAATCAAGGTTATCTTGGAGAAAATATTTATATAGGAGTTATTGATGCAGGTTTCCCTGGTGTTGATAAAATAACTGCATTTAAAAACCTTAGAAGTGATAATAGAATTCTTGATACGTACGATTTTGTTGAAAAAAACAAAAATGTATATAATTCTAATTCACATGGAACAATGGTTTTATCTACAATGGCAGCAGAAGTTGACGGCACTTATGTTGGTACAGCACCAAAAGCAAATTATTCTTTATATATTTCAGAGGATAATAACAATGAAACTCCTAAGGAGTTATTATATTGGATTCAAGCAGCTGAAAGAGCAGATAGTGTAGGAGTAGATATTATTAATACTTCTTTAGGATATACTACTTTTGACGATTCTCGTTATGATTATTCTTACCAAGATATGAATGGTACAACAACGTTGATAGCTTTGGGAGCTAAAGTTGCAATTGATAAAGGTATTTTGGTTGTTGTGGCAGCAGGAAATGAAGGAAGTAAATCTTGGAAATATATAACTTCACCAGCTGATGTTGAGAATGCATTTACTGTAGGTGCAAATACTAGTAATAATTATGCGGCATCTTTTTCTTCTTATGGACCTAACTCTTTAGGAATTTTAAAGCCAAATGTTTCGGCACTTGGTCAATATATTTATTTGTATTCTGATAATGGTCAAATAATTTTTAATAATGGAACGTCTTTTTCTTCGCCTATAACAGCAGGTGCAATGGCTATTATGTTACAGAAATTTCCCAAAACTCCTTTAGCTTTATTAAAAAGCAAGGTAGAAGAATCAGCAAGTTTATATTCAAGTCCATCTAATCAATTGGGTTATGGTATTCCAGATTATTATAAAGCTTCTCAAGAAGTACTTATGACGAATGATTTTAAAAAGGAAAGTGAATTTTTGGTATTTCCTAATCCTTTTGGTAATGAGATAACAGTACAATCTAAAAATGGAGTAAATTTTATTGAAATCTATTCTCTAATTGGTCAAAAGATTCTTAGCTTTTATAATCAAGAAAAAATAAATACATCAAATTTGAAAAGTGGATTTTATTTGATAAAAATTCAAGATAAAAAAGGAAATTTTTACATGAATAAACTTTTGAAAAAATAAAAAAACTCTTCTAAAATTTTAGAAGAGTTTTAAAAATTCTTTTTTAATTACTTTGAATGTTTCAACATCTGTCTTAACTATATACACACCCTTATTCAAATGTGATAAATTTATTGATCCAGATTTAGAATTGATTGTTGTTGCATAAATTCTTTTACCAACTAAATCATAAACTTCTATATTTCCAATGTTTTTATCATGGTTAAAATATAATATATCTTTTACTGGGTTTGGATAATATTCTATAGTTTTTGATGATGTTTTAATTTCATCATTTGTTCCTAATAAACCACAAGAACTGATTAATGTAAGAACACCATCCCACTCACCACTTCCAGGTAATTCTAACCAAGTTGCACCTCCATCTTGACTAAGTCTTCCAGAGTATTCACTATTAAGGTTACTTGTAGCAGAAAGAGCTGAATTTTTAGCAGAGTTTACATTAATTCCGATCCAATAAGTTTTGCTTTCATCTTCAGCAATTAAATCTAAATTTTCTTTTAAATTAAATGTATATCTAACTAATTCATAACCACCTAAAGAATAATTAGTATCTTCTACATTACTTGGAATAATATCACTTTCAGACCAAATAGCTTGTCCAGGTGTTCCGTTATTGTCTTCGTATACAGTTAAATTAGCAGCGGTAACATCTGACTGAACTAATAAATCAAATTTAACTTGAGATCAATTAAAACTATGATTAGGTTCTATTTTAAAGTCATTAGCAATTGTAGATTTTGAAACATTTGCATGGCTATTTTCAATTCCTTCATTTGTTGTTGCTTTAATACAACTTCCTGTTAAAATTTCTACAGTATAATCTTCGATTTGACCATCAGTAGATAAATTACATATATTTGTAAAATAATCATTTCCCTTTGTCATAACAATTCTAGCAGTTATTTTTCCAAGTTTTGCATTTTGAGGAATATTAATCTGTTTTTTTGCAGAAATATTATCATTTCCATTAGAATTATTTATTGTTCCAATTTGATAAATTTCATCACTACTGAAAATTCCATCATTATTCCAATCAAAAAAAGCTGTTACAGCATAAGTATTATTTCCATTTGTATTACCTTTTATTTCTAATATCTCGGAACCACTTTGTTCTAAATTGATTGATAGGTTTTTGAAATTTTCTACACTTTCACTACTAGAAGTTGAAGAGTTTTCAAAATCTTTAACTTTAACAGAAGTAATCGGAGAAACAGAAGTAATCGTTGGAGAACAAAATTCAAAATCATTAACAACAAGAGTATAGTCTTGTACTTGACCATTATAATTACCAGAACCACAAGCGTAAAAAGAACTATTATCTGAAGCCAATTTTACAATTCTAATTCTAGTTTCACCTAATTTAGCATTATTAGGAACATTAATATTCCCTACCAATTGAGTACCATGAGAGCCTGTAGAATTGGAATATGTTCCAACAAAGTAGACTTCGTTTTCACTTGTAAAATATCCATCTTGATCCCAATCAATAAATATTGTGAATGAATTTACCTTATTTCCATTTGTATCACCTTCTAAATATATTGGATATGATTGATCCTTTGCAACATTTGCCTTTTGATCTAAGAAATAATAAACACTTTTTTGACCAGCTTCATTTGTACGTCTATTCTGAATTTCATTCAATCCTACAAAAGTTATAGGTTCTGTTTTAGGGATTGTGTTAAAATAACAATATCTATCATTAATATCTTCATATTCATGTTCAGAAATAGAAATGTCATCAATATATACTTCATCACCTCCTTTATAAAGTAATACAATATTGATGTATTCACCTAAATATCCTTCTAAACTGATTTCTTCATTATTTACTTTTGTTGCATCTAAGTTAGAAACGTTTTTAGAATTCCATATTTCTTTGCTATGCATTCCTTCATTATAGCTAACAAGAATAGAGAAATCGGTATTTTTAGTTGCTATATATTTAAATCTCAATACTGGAGAATTAGCATTATATAAATCTACTTGAGGAGATGTTAGTTTTTCATTTTGAGTTGTTGACGAGGGTGAAACATGTGCCGCATTACTATCTAATACCGTACTATGTGCAATGTTCCATGTTGCTGTTGATTGTTGAGATAATGTCCAAGTTGATGGTAAACTTTCAGCTTGAAAATTTTCAAGTTTTAAATATTGACCGAAAGCAGTGCTAAATGTTATGGTCATGATTATGACCAGAATAATTTTTCTCATTTGTGTTAATTATATTAATTAGTTTTTAAAGTTTATTTTTTTAAGAATTTTTGAACTAATTTTTTATCTTTATTGATAGATGAATATAAGTTCCTTTACTTAAGTGAGATACGTTGATTTCTGTATTTTTATTTACTTTAGCTGTTTTTACGATTTGTCCTAAAGAATTATAAATTTTTATTTCTCCATCATTAATTATATGTAAGCTATTGTCTACCAAAGTATTTTTTATAATTAATTCTTTATTATTCACATTATAATCTGTAGTTGATAAATTTTCACATACATTTAATTCTGATTGTGAATTTCTAGGGCTTATAGTTAAAGTTTCAAAATCATTCTTATTATTATTAGTATCTGTACATCCATTATTTTTTCTTAGTAATGAAGTCGTATTACTAGGTATAGGTGCATTTTCATTACCTTCTGAAGTATCAGCATTTAATCCATAATCAATGAAATCGATTACATTATCATCATCAGCTTTTATTGGAAATTCATTATTAGTTGTTAAAGTTATTTTACCATTTGTAGTTGCTAGATTAATACCAGATTCCACAATATAATCTGCAGTTGGTAAATCTTTCATAGTATCAGATGTAGAAGATCCTCCAGATTCTTGTATAAGATAATATCCTCCAGCAGGTATAGTGATATTTGGTAGAGGATGAGAGTTATTAGAAGCGAAAGATAGTTTGCCTATGGCATATAATGTATATATGCTCCTTGTAGTGTTACTTCTTTGTCACTTTTATTAAATAATTCAATAAAATCATTTTTAAAAGTTGAAGTTGAATTTCCACCGGCTGTATAAACTTGACTTATTACTATTTGGGCGTGCGAAAACATAGCTGTTGTGAGAACAGCTAAAAGGGTGTAAATTTTTTTCATCTTTGTGTTAAAGAATGCCTAAATTAAATTAAAAACACAATAAACAAAAAAGATTAAAGTTAAAATTGAATTTTGCTTAATAAAATTAAAATTTTATAACTTATTAAAAGAGAGAGTTAAATAGGTTTGTTTTTAAGTGATATCAAAATTATATTAACGCAGTATAACATGCAAATAAGCCAAACACTATACCAGGAGAATTGGCAATAGCAAGAGGCCAATCTTTTTTCTTAATACCATAAATAACCCAAAGTGAACAATTTATTGCAGCAACAAAAGGTTGTATATGATCACTTTTTTGCCCAATCAGGTTATTTAGTATTTGTGGAATATATGAAACATACATCCCTAGAGATGTACAAGTTGCTACATAACCTAAAATCTTAATAAATTTACTTTCCATAGGTGATAGTTATTTTTATTTATAAGTATTTCTACTAAGTTAGTAAAAAAAATTATAGATGAATAATCAGAGCTATGTAAGTAATAGGTTTATTTATAAGAACTATAATTTTTTAGTGCATTTTCTTTATCGTTATTCATAGCTTCTATTAATTGATCCAACGAGTTAAATTTTTTCTCATCTCTAAGTCTTCCTAAAAATTCTAAACGAATGGTTTTACCATATATATCTTGATTAAAGTTAAGAATATTTACTTCTATTCGGTGTTCTCTAGAATTTGTTACAGTTACTCTGTAACCTATACTTAGCAATCCTAAATATTTTTTATCCTCAACAAAAACAGAAACTGCATATACACCATCTTTCGGAATTAATTTACTAGGATCAACCTCTAAATTAGCCGTTGGAAAACCGAGTTCTCTACCAAGTTTGTCTCCATGTACAACAACTCCAGAAAGAGGATAATTATATTTTAATGCTTGATTTGCATATTCAATATTTCCTTCTTTTAATGCCTTTCTGATTTTTGTAGAGCTAATGGCAGATTCTTCATGCTGTATAGCTTCTAATTGAATAAGATTAAAACCATATTCTCTAGACAATTTTTCGAGTTGTTCAAAATTCCCTTCTCTGTTTTTACCAAAATGATGATCATGTCCAATAACCAAAGTATGAAGATTCATTTTTTTGATAAGATATTCAATAATAAAATCTTTTGCAGAAACTTGAGAAAAATCTTTTGTAAATGGATGTATGACAAGATTATCTAATTCAAGACTATATAATATATCTTCTTTTTCTGATAAAGTAGAAAGTAATTCTAATTTAAAATCAGGTTGTATGACCTTTCTTGGATGTGGATAAAAAGTTAATAAAACACTTTCTCCATTTTCTTTTTGTGCAATATTATTTAATTGTTTTACTATAGTCTGATGTCCTATGTGTACACCATCATACATTCCTAATGTAATAATAGCATTTTTTATATGGCAACAATCATCGATGGAATTATATACTTTCACAAGTTTTTTTACAAAGTTAATCTCTTTTTATATTAAATAATAGAAATATAAAATATGATTTTTAATCAATTTATTTAGATTAAATAAAAATAATTTGTAAAAAAATAAAACCTTGCTTAAGTTTACACCCAAATTTTAACGATGAGAAAAATTCTAATACTTGCATCAACTTTAACATTATTATTTTATGTTCCTGCAGAGGCAAATACTAAAATAAAATCTATTTCAATAAACGAAGAAAATAGAACTGGTATAAATGGGAAAGTACTAGACCAACATAATAAACCTGTAGCTAATGTAAAAGTAACTATAAATGGCAAAATTGTGATTACAAATGCTGATGGTGAATATTCTTTTACAGATTTAAATGAAGGTGTTTATGACATTACTACAGAAATAAATAATAAAAAAGAGACTGTACAAGTAACTATTATTAAAGATAAAATGGTTTCACATGACTTTAATTTATTTATAGATCAATCAATAGATTTAAGTGAAGTTAATGTTGCAGCAAAACGATTTGCAGAAAAAAAATCAGATATGGTTGCTCGTATGCCATTAAGTAATTTAGAAAATTCTCAAGTTTATTCTGTAGTACCAAAAGAATTATTGGATGAGCAAGTTGCTACAGATTTTCGTGGAGCATTAATGTCTTCTCCTGGAGTTACAAATGTTTCTTTAGGTGTTGGTTCTGGTGGGACAGGTCTTGCAATGATGATGAGAGGTTTTACTGGAGCGGATGGAGCAGGAGCAATAAGAAATGGAATGGCAACTAATTTCGTATCATTATCTGACCCTGTTAATCTGGATCGTTTGGAAATCATAAAAGGACCATCATCAACACTTTTTGGATCTACTTTAGTTTCTTATGGAGGATTAGTGAATCGTGTTACAAAGCAAGCAACAGTTGGAGAAAAAGGTGAAGTTAGTATTTCTGCTGGTGGATATAGTTTAGGAAGAGCAACAATAGATTATAATAAACCACTAAACAAAGACAATACGTTATTATTTAGAATAAATGCAGCTGTACACAGAGAAAAATCTTTCCAAGATCAAGGAGTGAATAAAACACTTATGATTGCTCCAACATTTAAATATTTGGTTAGTGATCGTTTAACTTTAGGATTAGATATAGAATATTTTCAATCAGAAAGAAACACAACTTATGTTGGCTTAGGAAAAACATCAATTAAGAATTTAGATGAATTAGACTGGGATTTTAAAAGATCTTATACTTCTAATGATTTAACGAGTAAGGCAAATGTTTTAAATGTTTTTGCAAATGCTAATTATATCATTAATGATCATTGGACTTCTGATACTCGTTTTTCTTATTCTAATACAGACAATAATGCAAACTATTTATTTTTATTAATTTCTGACGGAACTGGAGATTATGCAGGTGAAAGATTATTACAACGAAGAATAATGAATTTACCTAGTAATTTTAATACAACTCAAATTCAACAAAATTTTGTTGGAAAACATAAATGGGGAGATATAGAAAATAAATTTTTAGTCGGAGTTGATTTTACACAATTAGTCACTTCAGATTCTCGTGTTACTGTAAATGATTATGATAAATCTGCGACAACTCTTTTAGGATTAACGAAAACACAACAAACAATAGTTAATCAAGATGCCCCAACAATAAATTCTAATACTTATGAAACTCTTTTAGGGCAAGGAACTAGAGCAGCGAATAGTAGAAATACTGTTACATACAGCGCTTATGTTTCTGATGTAATAAAATTCTTTGATCGTTTAAATGTATCTGCTGGTGTTCGTGTAGATCGATTTAATGATAAGAAAAATAATTACATGCAGACTGCCTGGTCACCAAAATTTGGAGTTGTTTACGAAGTAATAAAAAATCAATTATCACTTTTTGGAAATTATCAGAATGGTTTCAAAAATGTACAACCAACAACTTTAGCTGATAATAATAGACAATTTTTTAAACCAGAACAATCAAATCAATTTGAGACAGGTATCAAGTTTGAATTATTAAAAGGTAAAATTAATGGTACAGTTAGTTACTACGATATAAAAGTAAAGGATAAAGTTCGTACAGTTCCTAATACAGATCCTACAAGTGCTTTAACAACTATTAGTGTGCAAGATGCAACTCAAAAAAGTACTGGATTTGAATTTGATTTAATTGCAAATCCTTTCAGAGGATTTCATATAATTGCTGGGTATGGTTATAATGATAGCCGTTTCCAAAAATCTGCAGAAACTACAACAGGAACTTCTGTAGAAGGAAATCGTCCAGCAGGTGTTCCATATAATTCAGCGAATTATTGGGCAAGTTATAAATTAACAAGAGGAGAATTTAATGGCCTAGGTTTTGGATTTGGAGGTAATTATTCTGATGGATATTATTTTAATGATGCTAACACCGTTAAGGTTTCAGGTTTTAATACCATAGACGCTTCAATATTCTACGAAAAATCTCAATTCAGAATTGCATTAAAAGGGAATAACCTTGCTAATAAAAAATACTGGACAACACTTTCTTGGGCTCAGCCACAACAAACAAGAACTTTTGTAGCTAACTTAACATTCAAATTCTAATTATAAACTAACTAAAATAAAGTTGTAAGTAAATTGACTTACAACTTTATTTTTATCTCAACAAAAATGAAAAATTTATTAAGTGTAATAATTACTTTTTTCTTCTCTTTACTACATGCTCAAACACCTTATACAATAGGAGATACTTACACAATACATTCTAATATCTTAAATGAAGATAGAATAATTGATGTACAATTGCCTCAAAATTATTCTAATCAAGATTTTGCTAAAGGAAAATATCCTGTTGTGTATGTCTTAGATGGAGATACAAATTTTTCTTTAGTTGGTTCATTAGAAAGATTTAGTACTAAATTTTTATTTCGATCTCAACCAGAAATGATTGTTGTAGGAATTAGAAATATTGATAGAACAAAAGATTATACTCCGACGAAGAGTTTAACAAAAAGTAAGGATAATAAATTGCAATATGAAACAAGTGGAGGTGCAGATAATTTTCTAAATTTTATTAATAATGAATTGAAGCCATTTATAAATAAAAAATTTAGAACAACAGGATTTAATATTATTCATGGACATTCATTTGGTGGATTATTTGCAGTGTATACATTGGTTAATCATCCAGATTCATTTAATGCTTACATTGCAATAGATCCAAGTCTTTGGTGGGATAATAAAATTGTTTTCAAACAAGCTCAAGAAAAGTTTAAAACAACTACAATTCAAAATAAATCTTTGTATGTTGCATTAGCTCATGAAAAACCTGATGCCCAAAAAGACCGCTTAGAACATGGAAATACAATCAGAAAGTTTTGTGAAGAATTATTACCTACAACACAAATTTATTCATCTTGGAAATATTATCCAGATTATAATCATGGTTCAGTTCCAATTCCAGCAAGTTATGATGCAATGGTAGCACTATTCAAAGGAATAGAATTACCTATTAGAGATATCTCTCAAAAGCCAGAATTAGTTCAAGAAACTTATGTTAATTTTTCAAAGAAAATGAATTATACTTTTCTTCCAGAAGAATCATTATTATTAGAAGTGATAAAATACACGAAAAGAATTAATCAAGAAGAAAATACAAGTAAAATTTTAGATTATTCATTAAAAATTTATCCAGATAGTAAGCAGTTAAAAACGATGAAGAAAAATGAGAAATAATTCAACTATACCTAAAAAGAAAGGGAAAAGTTTATTTTCTAAGGTAATAGCTTGGTTACATCTTTGGCCAAGTATTGTTTCAGGAATTATATTGGTTTTTGTTTGTCTCACAGGAACAATCATTGTGTATTGTGATGAAATTTTTGAACTTACTGCTGGAGAAGCTAAATATGTTGAGGTTCCTCAAAATCATAATCATGTTCCTTTTAATGAAATTGTTTCTAACGTAAAAAAGTATAATCCAAACATAAAAGTATCTGAATATGTTTTTTTCAAAGATCCTAATAGAAGCATACGTATGCGTGCATTTATTCCAAATGAAAAAAAATTGATTTTACTTTATGCAAATCCTTATACAGGCGAAATTATAAAGCAAGATAATACAATAAATTTTTTCTTTGTAATGGCTCATTTACATTCCTCATTATTAGCAGAAAAAATAGGAGGATGGATTGTTGCAATATCAACAATAATTTTTGTGATAAGCACTCTTACTGGTTTAATATTATGGTGGCCAAAAAAATGGACCAAAACAACAAGAAAGGCAAGTTTTACAATAAAATGGAAAGCAAAATTTAAACGATTTAATTACGATTTACATAATGTTTATGGTTTTTATTCTATGATTTTGTGTTTGGTATTAGGAATGACTGGTTTGATGATTTTTTTCAGTCCATTAATGAATTTTACTGTAAAAACAGCCGGAGGAGATATAGTTCACTTAGAAAAAAGTTTACCCAAAGCAGATTCAACAAAAATATCAAAAGACCTAGTTCCTTTTGCTTATGAATTACTAAATAAAGAATTTCCAAATAAAAAAATGGTTAGAATTTGGGAATCTCCTAAAAGACAAACCGGAGCTTATGTTTTTTCTTTTGGAAAAGTAGGATTGAAAAGTATAGAGAATTTTGATATGACTATTTTTGATAGATATACTGGTCAAAAGATTAATGTAAAATCAACACTAATAAGGCATGAAAAGGTAGAGAATATTGTTTGGCAATTGCATATGGGACAATGGTTTGGGCAACTAGGTAAAATATCTACATTTTTAGCAGGGATAGTTGCTACATCTTTACCAATTACCGGTTTTTTGATATGGTTGGGTAGGAAAAAAAAGAAACCAAAAAAGGTTTAAAATAGAGTAATTATTATCTCACAATACATTATAAATAAAAAAAAAGTGTAATTTGTGATAAAAATCTTAAATTTATATTAATTATAACATGATTTTAACTTACATTTGCACCCAAATAAAAATAAACTAAATCATTACATATAATGGCAAATCAAAAGAAAGGTAAGATTGCACAGGTTATTGGACCTGTAATTGATGTTATTTTTGATAACGCAGAAAGCCTTCCAAATATTTATGATGCATTAGAAGTCCCTCGCGAAGGAAAAGAAACATTGATTCTTGAGGTTGAACAACACATCGGTGAAGATACTGTTCGTTGTATCGCAATGGATAGTTCTGATGGTTTACAAAGAGGACAAGAAGTTATCGCAGTAGGGCAACCAATCATGGTTCCTATTGGAGAAGAAATTAATGGTCGTGTATTCAATGTTGTTGGAGATGCTATTGATGGTTTAGGAAATTTAGATAAACAAAATGGTTTACCTATTCACCGTCCAGCACCAAAATTCGAAGATTTATCTACTGCAACAGAAGTTTTATTCACAGGGATAAAAGTTATCGATTTAATTGAGCCTTATGCAAAAGGAGGTAAAATTGGATTATTTGGTGGAGCCGGAGTTGGTAAAACAGTATTAATACAAGAGTTAATTAACAACATCGCTAAAGGACACGGAGGTTTATCTGTATTCGCAGGTGTTGGTGAGCGTACTCGTGAAGGTAATGACTTAATTCGTGAGATGATCGAATCAGGTATTATCAAATACGGTGATGAGTTTATGCACTCTATGGAAAATGGAGGATGGGATATCTCAAAAGCAGATAAAGAATTAATGAAAGATTCTAAAGCTGCTTTCGTATTCGGACAAATGAATGAACCTCCAGGTGCACGTGCTCGTGTTGCTTTATCTGGTTTAACATTAGCTGAATATTACCGTGATGGTGATGGACAAGGTCAAGGACGTGACGTATTATTTTTCGTAGATAATATCTTCCGTTTTACACAAGCAGGTTCTGAGGTTTCTGCCTTATTAGGACGTATGCCATCTGCAGTAGGTTACCAACCTACATTAGCAACAGAAATGGGTGCTATGCAAGAGCGTATTACATCTACTAAAAACGGATCTATTACATCTGTACAAGCAGTTTATGTTCCTGCCGATGATTTAACTGACCCTGCGCCAGCTACAACATTCGCACACTTAGATGCTACAACAGTATTAGATCGTAAAATTGCTTCTTTAGGTATTTATCCAGCAGTAGATCCATTAAATTCTACTTCTCGTATCTTAACACCAGCAATTATTGGTAACGAGCATTATGAAACAGCTCAACGTGTAAAAGAAATTTTACAACGTTACAATGCTTTACAAGATATTATTGCTATCTTAGGTATGGAAGAATTATCAGAAGAAGATAAATTAGTTGTACACCGCGCACGTCGTATCCAACGTTTCTTATCTCAACCATTCCACGTTGCTGAGCAATTTACTGGTATACCAGGTGTTTTAGTTGATATTAAAGATACAATCAAAGGATTCAACATGATCTTAAACGGTGAAGTTGATCAATATCCTGAAGCTGCATTCAACTTACGTGGTACTATCGAAGAAGCGATAGAAGCTGGAGAAAAAATGTTAGCTGAAGCTAGATAATATATTTTAACAATATAGAAGAGTGCTTACGTTTCTTTCTTTAAAGTTACTAAGTACTCTTTTTTTTAAACAATAGGAATATGCACTTAGAAATTATAACTCCAGAACACGTTATTTTTAATGCTGAAGTTGATGCAGTAACATTACCAGGTAAAGATGGTGAGTTTCAGTTATTAAATAACCACGCTCCTATCGTTGCAACTTTAGGAAAAGGTACTATCAAAATTAAAGTTCATTCTCAAACTTTCGAAAAGTTTAATGATGAATCAGGAAAAATTTACACAGCTCCTGCTCATTCTCAAACTTTATTATTCGATATCAAAGGAGGAACTATAGAAATGAACAACAATAAAATTTTAGTTTTAGCGAACTAATTTTTTATTTAAAATATTACAAAAGAGGTCAGATTGTATTTGACCTCTTTTTTTATTCAACAATATCAAAAAAATATTTGGGCGTTCCTTTCGGTCGGGTTTTTCGTTGCAATCTTCTACAACCAGAAGATTTCCACTACGTTCAGTCATCTGTTTGTAAAAGGATTTCCACTGCAACCCCTAACGCATTTTTATAGATAAAGAATTAGCTATTCTATTAATTTATAATTTAATGTTCTTAATCATAGAAATTTTATCAAATAATAAATAATTTTTTGCAATAGCGATTGTAGTGAAAATCCTTTTATAAAAGAGATTGAGCTTATCGAAATCTCCTTTATAAAAGATTGGGAACGAGAAAGCGCGGTCCGTAGGAATTGCCCAATATTTTAGCTTTATAAATTAGAATGGTTCAACTTTTAGAATTCTATTGAGTATTATATGTTTTAATCGTGTGTTTTTTCTGTAAATAATATATAATTAGATTAATTTTCTTATTTTAATTTATATATATGTTAATTTGGAATTTTATTCTATTTTTGCTCAATACTATAATAATAATGAACTATTACCAATATAATTATTCACAACCATTTGAATTGGAATGTGGAAAAACATTGAATAATATAACCATTGGTTATCATACTGCTGGTAAGTTAAATAAAAATAAAGATAATGTTATATGGGTATGTCATGCTTTAACTGCAAATTCTGATGTTTTTGATTGGTGGAATGGTCTTTTTGGAGAATCAGATTTGTTTAATCCCAATGATCATTTTATAGTATGTGCAAATGTTATTGGTTCTAATTATGGGTCAACAAATCCATTGTCTATAAATTCTGAGACAAATAAAGCTTTTTTCAGAGAATTTCCTTTAATAACGATTAAGGATATGGCAAATGCTCATCAATTATTAGCTGAATATTTAGAAATCCAAGAAATTAATCTTTTAATAGGAGGATCTCTTGGCGGTCAACAAGCATTAGAGTTTACTTTATTAAATAAAATTAAGGTAAATAATTTGGTTCTTTTAGCAACGAATGCAGTACATTCTCCTTGGGGAATTGCATTTAATGAATCTCAACGACTTTCGATAGAAGCAGATTCTAGTTTTTATGAAGATACTATTGATGGAGGTAATAATGGATTGATTGCTGCTAGAACTATTGCAATGTTATCTTATCGAACTGCAGAAATTTATGATTTAAAACAAAAAGATGATAATGGTACATTGAATCATTTCAAAGCATCTTCGTATCAGAAATACCAGGGTACTAAGCTAGCGAATCGTTTCAATGCCTATTCATATTGGTATTTATCAAAGGCGATGGATTCTCATAACATAGCTAGAGGTAGAGAAGCTGATGTAAAAAATGTTTTATCTACCATAAAAGCTAAAACAAAAGTCATCGGTATTTCTTCGGATATTTTATTTCCACCGAATGAACAAGAGTTTATAGCGAATCATATTCCAAATGCAAGTTTCCATATAGTTGATTCAATTTATGGACATGATGGATTTTTAGTAGAAATAGATGTAATTAAGGAAATTATAAAAGATTTTGTTTTTGTATAGTTAATAATCATAAAAAAATTTAATGTCTTAATATGTTTTATATGTTTTTTTTTTTTTAAGTATATTTGACTATAAATTAAACTGATAAATAAACCCATGAAAAAAATTATGCTTTTTGTTTTAACTTTAGTAAATGGATTGTTATTTGCTCAAGTCGGAATTAATACTGATCAACCTACTAAAACATTAGATGTAAATGGTGAGGTAAGAATTAGAAAAATTGAAGAATTAAACTCTACACCAACTTATGTTTTGGTTCCCAGTGACAGTGGTATTGTTTCTAAAATATTAGCTTCTTCAATATCTTCTTCTACTAATGATAGTTCATATTATAACAATGGTATTTCTAAAACAGCAATTGTTGCAACAGGTAGTAGTAGTAATACGGGATTTAATGGAACTGCTAATACTACTGCGTTTACAACACGTAATAAAATACCTCTTACGGCTGTTCAATATGAAGATTCTAAATTGATTACCTTTGATGTGTCAAATTCTACTTTTGTTGTTAATAAAAGTGCTTATTATAGTATTTCTATAGAAGCTACTATACAAGCAAGAACATCAGGAGGTGGAACTACAGCTTTATATATAGCTAATAATTCCTCTAATACTTTTGTTACAGGAACAACAAATTATTCTGAAGGAGATACGACTTACCCTTCTTATACAAGTATCGTTTACCTTGAAAAAGATGTTATTTACAGTATTAGAGCATTTCATACGAGGTCATATTATATTAGGAATGGTAAATTTTATTTAAGTATTTTAACAACTAATAATGAATAATTTATACATCAGTAAATAAAAAATGCAATTCTATAACTTATGAAAGTTATAGAATTGCATTTTTTATTTAAGCTATTTTCTTTGTTTGTGGTTTTTTCTTTTTTCGTCCCCACCAAATTAGAAATCCAGTTACAGGTAAACTAGCACACATAAGACTAGCAATAAAAGCAATTATTTTTGTTGGTAATCCGAAGATAGCTCCAACATGAATATCATAATTAGCGTTAATCATTTTTTCTCCAAGATTTTTATCTTCATGTTTTCTAACATGTAAAAGTTTACCAGAGTTTTCATCAAAAATTAAACTACGATTTTTATGATAAGAATAAGATAATTCTTTAACATAAATACTAAAATTAGGATGTTCGTGATCATCCATATGTTCGTGCCCCAAATCAACAGAGAAGACATAAGCATCTGGATTTAACTCTTCAACTTTTGAAGCAATTTTATCTAAAGTTGTATCATTTCTCATTTCAATTGGAGCTGTTGTTTTGATATGAGAAAAATCTGGATATTTTGATTCACCTCCAGAAAAAACAAAATAAATCATTGCTTGAACGATAAAAAAGGCATAAAAGATTCCTGTTATAGCAAAAATGAGAGAAAAGATAGATGAATAAAAACCTAAAATATTGTGTAAATCATAATTTTTACGTTTCCAGTTTTTTATATTTTTCCATCTAAACCAAAAACGTTGTTTTCTAGCAGCTTTATTTTTAGGCCACCAAAGAATGATACCAGAAATTAGCATGAAAATAAAAATAGTTACAGGAATACCTGTTAGCCATTTTCCCCATTCAGAATTTAATAGAAATCCCCAGTGTAAAGATTTTACAATAGCAAAGAAACCATATTTTTCATCATATACTTTTAAAACCTTACCATTGTATGGATTAACATAAGCAGATTTATAAATAGGAAATTCTATAAAATAATTCCATCCTTTAGGATTATGTTCATACCAATAAAATTGATAAGCCATAGATTTATCAATGGGAATGTTTACCCAATGTATAGGATATTTTTCTTTTACTTGCTCATTAACTAATTTTTCTAAAACTTTAATTTTTAGTTTTTCTTTGTTTTCAAAGCTTGGTTCATTATGATGAATGTATTCTTTACGTTGTATATTTTCTATTTCATCTTTAAAAACATATAATGCTCCAGTAATAGAAATAAAAAATATGATAGAACCAATAAGCAAACCAACCCAAAGGTGTAGTTTGCCTATTAATTTTTTGAATTTATTCTCTTTCTTTTTTCTTTTAGTATTTTTCATTAGAATTTGAATGTCAAACTTCCTACAGCGTTAACCAATTGTTGAGCATTAGCAGTAGTGTAACCAATCCAATAATGTTCATTTGTAAAGTTATCTACTTTTACACCAATTCTAAATTTTTTAGTATCATAAAATGCATTTGCATTAAGAATAAAATAGCTTGGTAAATAAAAACCAGTTGTTGAAACATAGTTATTACTAGCATAGTTTCCTCCAACACCAAATCCTATTCCCTTTAAAGATCCATCTAAGAATTGGTAACTTGCATTAAAATTAGCTAACCATTTAGAACCAGACGTTGTAGGTCTTGTTCCAACTAATGTTAAATCTGTAGGGTTTTTAGTTACTTTAGCATCATTATAAGCTAAACCTCCAATAATAGAGAATCCTTTTACTAAATATGCATTAACTTCTAATTCTACACCTTTACTTCTAACTTCTCCTGATTGAGATTGTACTGATTGAAATGAAGCTGTATATTCTCCTGTATATAAAAGAGAGTTTTTAGCAGTAATATCGTAATAACTTAATGTAGCATTTATTTTTCCTTGAAAAACATTCATTTTTAAACCTCCTTCAAATTGGTTTGCACGTTCTGGATTAGATAGAGCAATACTTCCACTTACATCAGTTGTATAATATCCATTGCTTTTGAAGCTGTTTTGATAATTTCCAAAAACAGAGAATTTTTCTGGTATAATTTCATAAACTACACCAAATTTTGGAGACCAAGCCGATTGATTGTATGCTTTAGTATCATTACTATATAAAATTCCACCTTTAGAATCGTTGTCTTCATATCTTAACGCAGCTAAAATATTTAATCCTTCTACAGGAGTAAAGACATTAGAAATATAACCACTGTAAGTATTTAAAGTTCCTTTTATAGGGTATTTACCTACACTAGAGCTTGTGTCATAGAAATTTTGTAATGTAGTACCATTCATTGTAGAATAATCTCCACCTTGGAATGGAACCCAATCATAATCTGCAGAAATAAACATCTGGTTGTTTTTTGTTTGCATATAATCAAAACCAACAACAGTTCTATTTCTCATTTTTCCAAACTTATAATCGAAATTAAAGTTTTGTTGTACTTGGAAACTTGTTTTTTTACTATTTACTGTAGATTGATCAGATCTTACAACTCCAAGTTCTGTTCCTCCATTTTTAGTATTAGTTCCAATCGCAAAATAAGGACTAAACCCATTCGAGTTAGAGTATGAGTTACTAATATTAGTTGAAGATTTTATATGATCATTAATCGTATAATTAACCTGGCCAAATAAATTTCTTACTCTTGCTCTAGTTTTTAAATTATTACCAACGTAAGATTGTTTGTAATCAAGACCATATTTTTTTTCAACATCCTTCATACTATAAATACCTTGTTCCGGAGATGCAGCAAGATAGAAAAACATTTGTTCAGCCATTGCTTTGTTCTCGAACATTTCTAAATCTACATTAATATCCAACTTTTCATTTGGTTTAAAACGTAATGATGGAGTAAATGCATAATATTCATTTTGAGCATTTTTTTTCTGAAAAGTTCCAGAATTAGTATATGCAGTATTTATTCTGAACATTAACTTATTATCATTTGTAATAGGAGCGTTTACATCAGCCTGTGCTCTATAATAGTTATAGCTTCCACCAGCGATAGAAACATTACCATCAAAATTTTCGTGAGGTTTTTTTGTTATTCTATTAATAACACCTCCATAAGAACCAACATTACTACCAAACATTGTAGCAGAAGGACCTTTTAAAACTTCCAATCTTTCTAAATTAATCGCGTCGATAGTAGTAGATACAGGTGCGACTAAACCATTTCTTAAAGAATTATTAGAAACAAATCCTCTAAATGTTACATAAGCACCACCATCACCAGATCTTCCTGTTGCATTCCACATTTTTTGTAAACCTGTTACATTTCTATATGCATCATCAACTGTAAAAAGTATTTGATTTTCTAAGACAGATTTGTCAATGCTAGAAAATACCTGAGGGTTTTCTATAAACTTCAAAGGCATTTTGTTCGACGTATCAGTATCTTTTCTTATTTGTTTGTTTACTATAACTTCATCTAAATTCGTATTAATAGAATCTTTTTGCTGAGCATTTAGTATTCCAGATACTAAAGCGGTCATTAATATGAAAGATTTTTTCATAATGAAAGAATAAATTTTTGCGAAATTATATATTTATTTTAAATTATTCTAAATAAATTAAAGGAAAAATATTTATTCTCTTTATTCTTTATAGTTTTATCCTAATTACCTCATGTTATGATAATTATTTATAAAAAGTTCATCTTATTTTTCTAACAATTATCATGTCAATAATACCTTACTTTATAAATGATATTTTAAACTTCTTCAGTCTATTTATTATATATTGTATAGATGAAATTTTTTTTTTGGATTGAATCGTAACCTTTCAGTTTACTTTCTCACGAGTCGATATCTCAAAGTAGCTAGCAACAGCAACTTTTCAAGGTAGCTGTTACTCGCTAATCATGCCATGGTTTAATATCTTTAGTACGGAGAACAACCATTTTTTTTTTTTTCAGTGTTCAAGTTATTATGTGTTTCAGTTATTAAGTTAGGCATATCACTCACAACTCCCGAAGTGTCATTCAGAGCATTCT
>DJDD01000094.1:0-488 GCA_002430925.1 Flavobacteriales bacterium UBA5933
AAACTTGAACACCAGAAAATATAACTGTATCATCTTCAATTGTTACATTATCTCCAATAGTTACATTAGGATAAATTTTTACATTATCTCCTAACACCACATTTTTTCCAATATAGGAAAAACTTCCGATATATACATCTTTTCCTAAAGAAACTGATGAATCTACTTTTGATAGTTCTTCTATACCTTTCTTATTATTTTTTACTGAATTATAGTATTGTAATAATTGTGTAAATGCATGATATGCATCATTTACTACAATTAAAGTAGAAGAAATGGAATCTGTAGCTACAAAATCTTTGCTAACAATTACAATTGATGCTTTCGTTGTATAAATAAATTGCTCGTATTTCGGATTTGCTAAAAACGAAATTGAACCTTCCTCTCCTTCTTCAATTTTCGACAATGTCGAAACTTCTACATTTTCATCCCCTATTATAGTACCTTGCAACAATTGCGCAATTTCTGTAGCTTTAAATTTCATAGTC
>DJDD01000094.1:597-18396 GCA_002430925.1 Flavobacteriales bacterium UBA5933
ACATAGTCTGCAAAACTAATAATTATTCTTAAATTTTAAAATGAATATTTAAGTTATTTATTTTTATTATCTATCATTAGTATAATGTATAATTTATATACTATGATAATGTATTTTTATTATTTCTTTTTGTAAAAATTGTGTTAAAATACTTTTTCCAGAACTCGAAATTTCTTTAACTGAACCATTTTTAAACAATATTTTTATTGGATTCTTATTTTTATCATAAGGTACTACTTTAATGGTTGTCTGTTCAACAAAGTAACTAGCATCATTTATTGAATATTCATTTTTAACTCTTTCTCTTTCTTTTAAAAATTCACTTTCAGTTAATTTTTCTTCAAGAAGATGAGATTTTGGTAAATTTCGTTGAATAATATTTTTAGATAATTTACTTAAAATAAAATCATCATGAAATTGCCATTCTTTTATAGCAGAAAGCACATCTGAATCGTCTAAATATGTAAAAATTTCTAATCCATTTTTTGTAGAAATACCTTCTTTGTTTTCTTGTAAAAAATAATTAAAAGCTGAACTAGCAAAAAGTTTTTCTCCTTGTTTTGTAAGCTCCTTAGCTCTACGTAAAACACTTATTAAAAAATTTTCTGCTGTAAAAGATTTTTTATGCATGTATACTTGTGTATACATAAACATTCGAGCCATTAAAAATTTTTCGACAGATGGGATTCCCTTTGCCTCAATTACTAACTCGTTGTCAGCAACATTCATCATAGAAATTATTCTTTCAGGATTTATACTTCCTTCTACAACTCCAGAATAAAAACTATCTCTTTTTAGATAATCCATTCTATCACAATCTAATTGGCTAGAAACTAATTGTGTTAAAAATTTTTTAGAATAATTACCTTTAAAAATTTCAATTGCTAATGTTAATTGTCCATTAAAAAAAATATTCAATTCTTCCATTAATCGAAGAGAAATTTCTTCATGATTAGAATTTTTTATAATTGAGTGTTCTAAAGAATGAGAGAAAGGACCATGTCCTAAATCATGTAGTAATATAGCTATGAGAGCAGCGTTCTCTTCTTCAATAGTAATTTCTACATCTTTCTTTTTTAATGTACTAAGTGCTTTTTGCATTAAATGCATACAACCTAGCGCATGTAAAAATCTAGAATGTTTTGCTCCTGGATATACTGTTTCTGTAAGTCCAGTTTGTGAAATCCTACGTAAGCGCTGAAAATAAGGGTGTTGTATAATTTGATAAATTAATTCGTTAGGAATTGTTATAAAACCGTGAACGGGATCATTTATTATTTTCAACTTATTTTTATTTAATGAATTCAAACGCTATATTTTATAACAAAGATATAAAATATAGCTATTTATTATATAAAAATGATAAAATAGATTATAATTAATTTATAAATTTTATTAAATAATGTAGTTACAATTAAATAAGTTTTTCATTAGCTGACATTTTATGAATATCTTGAATATTTTAGTATAAATCACTAGTTATTCTACTACTTTTTATTGTAATAAAAAAGATGTTTTTTTTGAGATTTATTATTAAAAATATAATGATGTATAAAAAAATAATAGCAACTAATTATTTAGTTGCTATTACAGTCAATAGAATTTATTCAAAAGCAATTATAGATAGGTTAGGGTTATGAATAAAATTATTATCTTTTAATTTATTTATATCAATCAAACCAATGACATGATTATAATCTTTACTTTCATATCGCTCTTCTATTTCTTGGAAAACATCAAAGTAATTATTTAACTGTTCTGAAGAACCAAGATAAATTTTTACTATTCCTGATTGATTAAATTTTCCTATTTCTGAATTTTCGTACTTTCTTATAGAATATTTATAGTCATATTTAAGTGCTGAAATATCACTTAATACTGCAGATGCTGTAGGAAATCTGCCTGCTCCTTTTCCGTAAAGAAATTGTTCATCAGACAAAGAACTTCCTATCAAAACACCATTATATTCATTATTTACCAATGCAATTGTTTTATCCAAAGGAATAAACGTTGGTAAAACAGTTGAATTTATTTCATTTGTTTCAGGAATTATTTGGGATTTTGCAATTAATTTTATTGTATAACCTTTTTCTTTAGCATATTTCAAATCTTGAATTTGTAAAGATGTAATTCCTTTTCTTACAACATCTTCTACATTTATTTTTTTACCAAAAGCATGTAAAGTGATTATAGATATTTTGCTCGCTGCATCAAAACCTTCTACATCTGCAGTTGGATCAGCTTCAGCGAAACCATTTTCTTGTGCTGATTTTAATGCTTCTTGATAAGATTCATTTTCATTAACCATTTTTGTTAAAATATAATTGGTTGTTCCGTTTACAATACCAGATACATAATTTAACAAATCGTTGTCAAAATATTCTTCTAAATTTCTAATGATAGGAACAGAACCACAAACGGCAGCTTCATAAAGAAATGAAACATTGTTATTTTCCTGTAATTCTAATAATTCTTTATGATGATCTGCTATTACCTTTTTGTTTGCACTAACAACATGTTTTCCTTTATTAAATGATTTTTTTATAATAGAATATGCTGCATCAGCCTCAGATATAAGTTCTACTACAAGATTTATATCTTCATCATTTAATATATCATCTGCGTTTGTAGAAAATAATTCTTTAGGTGCATTACGTGGTTTATCTATATCTTTTATAACTATTTTTTTTATAGTAGCATTTATTTGAGGTTTATCTTCTAAGACTTTATAAATTCCCTCTCCTACTACTCCAAAACCAAATAAACCAATGTTTAACTTTGCCATATTTTTTAAATTGTAAAATGTTTTTGCTATCAAGACAAGTAGATAAAAAAAATGATCCAACTGTCTAAATAAAAACAGATGAATCAATTTTAATAAAATTATTATTGATTGATTGAATTTTGTTTTTATTCATCTCCCCTAGTAAGGATGGATTTAGCACCTTGATTTGTAATCAGGTTGCTAAAGTTTCACAGGGCCATTTCCCTCCACTTTTCTTGATAAACTGTAAATTTTATAAACTATTTCGTTGGTACAAATCTACTACATTTAAAACGTAAAATCCAAATTAAAAAATACGGCTTTGTTTATATTTTTCTAAAAAACATAAAAATACAAACTAAAACATTATTTTATTCTATTTAAAATAACATATCTAAATATTATTCTATTTTTACAACTATTAATAAAAAACTTATTTTTATTGAAATACTCTTAAATAGTTTATTTGCTAAATAATAAAGTTGTTTTAATTATTTTTTGAATTCTTATTTATATTATAGATGTTAATAATAAATTCAATAATCTTAGCATTTAATTTGCAATAGTGATTGAAGCGGCATCCTTTTTTGATTGAACTTTATATTTTAACTACTCTCAATGATCAATCAAAAAAGATATAGCGAAAAAGCACGATGCGGAGCAATTGCCAAAATAAAAATAGATATAAATATTAATTTAACCTTTTGTTAACTATTTTAACAATAGGATAACTTAACGTTTATTTCTCCTTAACATTCAGTTTATATCCAAAAATTAGTTTTACATCCAAATTAAATACCTAAAAATTAACTAGATGTTAAAACAATTTACAACTTTAGCTGCACTCACTGTCACCGCAATTTGTGTATACGGACAAGGAACTCAAGCTTCTATTTCTGGAAAAGTTTTTAATGAAAATGGGAATGGAATACATACAGTAACCGTACAAATAAAAAATGAATCTACAGGTTTTACAACTTCTACCTTTACGAATGAAAAAGGTGAATTTTATTTTAAACAACTACCTTTAGGCGGACCTTACACTATTACAGCTATCTCAAAAGAACATGGAGAAGAAATAAAAGAAGGATATCAGTTAAATCTTGGTGATGATATAAAAATTGATTTCAACCTAAATTCTTCTCCTGAAATAATAGAAATTGAAGGTGTGGAAGTTAGAGCAAATTCATTAAAAAATACAATAAAAAATATAGGTTCATCCACGTCTGTTAAAGCAAAAGATATTGAGAGATTACCTGTTAATGGAAGAAATTTCACTTCATTAATCGATTTATCTCCTTTAAGTTCTGGAAGTAATTTATCTGGTCAATTAGCTTCATCTACGAACTTTACTATAGATGGAATGACTGCAAAAAATCCAACTTCTGGTGGAGCTACAAATAGAAATGGCGGACCATATTCTATTTCTATGGAATCCGTTCGTGAATTTGCTGTTGTAACAAATGCTTATGATGTTACTTATGGCAGAAGCGGCGGCGGAACCATAAATACTGTAACTAAATCTGGAACAAACACTTTATCAGGAAGTGCATTTATGTTTGGTCGAACTGATTGGCTATCCAGCCCTTATGATATTAATGCAAATAAAAGAGATTCTAAATTTTCTACTTATCAATACGGTTTTACACTAGGAGGACCTATTATCAAAGATAAACTTCATTATTTCTTTGCTTGGGATCATCAAGCACATTCTTCACCATTAATTATCGCTGACCTTAGAAATGAACAAGATGAAGCAAGATATAATTTAAGTCAATCTTCTCTTGATCGTTTCGTTGATATTTCAAGAAGAAAATACGGTGTTGCTAATTCGCCACAGTTTGGCCAATTTGATCGTAAAAGAGGAACTGATGCATTATTTTTGAGATTAGATTGGCAAATTAATGATCGTAATTTATTAACAATTCGCAATAATTACGTAAATGATAGAAATAATCTTGGATTAGGTGATAATACTTCTATAAATTTATATGAAGTTTATGGTGATGTAAACTCAGTTGATAATAGCTTAATGGCAAGTTTACGATCTAAACTATCTTCTAAATTAACAAATGAATTAAAAGTTCAACATTTGTACACTTCAGAAGAATCTACACCTAATAGCCAATTACCACAATCTAATATTCCTCGTGCAATTGTAGAACGAGTACAATCTAATGTTAACGGAAAGGATGTATTTACAAACATACAAATTGGTGGACAACGTTATTCTCCCGAAAATTTTTATAATCATGTTTTTCAAATTACTGATAACTTATATTGGAATACAGAGAAAATAAATTACACTTTTGGGTTTGATATGATGTATACACATATGAATTCCCTTTACGGAAGTGAAATGAATGGTCGTTATTACTTTACTGGTTTAGATAACTTTGATAATTTAACTCCTTATCGTTATGCAAGAGAAGTATATCTAAATGAAGACAATCGCGTAAAACAAAATATTCTTGCTACTGGTGTTTATGGACAATTACAAACTAAACTTGCTCCTGGATTAGAATTAATTGGTGGATTAAGATTAGATTATACTCATTATTTTAATAAAGGAAACTTTAATCAATTAGTTTATGATGAACTTGGATTAAGAACTGATAATGTTTTAAAAACATTTCAAATACAACCTCGATTCCAATTTACTTGGGATGTAAACGAAAATAAAACAGATATTATACGTCTTGGAGCTGGTATTTTTGGTTCTGACATCAATAACTATGCAATGATTAACAATATGGTTTTTGATGGTACTAGAGTTGCTTCTATTGATGTACAAGGAGATTTAGTTCCAAGACCAGATTTTATTGGTTACAGACAAAACCCTAGCTCAGCACCTGGAGCAGAATTATTCAATAACCCGAATATTCCTAAAATATCAACTATAAACATGAACTCAAAGGATGCTAAAGTTCCTGTTGTGTACAAAGCAAATGCTTCATATACTCATTTCTTTAACAACCGTTTCAAAGTTGGAGCACATGCATATATGTCTTTAGGTAGAAACAATTATATGTATGTTGATAGAAATATGGTTGATGAACCTTTCTTTAGAATCGCTGCAGAAGATAATCGAGGTGTATATGTCCCAGCAAATTCTATTAATACAACAAATGGAGCTACTGACTGGATGTTAGGTAGAAAAAGTGATAAAATTGGTCGTGTACTGGAAATGGTTAGTGATGGAAAAGTTAATCAATATGCTTTTGTTATTGATGGAACATATAACTATTATAAAGAAGGACAAATATCTGTTTCATATACATGGAATGATACAAAGGATAATACATCTTACAATGGAAATGTTGCTAACTCAGCTACTTTATCTCTTATGGTAAAAGATGACCCTAGAAATTTAAGTAAAATGACCTATTCTGATAATCATTTCCGACATAAAGTTGTAATATACGGAACTACTCCAACATTTTGGGGAATAAATGCAGGAGTTCGTTTTTCTGCTATTGGAGGAACTAGATATTCTTTAGGCGTTAGTGGAAATATGAATGGAGATTTTGTAAACTCTAATGATTTAGCTTATATTTATGATATCAATAATCCGAATACTCCAGAATATTTACGTGCTGGAATACAAGCTATATTAGATAATCCGAATGTTGAAAATAATACAAAGAAATATATTCGTAAAAGTTTCGGGAAGATAGCTGAAAGAAATGGAGGAATTAATGGTTTTTATGGTTATGTAGATTTGCGTTTATCTAAAAAAATAAAAATTGTAAATAAGCAAAGTTTTGAAATTTCTGCTGATATTTTTAATGTTGCCAATTTAATGAATAAAGAATGGGGACGAGCAAAAAATCTTGGAAAACAAAATATTTACTCAATTAAAAAGTTTAATGCCGAAAAACAAGAATTTGAATATAACGTAAACACAAACACTGGAACAACCAGTTATTCTGGTAATCCATATCAAATACAAATCGGATTGAGATACGCATTTTAAAAAAAATCACAAATAAATAATGAAAAATTTAGTAAAAAAAGCTTTATTCGTAGGAATGTTTATACCTACTGTTATGATTAATGCTCAAACAAAAGTTATCGCCCATCGTGGATATTGGGACACACCAAACAATGCTCAGAATTCTATTCAGTCATTAGAAATGTCTAATAAAATAAAAGTTTATGGAACTGAATTTGATGTTTCTATAACTAAAGATGGAGTTTTAGTTGTAAATCACGACGCCGACATACAAGGCGTAGATATAGAAAGCAATACTTTTGATAAAATAAAAAAATTAAAAATTAAAAATGGTGAAATTCTTCCTACAGCAGAACATTATTTAATTGCTGGAAAAAAACATCCAAACCTGAAAATGATTTATGAAATAAAACCTCATAAAACAAAAGAAAATGAAGATAGAGCGGTTTTAGCTTCTATCGAATTGGTTAAAAAATTGGGAATGGAAAACCAAGTCGAATACATTTCTTTTAGTAAAAATATCTGTGAACAATTAAAACTTCATAATCCTAAAAGTCATGTTTCTTACTTAAAAGGAGATTTAACTCCCCAAGAAGTGAAAGATTTAAATTTTGATGGAATTGATTATCATTTTTCATTATTCGAAAAAAATCCAACTTGGGTGAAAGACGCTCAAAAATTAGGTTTAATTGTTAACTCTTGGACTGTAAATACGAAAAGTGATATGCAAGCTTTATTGGATAAAAAAGTTGATTACATAACAACTGATAAGCCAGAAGATTTACAAAAATTAATAACAAAATAATTTGATTTTAATTCAATTTTTAAAATGTAATTAGCTGCAATAGTGATTGAAGTAGAAATCCTTTTTTGGTTAGTTATTTCGACTTAATTATTGCATTTCGGCTCCGCTCAATGACCAAGTCAAAAAATACAATAACTAACTAAAAAAGATTGGAACGGAAAGCACGGTGCGAAGCAATTGCCCAAAAAATATAATAGTCATAAAAAAAATCCATTTAGAAAATTCTAAATGGATTTTTTCTAAATGAATAAAACCTGGTATTTAGTTATATAATTTATAAATAAGTTCTACGTATTTACTGTAACTAATTGTTCCTTCTTGATTATTCGCCTTAAGAAATTGATTATTGAGTTCAGAAAAAACATCACTTGTTCCTCCCTCATATTTAGAATAAAATTGTATTTCGGCTTCTCTATCTCTTTTTATTTTTTCATTCAAATTATTCATTTCATTTTTTACAAAATAAGGATCCGATTTATAGATAGCTGCCAATAGAGAAAATATACTTTTGTAAAAAACAGCATAATTTACTTCTGGATTTTTGGATAGACTACCTAAATAATAGGCAATAAAATTCGCTTCACTTTCTGAAGCAAACCCCATTTGGTGAGCATATTCGTGAAATAATGTTGACGGTTGTTTAATGGATGTATTGTATTTGTTGAGATTAGATTCTACAGTAAAAGGATTGTAATAGCCCAAAATTCCCAAATAATTTTGCAAAGAAGATATTTCTGAAAGTTTGTAATGGGAATATTTTAAAAAGCGATAATTTTTCAACCATTTCAAATGATTTAATTGATGTTGCAATTGGTAAAAATCTTTATTAAAATCTTGTAAAGTAGATTGAAATTGTAAAGTATCATGCCCTTGGTAGTTAATTTGACTTCTTGCAATGATTGACTTCTGCATTTCATTACAATAGATTTTTTTTAATTCATTTGGATTAATATGAATAGTTTCTCTATCAAAAGTTAATGTATCTTTTTTATACATTATTCCCCAAGCAAACATGTAAACAAAATAAAGGCCATTTATAATAACCAATAAACTATAAAAATTTGACTTGATTTTTATCTTATTTCCTTTAATAGAATACGTAATTATAAAAAGTAATTTTAATACAATTAGAAAAAAAATGATAAGATAAAAAATTTCACCTACTGGAAAATTAATAAAATTTGTAAAAAGTGATATGAAATTATTTAAGGGGAAAATGATATGATTAACTATAAAGCTATTCGCGTTTTTATTTGAAAATAGTATTGAGAAAAATAGTAATTGAATAATAAATACAGTAATTGCAACTACTATTTTTTTGTACTTTTTAAGTTTATCCATTTATAATTTTATAATAATTTAGAAATACAATATAATTACTATTTGTGAAATGCTATGTTTTGAAATGGATAAAAAATAATATTGATTGATTTAAAAAATATATTGATATAGAGATTTTGAATTGATTTCTTTTTAATTTTATTTTTATTTCTTATTTTTAATTAATAAAAATAGAAGCTAATTAACTATTTATTAAATGGTAATGTTTTTTTTACATTAGTTTTTTTTTATACATTTGTAGTACAACAACCTAAAATAAACTCTTACTCTATGAATACATGTCTACAGTGTCATCAACCATTATTTGGTAGAAAAGACAAGAAATTTTGCAATGATTTATGTAGAAATACCTACAACAACAACCTAAACAGAGACAAAGTAGAAATTGTCCGAAACATCAACAACAAATTAAGAAAGAATAACAGAATATTGAAAAATATTTTGGAAGTTGGTAGCCGATCTGTTACTAAGAATTATTTGAATTTGAATAACTTTGATTTCAAATACATTACTAATGTAAACGAATCTAAACATGGAACTGTTTTTTATGTTTATGATGTAGGTTATCAAAAATTAGACGACGAAAATTATTTATTATTTCAGGAATAAATTTTTATTTTTTTATTGAAAAAAGCGTATTAACATGGTTAATACGCTTTTATTTTTTTATTTATAAAATAGATTGTTTTTATTTTTTTGAATGAAATTTTTCAATTCCATCTTTCAACCACTGTAAATAAACGTCCACATCTAATTCTGCTTCTAAAGGTTTAGAAAAACGATTCAAATCTTTATCTACAAGAATATAGTATGGTTGAGCATTTGCATTGAAATGTTCGATTTCGAAAGATGTCCATTTATTACCAATAGTTTTCAAATTACGATCTAATACTTTAGAATATACTTTTTCTGCTTCTGGTAATTCTTTCGCTTCATCTACATATAATGAGATTAAAACAACATCTTCTGATAAAACTTTTTTTACTCTTTCATCACTCCAAACACGTTCCTCTACTTTTCTACAATTTGCACAAGCATGTCCAGTAAAATCTAATAAAATTGGTTTATTTACTTTTTGAGCATAAGCCGCACCTAAATCAAAATCTTTAAAAGAAGGAATTCCATTTGGTCCAGCTTCCATATTAGGATCATCAAATTTTGCAACTTGTCCACCTACTCCTTCATGAAAACCTCTAGGAGCTTCAGAATAAGTCATTGGAGGAGTTAATCCACTTAATAATTTTAATGGAGCTCCCCACATTCCTGGAATCAAATAAATCATGAATGTAAATGATGCTAAGGCAAAGAATAATCTCTGAACACTTAATGTTTGAGTTGGAGCATCTAATTCTAATCTAAATTTACCTAATAAATATAATCCTAATAAAAAGAATATTGCAATCCAGAATGCTAAGAAAATTTCTCTTGGCAACCAATTCATTTGCCATACAAGATCTGCATTTGATAAGAATTTTAATGCAAAAGCTAATTCTAAAAATCCTAATGAAACTTTAATTGTATTTAACCAACCTCCAGATTTTGGCATTGAATTTAACCAACTTGGAAACATTGCAAATAATGTAAAAGGAATTGCTAAAGCCAATGAAAATCCAAACATACCAATCATTAAAGAATAGTAATTTGATTCTTGTGTAGCTTGTACTAATAATGAACCAATAATTGGTCCTGTACATGAAAATGAGACTAAAGCTAGCGTAAATGCAGTAAAAAATATACCTATTAGTCCACCTTTGTCTGCACCTTTATCAGCCGCATTAATCCATTTGCTTGGTAATGTTAATTCAAAAGCTCCAAAGAATGAAATTGCAAAAACAATAAAAACAGCAAAAAAGGCTAAATTCACCCATGGGTTTGTAGATATTTCATTCAAGAAAGAAGAACCAAATAACTTTGTAGCAATTAAACCTAAACCAACATAAATAACAATAATAGATAATCCATATATAAATGCTTTTCCTACCCCCTCTCCTTTAGACTTACTTTGTTTTGTAAACATACTAACTGTAAGCGGAATCATAGGGAAAATACAAGGCATTAATAAAGCTGCTAAACCTCCTAAAAATCCTAAAGAAAAGATTTTTAATAAACCATTATTTTTCTTTTCGTTATCGGCTAATAAAGAATCATCTATATTTTTTCCAGTATTTTTATTTTCTGAAATTGATGATGAAATTGATGAACTATCTACAACACTAGAATCAGTAGCTAATGCTGTTGATTCTATAGAATCCAAATGATGAGGTTGTTCTATTGCTTTAACCTCTTCTTTTTCATTCTTATCCTCAACTTTTTTATCAGTTTCAGCAGAAGTAGATGATGGTGTTAACTTAACTGTTCCACTTGTTTCATCAGGTGGTAAACAGCGTTGGTCATCACACATCTGAAATTCTATCGTATAAGAAATATTTTCTGGCTTAGTTCCAGTAACTTTTATTTTTTGAACAAATTTTACTTGATTTTCATAGTATTTTTCATCTTGTTCAAATACTTTACTGTATTGATCTATTCTTTTACCAACCTCTTTTACTCCACCAACTAATTTAGAATTTGCTGAAGGCTTAAAAGTTGCTGAAGCAGGAATCCCTATTCCGCCATCAGGATGTTTTGATGAATAAAGGTGCCAACCTTTATCTAATTTTCCTGTTACTTCTATTTCAAACTCATTTTGTCCAATTTCTTTTACAGAACTAGACCATTTTGCAGGACTAAAAAGTTGTGCATTGATTAAAATTGGAAACAAAAAAAGTATCCAAAGTTTCTTTAACATACTGTAATGTTTAAAAAGTTTTTACTTGTCTTTGTTATTTTAAAACGTTCATCTAAACGATAATTCACAATCCAAATTATTTTATCTTCTTGATCACAAAGCAACCAAACTTGCTCTTTTTCAAGTTTTGATAACTTTAAATCTTTCATGAATTTACTTATCAATTTCTTTTGACCTTTCATTCCAATAGGATAAAAATAATCTCCATCTTTTACTTTTCTTAATTTTAATGGAAATAAAATTGATTCGTAATCTATAATTTCTGTAGCTTTATCGCTTTGACTTATTGATTTCTCGAACTTCAAATTTAATGAATTGATTTTAATAAAATCATCTAAAATTGGTATTTCATTCTCAGTAATTGATTCTATTGGTTGTAATAAAATACAATTCCTATCTTTAACTAATCTATAACCTTCTGATTTTATTTCACTTCCAACTTTTGAGTCCAAAAATTTTATTAATTCTTGTGTTGAATTAAATCCATATTTTTCAAACAAATAGTATAAATAAGTTTCTAAAGGATGAAGTTCTAATAAATCTTTAATTAAAATTTTACTGGGATTATTTCCTATAAATAATCTATTTTCAATTTCATTTATTCTATCCTGAATAATCATATTATTATGATTAAGATAAGATAATGTTTTAAGAAAATTATCATTAAATAATGGATGAATTTCTTTAAGAACTGGAAGGATATGATGTCTTATCTTATTTCTTGTATAAACATCTGTTTTATTGGTATAATCTTCTCTCCAATTAATATTATTTTCTTTAGCATAACTTAATAAATCATCTTTAGTAAATTCTAGTAAAGGTCTAAATATTTTTCCATTGAATAATTGCATTCCAGTAAGACCTTTAAGACCTGTTCCACGAGAAAGATTAATCAAAAACGTTTCTATATTATCATCTAAATGATGAGCTGTCACTAAATGATCTAATTCATTTTTATCCATTAACTCATCAAACCAATTGTAGCGTAAATTCCTACACGCCATTTCTACTGAATAATTTCCAGTTTTTTGATAGGCTTCCACATCAAAACGAATAGTATAAAATGGAATTTTATTATGTTGACAATATTGCTTTACGAATTGCTCATCTCCCACTGCATCTTCTCCTCTGAGTTGAAAATTACAATGAGCTACATGAAATTTAGCAGTTGAATTTCTAAATAAATCCAATAAAACCATACTATCGATTCCTCCACTTATAGCTAATAAAAAACTATTTCCCGAGAAAGATTTATTTTGTAAGCGATTATTAAACTGTATTTGTAAAGTATTGCCTTTCATGAATTAATTTCAATTGAACAATTGATATATTCCATAAAATAATAAAAGTCTGAAAAATTTCAGACTTTTATTATTTTAAACTTTCTAATGATTTATTTTCTAAAATTTCTAATGTAGAATCTCTCAACTCTACCATTACTTTGTTTAGTGTACAAATTCCTTCATTTGGACAATCATCACATTTTTCGTAATAATTTTTACTAACACAAGGTAATAATGCAATAGGTCCTTCTAAAACTCTTATTAAAGAAGCTAAACTAATATCTTTCGGTTCTCGAGCTAGATAATATCCACCTCCTTTACCTTGCTTAGAGTTTACAAAGCCTAATTTTTTTAAATCTAATAAGATAGCCTCCAAGAATTTTTTAGGAATAACTTCTGCATCGGATATTTGACCAATTAATACAGGTTTATTACTCTCTTGTCTGGCTAAGTGCGCCATTGCCTTTAATCCGTATTTTGTTTTTTTAGATAACAATTTTGTCTAATTTGATGTACAAAAATAACATTGATAGACGGATAAACCAAATATTAATTAAATTCCTTATAAAGAGTTTAAAGATATTTTGATTATTTATTTTAAAAAACATCTTAAAATTTATTTATTCGTCAATAAAAAATGATAAACCTATTCATACCATATAGTTTGTTAACCATAAATATTAGTTGTTTTTTTTATAAAATATGTTTATTTTTAAGGAAACTAAATTTATACTATTGACTACAATCGACAAACTATATCATATAAAAAATCTTTTTATACTTGGAAAAAGTGATGGAGAATTACATGAAAATGAAATAAATATTATTTCACAAATTGCTAAAAAACAAAATTTAACTGCTCTGGAACTTAGTTTAATTTTAAATGAGGAAACAAACATACCGTTTATTCTTCCAGAATCATTTATTACAAGATTAAGTATGCTATATGATTCAGTTTTATTAATGGTTTCTGATTTCAAAATACATCAAAATGAAAAATTAATTTGTATTGATTTAGCGAAGAAATTCGAATTTAATCCACAAATTATTGATCGATTAATTGATGATATATTAAAATATATTATTGAAGGAAAAGAATGCAATGAAGTAATTGACTATTTAACTAAGTATGTTCACCCAAAAGAAACTTTGAATTAAATCAAGAAAAAAACAACTGATAAATCGTTAAAAGTGAAACTACACTTGTTATACCTCCTATTACAAAATTAATATTTTTTAATATAAATGAATCTTCCTCTGATTTATTTTTAAAAAAAGCTAAATACAATCTAAAAATAAGCATTGAACCCAAAACAACTCCTAAAGTAAAAATAGAGCTATTTGGCTGTCCAAAAACGATAACATTATATGAAACTAATGTTGCACTAAAAAACACATAAAAAGGTATAGGAAATAGATTTATCGCGGACAGCAGAAATCCATAAACAAGCTTATTTTTTTGGTCAACATGATCTTGATTCAGCTTTTTTCGTTTTTTCTTTTTATCAACCTTTGGAGCCAATAATAAAAAGTAAATAGTAATTAATACAAAAATAAGTAATCCTCCTTCTCTTAATAACTTTGTAACATTGTCATTGAAATTAATGAATTTAGTTAAAAATAGTGAAAGATAGACTTGTATAGCTATAGCAATTGCAGTACCTGCCATGAATGTGTAAGCACTTTTCGTCCCTTCTTGTTTACCTATTTTTACAACAGTCATATTTAATAATCCTGGGATAGATGATCCTATAAAAGCTGTAAAAATTCCAATACAAAGGAGTTCTAAATACTGCATTAATTCTTATTATTTTTTAAAATTTAACAAATTTATGGATTCTAATTCGATATTTATAATAAATTAGAATTAGAATACTCATAAAATAAGCGATTTTTAAATAAAAAAGTCACTTTCAAGTGAAAGTGACTTTTTTATTTATGTTTAAGACAGTTTGTTATTTTTTTACAAAGCTGCTAATTGTTCTTCTATTTGAGAAATTTTCTCTAAAGCATCCGCTTCTTTTTTACGTTCACTTGCTATAACTTGTTCAGGAGCTCCTGCAACAAATTTTTCATTTGATAATTTTTTACGAACCGAATTTAAAAACCCTTGGTTATAAGCCAAATCTTTTTCTAATTTTTCACGTTCTGCTTCTACATCAATATTATCAGACATTGGAATCATAAACTCTAATGTTCCTACACGGAAAGCAAAACCTTTCTCTGGCTTATCTCCTGTATTGAAATTAGAAACATTTCCTAATTTAGAAAATACATCAACAAAAATTTCTAAAGCAGCATTTGCATCAGCAAAAACTTCTAAAGCTTCTTTTGGTGACATTCCTTTTTCTGAACGTAAACCACGAATAGCAGTTGTTGCTTCTTTGGTATTTTCAAAGTTTTTAATAATTACCTCATCAAATGAAGTTAATTTAGGATATTCAGAAATAATTAAAGCTTCATCCTCATTTCTATCAGCTATTAATTGCCAAATTTCTTCTGTTAAGAAAGGCATGAATGGATGTAAAACTTTTAATACATTTTCTAAATAACCGATTGTTGCATGATAAGTTTTAGCATCAATTGGTTCTCCAAATGTTGGTTTTATAGCTTCTAAATACCATGAACAGAAATCATCCCAAATTAATTTATAGATTGCCATTAATGAATCTGATAAACGATATTGATCATAATTATGTTCGATATCAGCTAAGGTTTGTTGGAATTTATTTTCAAACCATTCAACAGCTTTAGCTTGAGCTGAAGATTGTTCTAAATCCTCTTTCACTTCCCAACCTTTAATCAATCGGAAAGCATTCCATATTTTATTTGCAAAATTACGTCCTTGTAAACATAAATCAACATCAAAAGGTAAATCATTCCCTGCAGGAGCAGTTAATAACATTCCCATACGTGTTGCATCTGCACCATATTCATTCATCAGTTCTACTGGATCTGGTGAATTTCCTAATGACTTAGACATTTTACGACCTTGCTTATCACGTACAATTCCTGTGAAATATACATTTTCGAAAGGCAATTGATCTCTGTATTCATATCCAGCAACAATCATACGAGCTACCCAGAAAAAGATAATATCTGGACCTGTAACTAAATCTTGTGTTGGATAGTAATAATTAATTTCTTCATTTTCTGGTTCATTAATTCCATTAAAAACAGAAATTGGCCATAACCATGAAGAAAACCAAGTATCTAATGCATCTTCATCTTGACGTAAATCATCAATTGTTAATGATTGATTTCCTGTTTTTTCTTGTGCTAAAGGAAGAGCTTCTTCTTTTGTTAATGCAACAACAAAATCTTCGTTTCCTTCTCCATAGAAAAATGCAGGTATTTGGTGTCCCCACCATAATTGACGAGAAATATTCCAATCTGTAACATTTTCCATCCAATTACGATATGTATTTTTAAATTTCGCTGGGTGAAATTTAATTGTATCGTTCATTACATTATCTAAAGCAGGTTTTGCTAAATCTGTCATTTTTAAGAACCATTGATTTGAAATTTTTGGTTCAATAACAGCTCCTGTTCTTTCAGAAGTTCCAACTTTATTTGTATAATCTTCTACTTTTTCAAGTAAACCTTTTTCTTGTAATTCTTTCTCAATTTCTTTACGAACTTTGAAACGATCCATTCCTGCATATTGCATTCCGTGATCGTTCAATTTAGCATCATCAGTAAAAATATCAATAAAGTCTAAATTATGTTTTTTACCTAATTCGTAATCATTTGTATCATGAGCTGGAGTAACTTTTAAACAACCAGTTCCGAATTCTAAATCAACATATTCATCTTCAATAATATTAACTTCTCTACCAACTAAAGGAACAATTACTTTTTGTCCTTTTAACCATTCGTAGCGCTCATCATTAGGATTAATACATACAGCAGAATCTCCAAAAATAGTTTCTGGACGAGTTGTTGCTACAACTATATATTTATCAGAACCAACTACTTGATATTTTAAATAGTAAAGTTTTCCATTCTTTTCTTTATGAATAACTTCTTCATCAGAAATATTAGTTTTTGCTTCTGGATCCCAGTTTACCATACGGTAACCACGATAAATTAATCCTTTGTTATAAAGGTCAATAAATACACGTTGTACAGACTCTGATAAATCAGCATCCATTGTAAATTTAGTACGATCCCAATCACAAGAAGCACCTAATTTCTTTAATTGATCTAAAATAATTCCACCGTGCTTATGAGTCCAATCCCAAGCATGATCTAAAAATTTTTCTCTACCAATGTCAAATTTAGAAACACCTTCTTCTTTTAATTTCGCAACAACTTTTGCTTCAGTAGCAATAGATGCATGATCTGTTCCTGGTACCCAACAAGCGTTATATCCTCTCATACGAGCGCGACGAATTAAAACATCTTGTATCGTATTATTTAACATATGTCCCATATGTAAAACACCTGTGACATTTGGTGGAGGAATTACAATTGTATAAGCTTTTCTTTGGTCTGGAGTAGATTTAAAATATTTCTTCTCCATCCAGTATTCATACCATTTTCCTTCAACTTCTTGAGGCGTATATTTTGATGCGATTTCCATTTGTAATTTCTTAAAAAAATAAAGTTCTGCAAAAATAACAATTCTTATCAAGAATACATATCATAATAGAAATATTATTTAGAACTTGTTGTACATTTTATTCATTTTATTAAAAAAATTGTCACTTCGAATGGAATTCTGTAAGAAATTTGTATCGAGAAAAAAGGTTTTGAAGATAAAATTCTATTCTCGATACAATTTTTCTACATTTTATTCCGAAAAATCACTCGAACTGACGAATTTCAGTTCAAGATGAACAATGAGTTAAATAAATTCTC
>DJDD01000092.1:0-1282 GCA_002430925.1 Flavobacteriales bacterium UBA5933
GCATATGTCATAGAAATCGAAATGACAGTTTTGTTAATAAAATAAACAAAATGCACAACAGATAAGTTATTGTGAATTTTAACAAAAAAATGGCATTATAATTGTTGATACAAAAAAGTATTAAAACAATTAAAAAAACATAACTATGAAAAAATTATTCGTATTAGTAGCGGTTGCTTCATTATCTTTTGCTACATCTTGTAAGAAAGAAGCTGATAAAACTGTAGAAACTGAAGTAACAGTTGATTCTTTAGCAAACGATTCTACAATTGTAACAACGACTACAATTACTGAAACTGAAGCAAAATCTAAATTAGATCAAGCAAAAGCTGATTTAGAAGCTGCTAAAGCAAAAGGAGACAAAGCTGCTGAAGAAGTTGCACAAAAAGCTTATGATGATGCAAACAAAGCATGGGAAGATACTAAAGCTGCTGCAAAAAATGCTGCAACTGATGTAAAAGATGCTGCTAAAGAAGCTGGAGAAAAAATTGACGAAAAAGCTGATAAAGCAAAAGCTGATATTAAAGATGCTGCTAAAGATGCTAAAGAAGATGTATCTAAAACTGTAACTGAAGCTAAAGATGCTGCAAAGGATGCTGCTAAAGATGTAAAAGAATCTTATAATAATACTTTAGATAAATTAAAATCTAAATAATTAATATAATTTAATTAATACCTTAGCCTTGATAAATCAAGGCTTTTTTTATGGAAAATATTAGACAAGCAACGAAAAAAGATGCTAAACAAATTGCTGAAATTATGATTTTGGCAATGGATGAGATTATTTATAGTTTTATTGGTGAAGAAAATCTTGATGAAGGAATTTCTTTTTTAGAAGAGTTAATTAAACAAGAAAGTAATCAATACAGTTATACAAATACAATTGTTGTAGAAATAGATCAAAAAATTGTTGGTTCTTGTACTTTTTATGATGGAAATGACTTAAACAAACTAAGGCTTCCTGTTTTGCAATTGATAAAAAGTAGATACAACAGAACAATTTCTCCTGAAAATGAAACTGAACAAGGAGAAATTTATATTGATACAATTGCTATTTCTAAAGCTTCTCAAGGAAAAGGTTTGGGTTCTAAACTTCTTGATTATTTAGTGGAAGAAATAGGAACTAAACAACATAAAACACTTGGTTTATTGGTTGATGTAAGAAAACCTGCTGCAAAAAAATTATATGAAAGAAAAGGCTTTACAGTTGTAGGTAAAAAATCACTAACAGCTATTGAGCATGAACATATGCAAAGAATACCAAAATAAAAAAAGAGATGAT
>DJDD01000092.1:1509-6325 GCA_002430925.1 Flavobacteriales bacterium UBA5933
ATCATCTCTTTTTTTATTTTGAATCAATTAGCTCTTAGCGTTGTTTCTTCGTTTCTTTTTAATACGATTTGCTTGAACTAATTTTTTATGGTTTGAATCTTTTAGTTTATCAACTAATTCTTGTAAATGATTTTGTTCTTTTGTTGCCATGTTTTTAAATTTTTGTAGAATTAAATTAAGCATTTTTATTCAACTAAAAAAAACTAAACCATGGATTATCATTTCTTTAACATTTAACGATTGGGTTTTGATCCCATAAAGAATTTTATTTTTCCTCCGTTTGTAATATCCTGATGTTTTAAATTATAAAAATCATACTTTTTACCATTTAATTCTATTTTTTGAATATAAACATTCTTTTTACTTTGATTCTCAACCTCTATGATAAACTGTTTTCCATTTTCTAAATTCATAACTGCCTTATCTACCAATGGGCTACCAATAGCATAACTATCTGAACCTTGTTGAACGGGATAAAAACCTAAAGCACTAAAAATATACCAAGCACTCATTTGTCCTGTATCATCATTCCCTCCTAGTCCATCTGGAGTTGGTTTATATTGCATTTCCAAAATCATACGTATTTTTTCTTGGGTTTTCCATGGTTGATTTACCCAATTATACAAATAAGCAACATGATGAGCTGGCTCATTTCCATGAACATAACCTCCTATAATTCCTTCTTTTGTAATATCTTCTGTATTTTCAAAGTACTGATTGGGCAAATGCATATTAAATAGTTCATCTAATTTTGATGCAAATTTCTTTTTACCGCCCATTACTTTTATTAGTTCATTAGGATTTTGAGGAACAAAGAAGCTATAATTCCAAGAATTACCTTCAATAAATCCTTGACCATGAGTATCTAAAACATCAAAATCTTTTTTAAATGTACCATTAGCTAATTTTGGTCTCATAAATCCAATTGATGTGTCATAATTATTTTTCCAATTTTCCGAACGTTTTATATACTCATCATAAACATCCATTTTATTCAATTTCTTAGCTATTTGGGCAATCGACCAATCATCAAAAGCATATTCTAATGTATTAGAAACAGAAGTACTGTTGTTTTCAGCAGCTATATAACCTTTATCTATATACTCTCCTATTCCTTCGTAATCTCTTTTATTTGATGTTACAATGCATGCATCTAACGCTTGATTAACATCTCCTGTATAAATTCCTTTTACAATTGCATCAGCTAAGACAGAGACAGAATGATAACCACTCATACACCAATTTTCATTCGCATAATGTGACCATATAGGTAACATTTTTATAGGATTTTGGTCGTAATGCTTCAACATAGATTTTACAATGTCATTATTACGACTTGGTTGAATTAAATTAAAGAAAGGATGTAAAGCTCTATAAGTATCCCATAGAGAAAATGTTGTATAGTTTACAAAGCCATTCGCTTGGTGAACTTCTTGATCCAAACCTTTGTATTCTCCATTAACATCCATGTAAGTAGTTGGATTAATGAATGTGTGATACATGGCTGTATAGAAGTTTACTTTGTCATTCTCCGAAGCATTAATCTGAATACGGTTTAATTCTTTATTCCAATTCTCTTTGGCTTGCTTACGAACCTCTTCAAAATTCCAATTAGGAATTTCTGTTTGTAAGTTTTGTAATGCATTTTTTTGACTAACTGGAGAAATCGCAAATTTTATTTTAATCTTTTCATTTTGATTGGTATCAAAATCAAAATACATTTTTATTTTTTTACCTTCAATCAATGGAAAATTCTCATTTTCGTTCCATTTTCTCCAAAAACCTTTATAATCCAAATTTTGTTCTTCATTCTTTTGACCATAATTCTTGAATGGTTTAGAAAAAGTCATTGCAAAATAAACTGTTCTGTTTCTAGCCCAACCTCTTGTCTGTCTATAACCTGTAACCAATGTATCATTTATCACTTTTACATAAGTCCAAGTATTTTTATCATCATAATTATAAATAGTAGAATTTAAATCAAAAATGATATGAGAGTTTGTAGATTTCGGAAAAGTATATTGATGAAATCCTACACGAGTTGTTGCTGTCATTTCTGCAAGAATATTATAATCATCTAATTTTACTTTATAATATCCTGCCTCAGCTTGTTCATTTTCATGAGAAAAATGTGAACGATAACCTGTTTTTGTATCTTCTATAGTACCTGGATTTAATTGCAACTGCCCTACCGTTGGCATAATTAAAAAATCACCCAAATCGGAATGCCCAACTCCATTAAAATGTGTATGACTAAATCCTATAATAGTTTTATCTTCATACCTATAACCTGAACAATAATCGTAAGTTTTAGGATTGTATTTATGGTTTATAGAATAAGGAACATTATCTGTTTCTGGACTTAGCTGCACAGAACCAAAAGGAACTGTAGCGCCAGGAAAAGTATGTCCCATTTTCTCTGTACCAATAATAGGGTTTACATATTTAGTTAAATCTTGTTGTTGTGCATAAATAAGATTAATTCCTGCAATAAATAATGTAAAAAAAACTTTATTTGTCATTCTATGTGTTAATTGAATAACTAATTTAATAGAAAACAATTAACATTAAAAGAAAAGCTACAATTAAAAATTACTTTGCAATAAATACTGGTATTTTTACTTTGTGACGAAGTTTATTTACTGTTTCTCCAAAAATAATGTCTTTGAACGTATTATGACCATGAGAACCAACAATCAATAAATCTGCATTTTGCTGTCTACAAACATCTGCAATAGCTTGTACCCTGTTGTTGTAACCTAATTCAACACGAATATTATCAAACAAAGGTTTTAGCATTTCTGCATATTCTTGTAAACATTTCAAATCAGATTTAGATTCAGAATCATCTGTTTTTTCTCCCATATACTTCGTCGCTGGACTTTCTACAACATGTACTAGAGTAATTTTAGACTCTTTATTTCCTAATTTAGTAACATAATTAAGAACTTTTACATCGATTATAGAAAAGTCTAAAGCAACAACAATTCTACTAAACGATTGCTGAGAAACTTTGTCTACTGAAAATATTTTTAATGGCTGATGTATTTGTCCTCTTTGTTTACTACTCTTACTCATTATAGGATAGAAAAAAGTTAGCAATAATAAAATAAGTAGCAAAATACCTGTTGTAATTAGCGTAATATTTAAAATAACAGAATTACCTTCTTTCATCCAATTATTAAATTCTTCATAAACAAGTTGAGCATTTAAAAAAGAAATTACAAAAGCGATAATCCATGCAAAAAACTTGGTTGTTGTATTTATTGCAAAATTTCCCATTTTCGCTTTATCACTTACAAAATGTATTAATGGAATTACAGCAAAAGCCAATTGCATACTAAGAATAACTTGGCTAAAAATAAGTAATGAACCTACTTTACTTTCGCCAGAAAATAAAATAACTAACACAGCAGGAACAACTGCAATTAAACGTGTTAAGATTCTACGTAACATTGGATTGATGCGAAGATGTAAATAACCTTCCATTACTATTTGTCCAGCCAATGTTCCTGTAACAGTAGAACTTTGCCCAGCAAGAATTAATGCTACAGCAAATAATTTTGGAGCTAAATCTGTACCCAATGTTTCTCCTAGCAAATGGTAAGCATCTTCTAATTCTGCAACTTCATGAAAACCATTTTTATGGAAAACAGAAGCAGCTAAAATAAGAATGGCTGCATTCACTAAAAATGCTAAATTGAGTGCTATAGCACTATCCCAAAAATTATATTTAAGTGCTTTTTTTATCGATTTTTCATCTCTATCAATTCGTCGTGTTTGTACCAATGCAGAATGTAAGTATAAATTATGGGGCATTACTGTAGCTCCTATAATTCCTATACTAATATACAATGCCGTACTATTGGGGATAGATGGAATAAAGCCTTTCGCAACTTCTCCAAAATCTGGTTTGGCTAGGAACATTTCTGTTAAGAAACAAAGCCCTATCAATGAGATAAGCCCAACAATAAAAACTTCCATTTTTCGCATTCCCAATCGTTGCAAATACAACAAAAGAAATGTATCTAAAAAACTAATTAAAACCCCGTAAATTAAATCTATTCCAAACAATAAGTTTAGTCCTATTGCCATTCCTAGAATTTCTGCTAAATCACAAGCAGCAATAGCAACTTCGGCAAGTATGTATAAAACAAAGTTTAAACCTTTTGGATAGGTTTCTCTGTTGCATTGCGCCAAATCTTTTGCTCTAACAATTCCTAAACGAGTACATAAACTTTGTAACAACAAAGCCATAATATTACTCATCAATAAAACCCAGATTAATGTATAACCAAATTGGCTTCCTCCTGCTAAATCTGTAGCCCAATTTCCTGGATCCATATAACCTACACTAATTAAGTAAGCTGGACCAAAAAAGCTAAAAATTTTCTTTAATTTACCTTGTTTTACTTCTACACTTTCGTGCACATCTTCTAGGGATTTACCTTGTTGAGACATTCATATTAATTTTAGTATTTCAAATTTAGCATAAAAATTGGGGTTTAAATAGAGAATTTATTATTTATGCACGTTTTATCTATTTATTATCCTCTTTTCTAACTAAATAATATGAAAATTTTTTATTTTTTTTGATTTAAAACGCAACATAAATGTTGCTTTCTGCACGAGTTGATAACTCAAAATACCCAACAAAAACAACTTTACAAGGTTGTTTTTATTGGTTAAATAACTCTGTGACAAACACTTTTCTTTCGGACAACTACAAGCTTGTTTATTTTATTGCTAAAAAATAACTATTTTTCTGCAATAAGGATTGAAGTGGAAATCCTTTTTCCTCAGAAAAAGATTGCAA
>DJDD01000093.1:0-6372 GCA_002430925.1 Flavobacteriales bacterium UBA5933
TTTTAATTCAAAATGCACAACAGGTTATAATTTATTAGAAATTATTTACTGTGTAAACCACATTCTTTTTTAGTTTCATCTTCCCACCACCATCTACCAGCACGAAAATCTTCACCTTCATGGATTGCTCTAGTACATGGCGCACAACCAATACTTATAAATCCTTTATCATGCAATGGATTATATGGCACTCTATTGTTTTTTAAATACTCAAAACAATCTTCTTTTGTAAAATGAATTAATGGATTGAATTTATATAAATTTCTTGATTCATCGAATTCAATTTCAGACATTTCATGTCTATTGTTTGATTGTTCTGCTCTTAAACCTGTAATCCAAACATCTGCATCTTTTAACGCTCTGTTCAAAGGAATAACTTTTCTTATAAAGCAACATTCTTTTCTTAATTCAACAGAATCATAAAAAGGATTAATTCCATTGTTATCTATAAAATTTTCCAACTCGGAGGTTGGAGGATAAAATGCTTTTATTTTTTGTTGATATTTAAGCTCTGTTTTATTCCAAGTTGTATATGTTTCAGGAAATACTCTACCTGTATCTAATGTAAATGTCTCTATATTTTTTAAATTTTGACTAAATATAGCGTGTGTTATTACTTGATCTTCAAATCCAAAACTAGTAGAAAAAACAATTTTACCTTGAAGATTTTTATCAAGAAAATTTAATTTGTCTTCTAACGTTTTATAATTATTAATTTTATCTAATATTTCTTTTAATATACTCATTTGATATTCTTTACAATTTCTCTATAAAAACTATAGAGAAAATATTAAAACAAAATTAAAAAATATATCATGTATCAACAAAATAAGCATGAATAGAATTAGTATAAAAAAACAAAAGAACTTAATGTTTTAGCATTAAGTTCTTTTAAAGTAATTATATTTAATTATTTACCTGAAATAAATTTTTTAACACCATCAACATATAAAGCTGATTCTTTATCATTATATGTATATGTTTTATCCTTAAAAATATTATCTTCTGTTTTATCTAAAATTGCATGATGTTCACCATCACTTGGTAAAAATAATTCTAATTTAGATTTATCATCATTAAATACTACAAAAGCACTAATTACAGCTTCATCTTTATTTACTTCAATAGGATTCAGTCTTTTTCCTACATTAAAAACTTGAATACATGTATTTTTTAATTCACTCCAATTCTCTCCTGCTGAAGCTAAACAACCATGATCATCTTTCTGACCTCCTAATAATTGTTGATCTTCTTTTGCTATTTGCTCTTGAGAGTTTTGATTAGAATCTTTTTGATCTTTTTTGCTATCACATGATGTAAATAAAAGTGTTCCAATTCCAAACGATAATAAAATAACTTTTTTCATAAATATTCTTTTTTTAAGTAGATTTCGATTTTATCAAATATAAAAAAATAAATTTTTCATGAAAAAAGTAAAAATTAAAATTTTAATTTTTCTCAAATCATCTTCTCCCTTCTTTTGAAATATATACAATACTTCATAAACGTTTACTCTATTTTACCTATAGACTATTTAGAATATATATAGTTAAAATTAAATGAATAATAATTGAAGTCTGCATCATATTTTCATAATTTTGTAAACTCAATAAAAACTCATGGAAAAACTAAAAAATACTACTTCAAAAAAAGTTGATTTACAAATCATTAGCTATGTTTGTTTTTCATTTATTGGCTATTCTCTAATAGGTTTACCTTTAGCTATTTTACCAATATATATAACAAAAACATTGGGATATAGTGAATTAGTTGCTGGAATAGTTATAAGTTTACAATACATAACAACATTTTTAATGAGAGGATACGCTGGTAAAATAGTTGATGATAAAGGACCTAAGCCAGCAGTATTAATGAGTATGTTTTTCTTTATGTTATGTGGTTTACTATTTTATTTTTCACATTTTTTTCAAACCAATAAACTATTATCACTTTCAATATTAATTATTTCTCGATTAGTAACTGGATGTGGAGAAGGAATGGTTGGAGCAAGTCCTATTAATTGGGCTATTTTAAAATTAGGAAAAGAGCATACTGCAAAAGCAATATCATTTAATGGTGTTGCAAGCTATGGAGGACTAGCTTTAGGTGCACCCCTTGGAGTATTTATTAATCAATCGTTTGGATTAGAAGCTATAGGTATTTTGACTTTTATATCTGCTGCTTTAGCCTATTTATTTGCTAAAAAGAAAGAAAATATTATTAGTAATGCTGCAAAAGTTGAACAATCATTTCTTAAAGTTTTAAAAATTGTTGCTCCATTAGGAATTTGTTTAATGTTAGCAGGATTAGGTTTTGGAGGAATATCAAATTTCATTACCCTTTATTATGAATATTTTCATTGGCAAAACGCCGCACTTTGTTTAACTGTCTTTAGTGCATTATTTATTATCGGTAGACTTATTTTTAATAATGCAATTAACGTATATGGAGGTGTAAAAGTTGGTATTGTTTGTATGATTTTTGAAACCATTGGTTTATTCATTTTATTTTTAGCAACTACTCCTTTTGTAGCACTTATAGGTGCTGGAATTACTGGTATTGGTTTTTCATTAATATTCCCAGCACTTGGAGTAAAAGCTGTTTCGTTAGTATCAGATAGTAATAAAGGTGCAGCATTAGCAGGTTATGGATTATTTATAGATATTTCTTTAGGTATTACAGGACCAATGGTTGGTGGAGTAATAAGTTTATTTGGAATGCATTCACTATTTCTATTCTGTAGCTTTATGGTATTCGTTGGATTAATATTATGTATTTATCTTTATAAAAAATACCAATAATTAAATGGAATTAAGAGTTGCTAGGCACACGAATGATATAAGTAGAATTTTAGATTTTTATACAAAAATCATTGGATTTGATCTTTTAGGTGAATTTAAAAATCATGATAATTATGATGGAATTTTTTTAGGTAAAAAAAATGAAAATTGGCACTTAGAATTTACTACATCAATTGAACAAGCTAATCATTATTTTGATGAGGATGATTGTCTTGTATTTTATGTAAATACAAAAATGAATATGATGAAATTATACATCGTATTCATCAAAACAATATTTCAATCATCAATTCTAAAAATCCTTATTGGAATTTGAATGGTGTTACCATAAAAGATCCAGATGGGTTGAATGTAATTATCTCTCCATTAAAAATATCTAATTAAATTTTTTATTCAAATAAAATAACACATAATACTGTTTTACAAATATTTATAAAACATAAAAAGCTTGAAGTTAATTCAAGCTTTTTATGTTTTATTTCAAATTATCATCAAAGAAATTTACTATCTTATCAAATGGAATGATATCTAATTTATCATATAAATCTACATGTACAGCATTAGGAATAATCATTAGCTCTTTTGGTTCTTCGGCTTCTTCGTAAGCTGCTTTTGAAAAATAAAGAGAATGAGCATTTTCTCCATGTATAAATAAAATTGGACGAGGTGATATTTCCTTAATATAAGTCATTAATGGAAAATTCATAAAAGATAACGGTGTAGTTACTGTCCAAGCGTTACCTGAGTTTACTGCACGAGGATGATAGCCACGTGGTGTCATATAATAATCATGATAATCAATCAGGAATTGTGGCTGTTCGTCTCCAGATAATTCATTATATGCTGGTTGATAAGCAGGATTTCCATTTTTTGCGTCAATTGTACGTTGTTGACTTAATTTTTCTAATATATCTGTTCTTTCTTCTTTTGTTATTTTATCGTAATATCCACGAGACATGACACGAGACATATCGTACATTGTACTAGTAACTACAGCTTTTATTCTTTTGTCTACAGCAGTAGCATTTAAAGTTACTCCTCCCCATCCACAAATACCGATTGCACCAATTTTATTACTATCAACATTTTTTTGTAAAACTATAAAATCAACTGCAGCACTTACATCTTCAGTATTAATATCAACAGAAGCTACATTACGTGGTTCTCCTCCACTTTCTCCTGTAAATGATGGGTCTATTGCAAGAGTTACAAAGCCTCTAGATGCTAGTTCGTTCGCATATAAACCAGATGATTGTTCTTTTACCGCTCCAAAAGGTCCACTTAGTACCAAAGCTGAAAATTTAGTATTTCCTATATTCTTTGGAATATACAAATCCCCCACTAATGTAATACCGTAACGATTTTTAAATGTTACTCTCTCACGAGTTACCTTATCACTTAATTGAAAAGTATATTGTTCCGTTTTTTTACTATTTAACTTATTCATATTCTTTTGTGCAAATGATTGATAAAATGAAGTCAACACAAAAATTGAAACTATTATAAATTTGATTCTTCTTATCATCTTTTGTTTAATTTATTATTGCGAATTTGCTTTATTATATTCTTCATCATTTACACTGTCAAACCAATTATTTTCGTTAATTGTAGGATTACATGTAATTGCTAAGTGAGAAAACCAGCTTTTGTCTGTAGCTCCATGCCAATGCACAACGTTAGGTGCAATTTCTACTACATCTCCAATTTTTAACTTACGTGCTAGTTTTCCTTTTTCTTGATATAATCCTTCTCCACCTACTACAATTAAAATTTGTCCTCCACTGTGACTATGCCAATTGTTACGTGCTCTTGGCTCAAATGTTACATTATAAATAGGAACATTCAACTCTTCATTTTTTGTAATTTGAGCTAAATAAGATTTACCTATAAAGTATTTTTCGAAAGCTATATTTTCTTCTCCTAAAGGAAATTCGCTTATTTTTTGAATTTCTGCATTCATTTTATTTATTTTTTTAGTTGTTTGACAAGAAATCAATGATGTTAAAAACAACAACATCGAAAATGTTATGATTATTTGTCTATATTTCATCTTCTATTCTCTTAATTTTTTTAGCAGGAGTTCCTGCTACTAACGTATTTGCAGGTACATCTTTCGTTACAACAGAACCAGCTGCTATAACAGCGTTCTCTCCTATTGTAATACCAGAAAGTAGTGTTGAATTAGCACCTATCCATACATTTCTTTTTATAATAATTTCTTGAGGAATTAAAGAATGTCTTTGCTGTGGATTAAGTGGATGTCCTTCTGAAAGAATACTAACTTTAGGACCAATTAATACATCATCTTCAATAATAATTCCTCCTAAAGCTAAAAATGTACAATCAAAATTGATAAATACATTTTTTCCAATTTCTAGATTCGTTCCGTTATTAATATAAATTGGAGGAAATATTGCAACAGAACGATCAATATATTTTCCAGTAATTTCTCTCAATAACATTAAATGTTCTTCCGGATCAGAACTAAGATTAAGTTTTTGTATTAATGAAATTGTTTTATAAGAAGAAGCTCTTAGTTGTTTTATTTCAGGATGATTGGGTGAAATAATTTCTCCTTCTTTCAATTCATCAAATATTTTTGTTTTTATGCTTTTCATTGAACTATTCTTATTAACATTCAAAGTTAAAAAGAGTAAAAACTTCATTTGTTACACTAATTTCTATATAAATGTAACATTTTACGTATATTTATCTAATTAAGTTATCTAATGCAAATACCAAATATAATTTTATTAAAAATCAATGATGTAAAGGATTTTCCAAAAGATTTTCAAACTAAATATCACACTCATTTATATTGTCATACTGGAAATATAAAGTTTGTTTTTAATGATAAAAAAATGGTTTGCAAAGCTGAGCAATTTCTATTTTGGTTTGCAGAAAGTAATTTAAAAGAATTAAATAGTTCTGAGGATTTTAAAGCAAGTATTCTACTTGTAGAAAAAGAATTTTTAATGAACAATATTCCAGATCAAAGCTGGAGTATTAATGCATTATTACATTCGAGAGTTTATCCCATAAAAACTAATTTAACAACAAAAGATAAAACTAGAATCTTATATAATTTTGATGAATTAAATAATAGATTTCAAGAAACTGAACATCTATTTTATGAAGAAGTTTTAAAGAAACAAATGGAATTATTTATTCTTGATATGTGGTATACTTTTGCAAATGAATATGAAAATAGAAAACATAGCACAATCACTGGAACTATCTATGAGAAATTTATTCAATATGTACAACAACATTGTACAGAACAACGTGAAGTTAAATATTATAGCAATCTATTAAATATTACACCAAAATATCTTAATTATTTATGTAAAACACATTCAGGGATTACAGCTTCCGAATGGATTCAACGCTATACGAAAGAACATATATTGGTTTTATTGCAAGATAAAAATCTAAATATATCAGAAATTGCATTATCATTAAACTTTAATAGTCGTTCATTTTTCACACGCTATGTAAAAAAGTTACTTGGTGTAACTCCAAATGAATATCGTTCTCGATTAAGTAAATAATTTAAACGATACAATTTATT
>DJDD01000093.1:6449-6720 GCA_002430925.1 Flavobacteriales bacterium UBA5933
AAACGATACAATTTATTTTAGTTTTACTTAATTTCGCATAAATTTAATTGCCATGAGAAAGGAAGAACTTGGAAATCATTATTTAAAAGAAGTATTAAACATTCAACAATCACTTAAACCAATAGAGTCTAAGTATTTAGATTTAAAAAGATTAGTTGAAATAATTTCTTTTGAATTAACAAAAAATGAAACAATTCAATTTTCAAATTTCTTTTCAAAATTATCATTCATTTGTAATCAATATGGCATTTCGACAAAGATACATTCACTA
>DJDD01000091.1 GCA_002430925.1 Flavobacteriales bacterium UBA5933
GGAGAATAGGACTAATGCTCAGTATAAACCATTACGTTTAAGAGTCGAACTAGTTCACCTATTCCCTCTGGTTGTTCAGAAATTATCTTCATTAATAATAACTGAATTTACTAAATACAAATCTAATAGTTCGTCGAAACATTGTTTATAAATTTCGTTTTTAATAATTAAAATTATTCGATAGGCTCATCCATCAGTTTGTAAAAGATTGTAACGTAAAGCCCACCCGAACGCCCACAAAAAAAATTGATTATTATTTAAAAAGGGAATATTTAAAAATTAAATGTAAAAAAATTGCACAAAGCAATTCTTATATTATTTTTGTTCAATCTCTTAAATTTTATAGATAAATTTGAAAAATTAACAAATAACTTTTACAAAAAACACACATGATAAAAAAAATTGCACTTAGCTTTTGTATAGCTATATCTTCTTTTTCTACTGCGCAAGTAACATCTATGATTAGTAAGGAGAATACTGACTCTTCGACAAAAGTCTATGGATTTTCTTCGATAAATGATAAAACAAAAGCATTTGATAAATATAATTTTATATTAGAAAATAGTACTGCTACGGAGTTTGCTAAACCTTTGTTAGAATACGGTTTTCAATCTACAAATTTACAAGCGCAGGAAAATGGTTTTATGATATACATTGTAAAAGATAAAAAAATTGTAGACCAATGGTTTGTGAATCCAACTTTTTATAATGTTTTTCATGATGGAGTTTCTTATTCTTATGATGCTGATAAATTAGGAGTAATTGCAGAAAAATATCCTTTATTGTACAAAGAAGAGAAAAGAACATTTACATCTGAAAAAGAATATAAAAAGCAAAGAGATAATCTTTTTAAAGACCCTTATAATTTAATAATTGCTGAACCAGATTTTACTTATCAAGGTTATTTTGATATTCAGTTTCCTAAAAATGATCAATTTAAAACGGTGGAGGATGTGCAAAATTATTTAAAACCAATTGTTGAGAAATTAACAAAAAAGAAATTTGATATAAGTTACGGTATTAATGAAAAGAATATTTTGGATAGAAATCAATTTACCTTATCTGTTTCTGGCGATGAAAACATTTATAAAAAAATAAAATTACAGCCAGAATTAACTAAAGGTGAATGGATTCCTACAGTTTATGAAGCTACGATTTATAGAAAAATGAATTAAAAAAGATTATAAAATATATGAAATGCGATGAATAGACTTCATCGCATTTTTTTTTTATTGAAAATATTTTAAGACAAATTTATCCACTTAATAACGACTTTATAATTAGTTTACTAAATAAAAAGTTATCTTTGCAAAAATTTAAAATTTACAAATGAAATTAGAGACATTTTTACAGGAAAGAAGCGGAAATCAATGCGAATTATCTGGTGCAACTACAGATTTAGTTATTTACGAAGTAAATCCAGATGCTAGTAGCAATCCCGACAGAAATGTACTTATTTCTCAGAAATGTGTAAATCAAATCGAGAAAAAAGAAGAATTAGATAGTAATTTTTGGGAATCGTTTTTATTAACTTCAATGTGGAGTGAGGTTCCTGCGGTACAGGTTCTTTCTTGGAGAATGCTAAATCGTTTCCGAAATGAATCTTGGGCAGCAGATGCTCTTGATATGATGTATTTGGACGATGAAAATTTGGAATGGGCAAAAGCTAGTGGAGATCACGAAGGTGATGGAAATGTAGAATTGCACAAAGATTGTAACGGAAATATTTTAGCAAACGGAGATTCTGTATCTCTTATAAAAGATTTGGATGTTAAAGGTTCGTCCATCAACGCTAAAATAGGAACAGCTGTAAGAAATATAAGATTGGTACACGATAATCCTGAACAAATAGAAGGGAAGGTAGATGGACAATTAATTGTTATCTTAACTAAGTTTGTTAAAAAACAAGGATAAAATATAGATGGTAGAAATTGCTATCATTACATTATAAAAAAAAATCAGCTAATTACAATTAGCTGATTTTTTTTTATTAATTTATCCCTTTATTAGTTTATATTCAGGACTAAAACTATCTAGAATTTTATCTGTTTTGTTTGGTAAAAAATAACAAATAATATAGATGACTAAATATATCAATGGTAATGTTATTGCTAAAATTATATTAAGGTATAGAATCTTATAATCCATCATAAGATAGCATTGTAATAGAAAATTAACTATAGATAATGAAGAAGTAACAAAATAATAATTTTTATAAATAACATCAACCAAAATTAGTTTGTAGCCAATTTCCTTTTGTTTCTTTTTATAATTAATTTTTAGCCTTACAAACTGTGCTAACATTAAACTATAAATCAATACTACAGAAACAATAAATGTTATTTTAGGAGCAAATAATGCTAAACCAAATTGAACAAGCATATATAATATCATTAAACCTAAATATTCTTTCTTTTGTAAATGTTCCCAATAACATTTCTTAATTAATTTAAAATATTTACGTTCTATTTTTTTTCTACGTTCATCTACAAGTTCAGAAAAACCAAAAATACCAAATTCAGCAAAAACATCTTTTAATGCTTTTTCAAAAGATATTGTATCGTCTTTTTCCCATTTTTCTTCAATTGCACAAGCCAAATGGTCTACAAGTTCTATTTGTAAATCGTAATATTCCACATAATGATTTCTTGTAAACTCAAATAATTTTTCGATTTCTTCGGCAGAGACTTTTTTCATAGTATTTTAGATATTTTGTGGTTGTAAAAGTTGTTGTAATTGCTCCAAAGTATTAACAATAGATTGTAATCTATTGACTGATTCTTTTTCACCAAACTCAGTTAATTTGTAATATTTTCTAATCCTACCATCTATCTTTTCAGCTTCAACCTCTATAATTCCTTGTGCTTCTAATTTATGGAGAGCAGGATAAAGTGCACCCTCTTTTATTTCTAACTGATTATTGGAAATCAATTTTATTTTTTGTGTCATTTCATAACCATACATTTTGCCATTATCTTGTAACAGTTTTAATAAAATGGGTTGTAAAGAACCTTTGTACAATTGTGAATCTATCATATACCTAAGACTATTAGGTAAATATAATAAAAAATATAAATAACTGGAAAATAATTGTTTAATATTTTTATTGGGCAATCCCTTCGGACCGCGCTTTTCGTTTCAATCTTTTTTGATTGGTCATTAAGCGAATGTCGAAATGTATCCAATCAAAAAAGGATTTCCACTTCAATCGTTATTGCAATAAGAATTGAGCTATTAGATTTTAGTATTAATATAATTAATATTATTTTCTGTCATATTGAGCTCGTCGAAACATTGTTGTTTAAAATTTCGTTTTCAATAATTAAAATTCTTCGACGGGCTCAGAATGACAAATTTTACAATAAAAAATGATAGTTTAGGAATTGTTTTCTGTCAGATAGAGTGATTTTTCGAAATGACAATGTAGAAAATAGTATCGAAATCTAAGACAGAAAAATTTTATTGATTTACTTTTTATTTTTAATGCTAATAAACCATTAAACAAGATTTAATAGTCTTTGTTTTACTTGAAAAATAAAAGTTGTTCAACAAGTACTATTTTAAATGATAAACTTCTCATTATTATGTTTTTGGTAATATTTTGTCAACTAAATATTGTTTCCATTCTTTTCCAGTAAACTCACAATTTCCGCTGTATATTTTAGCATGAGGAAAGTCTGCTAGAATTAGTGTTAAATCGTCCTAAATAATTTTTAATTCTTCGTCTTTATTTTCAAAGCTCAAATTTAATTTACCGTTTTCTACTTTTATATTCTTTAGAAAAATACCCTCTTGGGTTGAGCTAATTCTGTCCGAAAGCTGTATATAATAGCCTTGATAGTCTGGATATGGTACTTGTTTTGGTTGTCTTTCTTCGCCTGAGTAATAACGAAATAAAATATCATGTCCATATTTGTATAATTCCTCTTTCCAAAATTCTGGTGGTGGAATTTCAGAAAGATTTGCTGTCAAATATATTTCTTTTTCACTTGCCCAAGGTTTAAAAGTCTTTTTTATTAATTCTTGCTTTTCAATTACAAAGCTTTCAGCAACAAGTCGAATGGTTGCTGGAGTAAAAAACTCTAAGCAAACTCCATTTTCAACTTCAATTGTATCAATATATTCGATATAGTTACCGTCGCCTATAGTAATTATGTCTTTATTATAATACCATTCGTGAATTTTAGACGGAATAATTTTGAAAGATAAAATATGTCTTTCTGAATTTGCTTTATAGTTTCCTTTCACATTATAACCAATAACAATTTCAAGCGGATTTTCTTTAATTGCTAAAATATGTCCGTCTTCAAAATAGAAGTTATCAGATAGCCATTTGTCAAGGTCATTAAATGTATCTATAATCATTTTTAGTATTTAATTTTGTGGTTTAAAATACTTAATAAACTAATATGTTTTAAGGTATAAAAAAACTAAAAAATATATATTATATTAAAATCCTTGTTAAGGAAAAATATTTTAAGTAGTTAGTTTCAAAATTATATTTTTTCGCTCAACAAATTGTTGTTTTAATACTGATAAAACAATATCTGCAACAGTTAATCTTTCTAAATTTTTAGGATATTTTAAAGTTAAATTAGATATTTTATTATCAAAATTTTTCGAGAATTTTAAAAAATAAATTTGAATTCTAATTTTTAAGCGTAATATATTATCACCAATTTCTGGGAAGAAACGTTCGTAGTTTAATCCTATTAAACTAGAATTAAATTGATCTTCATATTCTAACAAAAATTCATTCCAATCTAATTCATAAAGTTTATAATCTTGATAATATGCAACTGTTAATTTAATTTTTTTTGTCTTATTCCACAAGTCTTTTGAGTCAATTTTTTGACTTCAATTATCGCATTTTTAACTTCAGAATATTTTGCAGTAATTTGTTCCATAATATATTAACAGACTTACATATATTCCACAAATATAAAATATTTTTTTACTCAATTTTAGTTTCTATTATCTAAATCGCAAAAACGTTGAAGTGGAAATCCTTTTTACGGAGCGTTTTAGCGGATTAAAAAGATTGGGAGCGAGAAAGCGTGTCCCGAAGGGTTTGCCAAAATAAAATATTACAGCTTCTTTTTAAATAAATTATCTATTGTTATAAAATGATGTATTTGATTTGCTAATAAAAATGAAGCCGCAAATCCTATCCAAACAGAGTAGTCAAAAGAAGTTTTTATACCAAAGGATATTGTCATAGCTAATGAAAAACTTAATAGTAGTAAGCTTGTAATGTAAGCAGCTAATCTTATTTTATAACCAATGATAAGCATAACAGATAAAACTATTTCAAGAAAAGTAGCAGTATAAGCACAAATAGTAGCAAATTTTTCTGGTACAAAATAAATAAGTTGTTTAGTATATAATTCAAAATTTTTCCAATTTCCCCATGTCGAATTATTTTTCCAAAGAGACAAACGATCAGCAACTGCAGATAACATTGTAATTGCTAAAGCAAATCTTAATAGGAGTTGAGAAATTATGATTTTATTCTTTGTCATGAATAGTATTTAATAATGAACAAAGTTTCAAAATCTAATTCATAAAAATCTTAAGCTATCTTAAGCTATCTTAAGATTTGTGAATTAATTTAGGTTTACATTATAAAAAAAATGATAATTATACATGATTTTTTCAGTCAAATAAAGTTATTTTTTGAAATGATAATGCAAAAAATAGTATTCAAATTCAAGGTGTTATATTTTATTAGTCAATTATTTTTGATATATTTAAATTATAAATATTTGAAAAAATAATATAATCATGAAAGATGTAAAGATTGGAAAATTGATATTTACTCCGAAAGCTATTTTATTGATTGCTTTATGGATGTTTATAAATGGATTAATAATTGGTGCTTATGCAGTGCTAAATAATCAAATTAATTTTATGTTTTTATTTACTGTATTACTTGTTGCCTTTTTTATTTTAATTAAACAGATAAAAAAGTATATCAAAGAAATAAAATAAAAAACCCAATAGTAAATATAACTATTGGGTTTGTATATCATTAACGGATTTCATAATGGTTTCTATTTATCGATAGATCCCATAACTCTTTGCATAAAAGTATTCGCAGCAGTACGCTCGTCCATACCTTCATTATCCATCATGTTTTTCATTTCGATTGCTCCACAAATATTAGAGATCATTTCACCGATTACTTCTTGTTCTGGTTCTTTTACCGCAGGAGAATCAGCGTAAGCTTCTAATACTTCTAGTGTAGTTTCCATTGCTTCAACAGAAACTGTTTTTGCTAAGTTTTTAAAGATTGGTAGTTTCATTGATTAATTCTTTTACAGCTTCAATTTTAGATGCAGTTACTTGTCCAACATTTTGACCTCCTTTAAATACAGCGAATGTAGGTAAGTTAGGAACATCAGCTAATTTTCTTGATTCAGCTAATTTCTCAGCATCAACATATAAAAATTCAGCTTTTCCATCATATTCAGCTGCTAATTTTTTAAATTTTGGTTTTACTAAACGACAGTTTCCACACCATCCAGCACCATATTGTACAATTACTATATCGTTATCAGCTACTACTTGAGCTAAGTTATCTTGTTCTAATTCTGCAAACATTTTGTTTAATTTTTTAGTTCTAAATTGGATATAAAAAAGGCTGTCTAAGTTATGAGCTTAGTGATTTTTTATTAAAAATGAATTCATTATAAAATCTCTCTGTCAATGTTTTAGACAGCCTCTTATTTTTTGATTAATCGATCAGAAAAATCAATTTATTTTTTAGTGAGATGCTAAGTAAGAAGCAACACCGTCTTTTGTAGCAGACATAGCGTCTTTTCCTTCTTCCCAGTTTGCTGGGCAAACTTCACCGTATTTTTCTACATGTAAAATAGCGTCTAATAAACGAACGTACTCATCTATATTACGACCTAATGGTAAATCGTTGATTGTCTCGTGACGAACAACTCCATTTTTGTCGATGATGAAAGTTCCACGGTAAGCAACTGGAGCACCTTCAAATTTTAAAGAATCATTTTCTTCATTGTAAACATACTCTCCAGCTAATACTCCATAATCCATAGCAACAGTTTTTGCTAAGTCAGAAATAATTGGGTAAGTAACACCTTGGATTCCTCCGTTATCTTTTTCAGTATTTAACCAAGCTAAGTGAGATTCTTCTGAATCACAAGAAGCACCAATAACAATAGCATCTCTTTTTTCGAATTCAGCTAATTTAGCTTGAAATGCATGTAATTCTGTTGGACAAACAAAAGTAAAATCTTTTGGGTAAAAGAATAAAACGATATTTTTCTCTCCAATTGGTAATGAAAAGTTTTCAACGATTTCATCTCCATCAACTACTGCTGGCACTGTAAATAAAGGTGCTTTTTTTCCTACTAATGACATAATTTTAATTTTTATATTTTATTTTTTAATTACTTGTTTTGTAGAAAAGGTTATTTATTTTCCTTTTTCCTAATACAAATTTATATTGATTTAATGGATTGTCAAGATAAATTCAATTTCTATTTTAGATTGTATTATAAATTTATCTTATAATGTTTTATTTATTAAATTTATTTACTCTATAATCTATTTAAAGCCTTTTGATTTTATAAATTAAATTACTTAATGCTAAGTTACTACTATAAATTTATATACTAAATGATATTTGATATTAAAAATCAGTTAATATTAAGCTTCTTCAAACTTTTTAAAAATATTATTTTGGGAATTGCTTCGCACTATGCCTTCTCGCTATATCTTTTATAAACAATTAA
>DJDD01000100.1:0-372 GCA_002430925.1 Flavobacteriales bacterium UBA5933
ATTTCCTAAAAATTTATTAGAGGTTTCTAATTTATGATTTTCATATTCACTGAAGGTGTCATGATCTAGTATTAATTCGAATTTATGATGGGTTTGGCTATGCTGTTGTAAAGAGAAATGTTTGTAATGTGGGACGATTTGCCCATCTATAACAAGTAATAATTTGACTAAACGATTGATACCATTAATATGATTATCTTCAATAGCTTTTGAGCCATTGAAAGAGCGGAATCTTCTCTCCATAGGTTAGTAGGTTAATGAGTTAATTGATTGATAATGATAACTAAAATACTAAAAAATATTAAAAAACAATACCAATACGCTATAAATTAAACTTTTAGACATGACATGCTTCTAACAAAATATAAAGCA
>DJDD01000100.1:543-7285 GCA_002430925.1 Flavobacteriales bacterium UBA5933
AAATAGCTTTGATATTCCTTATATAGAAAATAATTAAAATTTATTTTTGATTGAAATGAATTAACTTTAGAATTACAATTCATTTATTCGTTTTCCTTCATCTAAAATAAATTTCTCATTTTTAGATTCTCCAATCATTTGTTTACCATAAATACTTGTATGCCCCGAAACTAAATAAGCGACAACACAAGCAATAGAAACAAAGATTCCGCATTCAGCACCAAATAATTCTATCGCCATTATACTACAAGCAATTGGAGTATTTGTTGCACCAGAAAAAACAGCTACAAATCCCATTCCTGCTAACAAACTTGGAGGTAAAGGAATAAAATAACCTAATGCATTTCCTAAAGTTGCTCCAATAAAAAACAATGGTGTAACTTCTCCTCCTTTAAATCCGGCTGCCAAAGTAATTACTGTAAAAATAATTTTTAATGCAAAATCATAAGCAGGTAATTGTTCTTGAAATGAATCTACTATTGTTGGAATTCCTAAACCTATGTATTTGGTTGTTCCTAAAAGTAAAACACCTAATACCACAATAATTCCTCCAACAAAAGGACGAAGTGGTGGATATTTTATTTTTGTTTTGAATAATTTTGATGTTGAAGAAAGTCCTCGACTAAATACAATTGCACATAAACCAAAAAGTATTCCTGATAAAATTGCATAAAATATAGTCGGAAAAGAAAGATTTGGAATAGTGGCAGTAATATGATAAAGTGTATGATGAGCTCCCCATAATTTACATACATTATCTGCAATAACAGCAGAAATAAGTGCTGGAAAAATCGCATTATAACGAATTCTTCCTATCAGATAAAATTCTAAACCAAAAATAGTTCCAGCCAAAGGTGTTCCAAAAACAGAACCAAATCCTGCTGCAACAGCTGCGATAATAAGAATCGATCGATCTGAAGGTTTTAATCTAAAAGGTTTTGAAAATTGATCTGCTATAGATCCTGCCATTTGTAAAGCTGTTCCTTCTCTACCCGCAGAACCTCCAAAAAAGTGTGTTACAATTGTTCCCATATAAACCAAAGGAGCCATTTTTAATGGAATTTTTTCCTTTGTTGGTTCATGAATGGTATCAATTAAAAGATTATTTCCTGCCTCAGCATCTTTTCCGTAATAATAATAAATTGCTCCAACTATAAATCCTGCAATAGGTAAAAAGTAAATTAACCATTCATGAGATGTTCTAAAATCAGTTGCCCAATTCAAAGAAATTAAAAATAGCGCAGAAGCTGTTCCTATAAACGAAGCTATAATTAAACTGATCACAGTCCATTTTAAAATATATGAAAAAGACGGAAACGTATTAAAAAGAAAATTTACAATTGATTTTTCGCTGAATGATTTTTTATTATTTTTTGACATAATCTACCTGATTAAATTATTAATTTATTTAACTCATCAGGTGTCATCAGCTTCTTTATAAGCGGTTTATTAAAGGAAGAACACCATTTCCTTATGTAGAATCAAATGTATAAAATATTTTTTATAAATCGTAAAATATTCTTTTTGGATTTTTATCTAGTTCTGAATTTATTAAATGTTTGCCAATATTTATCTTTATAAATCGTATAATTAATAGATAACTTATCAGCATATTCTTCTATTATTTCGTATACTGTTTTTGATGAAAATCTAAACTCATGACATGCAAAAAATATTTGTCGTAAATTATCTCCTGTTTCTCTACCTACATTTAAATAACCATCTTTATCTAGGAGAAATGACATTATTTCATCTTCAAAATCATCCATTAAATTATAATCAATGTTATTTGGTAAACCGTTATTTTCAGTACCATCGTACTTTATATCTATTCTCATAATCCAAGGATGAGAAGGGCTACCCTTCCATTCTAAAATAGAATTATTTACAATTGCCAAATATGGTAAACCATTTTTTGATTGAGCTTCAAAGTTTGAATAACTATCTTCATTAGTATTTATTCTCCTTGTGCTCTGAAACTTTTGAGAAAATTCACTTTCTCTCCAAACTAGATATTCTTTTAATTTTGAAATTGGAATTATTTCCGCATCATCATCTAGTTTTCCTTGTACACTCAAATTATCAATAGTTGTGACTGCTGATAATTCTCCAAGATAATTCTCTAAAAATATATAAACACCATTAATTATTGCATCTTCGTCATTTTTATCATAAAAATCATATTGAACCAAAATATCTATTTCATCTGGATAATCTTGGTGAAATTTTGGTGAAAAATGTAAATTATCCGATGAAAAAATATATTTATCTCCATATTCAATAAGTGCATTTTGAATATCTAATTGAGGTTTTAATGCAGTAAACTTCCAGTTAGAAATATTTGGTGATTTATTTATTAATTCTTCTACAAACACTATATTCTTAATAATTCCATCAGCCGTAAGGATTAATTCTGCTGTTGTTTCATCATACATTCCTGAGAGATAATAAATTTCGTTGTTTATTTTTTCTAATTCATTAGATAATTTATCAAAAAAATCAATTTCAATTCTTTCTCCCGTATTAACTATTTCCCAAAATTTTTGACTGTTTTGTAGAAACCAATTCCAAAAATTAGTTTGTAAATTTTGGTCTTTTTTATTATTTGATGAAATTTTTTTGATGAAATTCATTTGTAAAAATTTATAATATTTAAAGTATTATGTATTTCGAATTATTTTTTTTTGAATAATGCCTAATAATAATTATTACTATGTAATTAATTTATTATTAGGCATTCATTTGCAATAGTGATTGAAGCGACATCCTTTTTAGATTGGGTAATTTTGACTTAGTTTTTTATTTCAACTTTGCTCAATGACCAAATCGAAATGCAATGCTTAATCTAAAAAGATATAGCGATAAAGCACGGTGCGTAGCAATTGCCCTTAAAATATCAATAGGATTTCAGTTAAAATTATTTAATTTCTACACAACCAACACGACCACCTGCATTTCCAGTAGGTTGAGTTTGGAAATCATCTTTTGTAGAATGAATAATTAATCCATGACCAATAATTTTCTTAGATTCATCATTACAAGTCAAACACCATTTATCAGTTTTGAAAGTCAATTTAGCTTCTCCTTTTTCGTTCGCAACTAGATTACCTATATCTCCAAGGTGAAAATGTCCTACATCCCACTTACCATGATCTGTATGTCCAGGATTCCAATGTCCACCAGTTGATGTTCCATCAGGAGCTGAACAATCTGCTTTCTCGTGAATATGGATAGCATGCTCGCCAGGAGTTAAACCTTTTACATCAAGTTCCATGGTAACAATATTCCCTTTTTCTTTAAATGTTACAATTCCATTTGTTTTTGTATCACTTTTAGCTGCTATAGTATATACTTTTTTTGTTGAAGAACATGATGAAACAACAAAAATTGTTAATAATCCTAAACCTATTGTTTTTATTTTATTCATTTTAAAATAGTTTAATGTTAAAGTAAATTTACAAAACTTGATAGTAGTTAATAAACCTTTAGTGTTAAAATATCAATTACTATTTTATGCACTGTTTTTAATTATTCATTTAATTTTTATTAATAATTACATTCATGGTCAATCCAATCAATAATTGTAGTAATGACATACTCTCGATTATCTTCTAATAAAATTTCATGACGCATTTTAGGAAAGATTTGAAATGTAACATTTACAAAACCATCTTCTTTCAATTGATTTACAGTTTTTAAAACCCCTTTACTAAAATCTCCTATCGGATCTTCTTCTCCACTTACAAAAAGAAATGGAAAAGATTTAGATATTGAGCTCGCCCAATTTCTATTTGTTGCTTGTTTATAAACTGAAAATAAAGCATAATAAGCATTATTTGTGAAAGGTAAACCACATAAAGAATCATCAAGAAATTTTTGTCTGTTATCTTTATTAAGACTCAGCCAACTAACAGGACTATAATCTTTATCTTTTTTGAAATGAGAATTATTTACCTTATTGAATAAGGTATTAAAGTAAGTTTTTCTTTTTGAAGCGATGCAATTCGAAATAGAAAAATAAGTTTTCAAGATTCCTATTCCAAATTTAGATCCTCCTGTACCAACGATAATAGCGCCAGAAAATTTATTACTTTTTCGTTGCAATAAACATCGTGTAATAAAAGACCCCATAGAATGTCCTAAAATAAAGTGAGGAATAGCAGGATATTTCTGTTCTATTAAATCACTCATTACATCGGCATCATTTATTAATTTTTCAGCAGGATTATTTTTTCTAAAAAACCCAAAATCTTGCTGATTATTCACCGATTTTCCATGCCCTACATGATCATAAGTAAGCACTGCTAAACCTGATTCTGTACATTTGATTGCTAACTCTCTGTATCGTCCACTATGCTCTTGCATCCCATGTAAAATGATAACTGTTGCTTTTACAGTTGTATTTTCTGGAATAAATAAGGTATAGAAAAGTTGAGTTGTATCTGTAGTTGAATGATATGATGAGTGTTCACTAAATGACATAATAGTTTTTTTACATGATAAAAAATTATCAAAATTTATTCCTTTTAGTTTTATCCTAATGCTATATTATGAATTAATTATATCATTTACATTTAAAAAATTATTGATTGATATTTTTAATTTCGAAGTAACAATTTTCACATATTAATTTTATTTGTGCGTATGGTTCAGATTCCTCATTCCAACCATTATGTTTACGTCTTATATTTTCACAATCATTACACCAAGCTTGAAGATCTTCTTCTTCTAATTCCATTTTAGGGTAAGTATCAAATGCTTCTATAAAACCAACAGGTTTTTCTAAATTTAAATGTTGACAAACGAAAGCTTTTCTTTGTAAACCATGATTCGGGCAATCTAATACTTGTTGTTTTAAAATTTTGATATTCGAATCTTTTTCTGAATTCAAATTTTCAATTAAAAGCAAATAATAATTTAAATTCTCTGTATTTAGTGTATATACTCCTATTCCATCTAGAATATTAAAACTTATTGCTAAAAATTCCCAACCATCATATATATCACTAGGAAAAGTACCTTCGTACAATTTTCTATAATTATTTTCTAGTCCAAAATTTTTTATTTTAACTGTTTCTGCATTGTTTTCATCATTATTAAACCAGCTCCACATCCAAGTTTCTGATGTTAAAGAATAAGTCCCTATTGGAATATATTTGAAGAAAATTTCATGTTTATCATCATTATATAATCTTATAATTTTTAAATCATCGTCATAAAACCAATGCGAAAAAGAATCTATTTTATATTTCTCTTTAAACTCATCTTGAATTGGAATTAATTTATTCAATTCAGATTGAGAATATTCATTATAATCAAGCATTTAAAAAAAAATTAGTAGTAAAAAATATAGGTAATTTTATAAAATAAAAAAAGAGAATTCTAAAATTCTTCTTTTTTGACAAATATCTTATGAAGATAATATGCAAGCTAAAGTTTTTACTTTAGATAGAAACTCACAAAAAATCAATTGAATAAAAAAATGTAACAAATGAAAATATTAAAAGTTTTATTATTAATCAAAAACATTTAAGAATTATTAAATTCATTTGTCTTTTTTGTTATTGCATTTTTTAATTCAATTATTTGTTTTTTTGATAATATGACTTCATGTATATCAAAATTATAATCTTCTTTTTGATTTGAACTAATCCACCTCCCAGTTATCTTATTCTTAAATAATTTACCAAAAAAAATTCCAGAAAAATTTACTGTTTTCTGTTCTATTAAAACAATATCTCCCCTATTATTTCGGTAACCATTTAATAAAAAATAATCTTCTTTATTATCATATTTATAAATACCTATGATTTGGTCTGCATAGGTACCTTCATTTATGCCTTCTACATAAAAAGTAATTGGAGTTGAATTGTTAATAGTTCCTTTATACGATTTACCTGTTTGTCCGAATATTGGAATGCTAGAAATATAAAAAAATATAAAAATTAATTTCATCGTTAAATACTTTGAGGAAATGACTCTATTATCATTATTAATATTATAATTGAGGGATAAAACCAAGAGAAATGTTTTCTAAATCCATAAAAAAGTCTAGTTGGAAAGCATAAACTAATTAAACACATTAGCCAAAATATTGGAAGAAAAAAAGGATAAGGTACAAGTATAAGAAAAATAAATCCACTCCCAAATGCTGAACTATAATTGGAATCATAATCTCTTTGAAAAAAAGGTACTAACTTTTTTTGTTTAAGTTGGGTTTTCCATTTTTTTTCATTTGTAAATTTTTGGACTTTTTGTGTTTTTTCATTAATGATTAAAAATAAAGAGTCGGATTTTGCAATAGTATAACCCTTATAAAAATAAAAATTTTTGAAACTTACAGATGTACTATCTAAACTTAGTGTTATCCGCCCTGATGAAGTTCCATCATGATACATTTCATGCCCATAAGGAGTTACTTCATTCCAGGCAGAAAGCCCTCCAGCAAATATTTTCTGACAATAAAAAAATACAATAAAAAAAATTATTAATTTTAGGATTTTAGGATTGATCATTCTCTTGTTATCTTTATTAAAAATATATGGTATAATTTAAAAATTATTGATTGAGAAACAATAGTTATATTTCTATCAATTTAAAAATCTCTATTTATAAACCTATCAATTACTTCTCCATTCTGAATTGTCCATACAACATTATAAGCTCCTGCAGCATCTCCATTTGACATTACAAGAAAAATAATATCATTATTAATAGAAACATACCCGTAGTGCATTATGAC
>DJDD01000100.1:7534-12680 GCA_002430925.1 Flavobacteriales bacterium UBA5933
AATGATAATGCACTACGGGTAGAAACATATATATTTTCAGTAGTTGGTTGATATATTCCTTGAAGTGAGTTTTTAGGAAACGAAAACTCTTTATCATTAATGATTAAGTGTATTGTTTTTATTTCAATAAATGGCTCTGGCAGAATACCATCAATTCCCCACGGAATTTCATTATCTATTTTTTCTACATATCCATTACTTTTTTTTATTATATGAAATTGATTATTAAATTTTCCAAATTTCAATATCATTTTTATTCCATTTCCATTGAATTCTATATTATTTTTATTAATCACTCTTTTTTTTAATTGAGGTAAATTTTCCAAATAAAGAATTCTATCTGCATAAATATAGCCTGTTTTTTCTTTAAAATACTGTGTTTTTTTATCATATTTAACTCCATAAGAAATGTAAATCCAATCTCTTGTACTACTACCAAAGTGGCGTTGATCTTCAAACACTTGATTAAGATATATTTTATCTATTATTTTGGATTTAATGGAAGAATTTTCTCTAACGTTCACATAACCATCTTTATCCTTAATTATAGCAAAAGGTGCTTTATATTGAGCGTTAATAGTAAAAATACAACAAAAGAATGATATTAATGATAAAAATTTAGGCTTCATTGAGAGAGTATTTTGGTTTATTTTATAAACAATTTTAATTACAATATAACCAATTTAATTCGAAAAAGAATCTATTTTATATTTCTCTTTAAACTCATCTTGAATTACAATTAATTTACTCTAAGAGTGTTGCCAACAATATCCACCTCCTCTTACTCTTCTTCTACAATTTCCTCCTGTTTTATTTGGATGACCACAATAACCACTACCAGAATTATAAGTAGAAGTATTCCTTTTTTTAGTTGTTTTTTTTACTATTCTATTTTTTGGTAAAGTTGAATAATTTGATTTTCTTTTTGACTTAGAATTATTTATTAATTTTTTAGTTTTAGAAATATCTTTATTTGTATTTGTTAAAGGTAGAATATTTTTATTCTGAGTTTTACATATACTCTTTAAACTATCATTTATGAATGAGTCTTTTTTTATTAAAATAGAATCTAAAACTACATTCGATTGATTATTTTCCTTATTTACAGGTAATCCATCTGTTTCAACAAAAAAAAATGGAGATATAAATCCTATAATTGAGATTATATATTTTATTTTTCTTCCAAATTTAAAATTGAATTTTCTTTCCATTATGTTTCTACTAAATGGAATAATCACTAATGAGCATATAAAAATAATAATAGCTCCGATTGTAAACTTTTTTCCTCTAACTAATAAAGATAAGCCTAATAGAAAGAAAAAAAATCCTACTAAATATTGAAGATTTTTTTTAAAAATATTCATTTATTTTTAAAATTATAAAGTAATTAATCAACAAACATAAAACTAAACACTAAAATAAAAATACGGAAAACCGTAAATGAATGTTTTTTCATAGAAAACATTCGCGTTAGGGATTGTAATAGAAATCCTTTTCTAATTGGTTGCATTTCGACTCCAGCTCAATGACCAATTAGAAAAGATTGTAATGAAAAGCCCGCCCGATGGGAACGCCCAAATAAAACTAATCTATCAAAGAAAGTTGTATTTTTTTCTTGTCAGTATCTATTCCAATAACAGTAACTTCTACTTGTTGTTGCAAATGTACTTTTGTAGAAACATCAGAAATAAACTCGTTGCATATTTTCGATATATGCACCAATCCATTTTCTTTGATTCCTATGTCTACAAAGCAACCAAAATTGGTAATGTTATTTATGATTCCAGGGACTTTCATTCCCAATTGTAAATCTTCGAATTTCTTTAATTTAGAATCAAAACTAAAAACCTTCGCTGTAGAACGCGGATCTAAACCTGGTTTCTCCAACTCGTTTTTTATATCTTGTAGAGTAGGCAAACCAACAGAATTGGTTACATACTTCGTAAGATCTATCTGATTGATAAGTTCTTTATTTTTGATTAAATCTTTTACTTGCACCTTAAGGTCTTTTGCCATTTTTTCGACAATTGCATAAGATTCTGGGTGAACAGCAGAATTGTCTAACGGATTAGCAGCGTGCTGAATTCTAAGAAATGCCGAGGCTTGTTGAAAAGCCTTTTCGCCCAAACGAGGAACTTTTAACAATTCTTCTCTCGATTCGAAAGCTCCGTTTTCTGTTCTATAAGCCACAATATTTTCTGCCATCTTTTCCCCTATTCCAGCAACGTAATTCAGTAAATGTTTACTCGCAGTATTCAGGTTAACACCAACTTTATTTACACAAAAAGAAACAACATCATTCAATTCATCTTTCAATAATGTTTGGTCGACATCGTGCTGGTATTGCCCTACTCCTATCGATTTAGGGTCTATTTTCACCAATTCTGCCAACGGATCTTGCAAACGACGACCAATAGAAACTGCACCACGAACAGTAACATCTTTATCAGGAAATTCGTCTCGTGCAATTTTCGATGCCGAGTAGATAGATGCACCAGCCTCGTTCACCACAAATACTTTCAACGGACGGTCGAAGGCTATGTTTTGTACCAAATGTTCGGTTTCTCGAGATGCTGTTCCGTTTCCTATAGAAATGGCATCTATTGCATAGGCATTCACCAACGATTTTAGTTTTTTTGTAGCTTGTGCTTTCTCGCTTTGTGGAGCATGCGGATAAATGTTTTCGTTGTGCAACAAATCGCCTTGTTCGTCCAAAACAACCACTTTACAACCCGATTTGTAACCAGGATCTATCGCTAAAATTCTTTTTTCTCCCAATGGTGGAGCCAATAACAATTGGTTCAAGTTTTTGGAGAAAACTTCTACCGATGTTTCATCAGCTTTCTTCTTTGCTTCATTCAATATTTCATTAGAAATCGATGGAGCTAATAATCGCTTGTATGCATCTTTTATTGCTTCTTCTATTACCCAAGAAACTTCAGGCTGAACAGATTTTATCAACGTATATTCTAAGAAACCTATCGCTTCTTTTTTCTCTATAGTAACTGCTACTTTTAGAAAACCTTCGTTTTCTCCTCGCAAAATAGCCAATAATCGGTGCGATGCTATTTTCTTTAAAGCTTCCGAATAATCGAAATAATTAGAAAAAGTAGCTGCTTTTTCGTCATCAGCTTTGCTTTTTACCAATTTGCTTTCTATGATTGCAGATTTTCGGAAAATTCCTCGTAATCTATTACGTACATACTCATTTTCGTTTATCCATTCCGCAATTATATCTTGTGCTCCTGCATAAACATCCTCCAAAGTAGGAACCTCTGAGTTGATATATTTTTTTGCCAAATCTTCTAAATCAGAAATATTATTCTGTTTCATAATGATTTTTGCCAAAGGTTCCAATCCCTTTTCCTTGGCAATGGCAGCTTTTGTTTTTCTTTTCTTTTTGTAAGGAAGATATAAATCCTCTATCTGAACCAAATCATAACTTTTCTGAATACGTTGTTGTAATTCTATCGTTAGTAGATTTTGTTCGTCTAAGGTCGTTAAAATGAAATTTTTTCTAGCTTCTATTTCTTCAAATAATGCTTTGTATTTTTTGATGTTCGAAATCTGTACTTCATCCAAATTCCCTGTCAATTCCTTACGATATCTCGCTATAAATGGAATTGTATTATCGTTGTTCAAACAATTGATGGTGTTCTCTATCGATTTTTCGGAAATGTCTTTTAATTGTTGATGAATGTATGTTGTCAAATTCATGTTAAGCGTCCTGTTTAAAATTTTATTGAATGATAGAATAACTTGTTTTATTCTTTTAAAAATTGAAGTTCTCAATCTCTTTATAAATTGGGCGTTCCCTACGGTCGGGCTTTTCGTTGCAATCTTTTACAAACAGACTTCGACTACGCTCAGCAATCGGTTTGTAAAAGGATTTCCACTGCAATCCCTAACGCAAAAAGGAATCATAAAATTTAGCCCAAATGTATATTTATCATTCAGTCTGCAAATTACTATTTTTTTTTCAGAAAGGTCTAAATCTAATTCAGAATAGTCATTTCTACATTTAATACTCCATCTTTCAAATTCCCTATTTTCGAAAATGCTTTTTTACTCAAATCTATTTCTCTACCAGCAACAAAAGGTCCTCTATCATTAATTCTTACTTTAACTGATTTTCCATTGGCAAGATTTTTCACTCTTACTTTTGTCCCAAAAGGTAAAGTTCTATGAGCAGCTGTTTTTTTTCTTCTTTTATATTTTTCTCCACTTGCAGTTTTCTTTCTTTGGTATTTGTTAGAATAATAAGAAGCTTTTCCAGTTATTTTTTTCTTTCTTGGTTTTCTATAATTATGATCAAAACTAGAATTTTCATTTGAATTATCTAATTGATAAATGGAAATCATATCATTATCAACTGTATTTCTTTTATTCTCTATAATTTCTGCCTTGGATACACAAAATGTAAAAAATAATAGTAATAGTGAACTTTGTATTTTCAGCTTCATTTTTCTCTCCTTTTAATTGAATTAATAATTGATTTTACAAATTACCAATTTTTGTAGAAATAAACCATAAAAAAACAGATTGTATTTAAAATACAATCTGTTTTTATGTCTATTAAAGTTTATTATTTTAATGTTCTAAAATATTTCATTCCATTATCAAGTACATCAATAATTGTCCATGAATGATCATAATATTCATTGTATGAATAATTAATTTTATTATTATTTAGAAAATCAAATTCATCTTGTTCTATTTTTCCAAGATTAATATCTTGTCCTCCAAAAGCATAATACATTTTAGGAAATTGGGTTGATTTACTCAGTAATAAACTTGTATAATCTTTAAAATGATTAAGCTGTAATTTTCTTACTACATTAAAATATGGTATTTCATCTGTAGGAACATCTTTCACAGTTACATCTGTTCCATTTGTAAATGTTATATCTTTATCTTTTGGATAATAATCAAAAAATGCTTGTACTTTTTTAATTCTCGTACCTGCAATTAAATAACCATCTGCAGAAGTTTTATTATTATTAATATAATCTTGAACCATAAAACTACCATTAGAATGACCTAATAAATAAACTACCTTATTAATCGATTTTAGTGATTTTACTGTCTTTTCTATCATATCAAGAGTTTGCGAGTTAGAATATTCTGCTATTTGATCTGTAAAAAG
>DJDD01000197.1:0-391 GCA_002430925.1 Flavobacteriales bacterium UBA5933
TACTTCAGCGTTTTTTGGTAAAACCTCAACACGTCTGTTTCTTTGGTAACACTCTTCAGTGTTTTCAGTACATAACAAGTTAGATTTTCCTAATCCACGAGCAGTTAAACGAGCTTTATCAACACCTCCTCTAGATTGTAATATATCTACTACAGCTTGAGCACGTTTTAAAGATAATTTTTTGTTGTATGCTGCTGAACCTCTTTGATCTGTATGACCATCGATGTAGTAAGAATTAGTTTTTAAGTTATCTGAATTTAAGATTTGAGCTGCTACACGTACATCTTCGTAAGAAGAAGGAACGATTTTGTCAGAGTTGTACTCAAATAAAATGTTAGATAAACGTTTAGAAACTTCTACTTCAGTCCATGGACATCCGTTGTTTTCTTTT
>DJDD01000197.1:616-15723 GCA_002430925.1 Flavobacteriales bacterium UBA5933
GGACATCCGTTGTTTTCTTTTGGTCCTGCTACAGTTGGACAAGCATCGTCTGGATCTGGAATACCATCACCGTCTGTATCTGGACAACCTTGGAATTGAGGTAAACCTGCTACAGTTGGACAAGCATCGTCTTTATCAGGAATACCATCACCGTCTGTATCTGGCCAAGGACATCCGTTGTTTTCTTTTGGTCCTGCAACTTCTGGACATTCGTCTAAGTTATCTGGAATACCATCACCGTCTGTATCTGGACAACCTTGGAATTCAGCTAAACCTGGTACAGTTGGACAAGCGTCATCTGGATCTGGAATACCATCACCGTCTGTATCTGGACATCCGTTGAACTCGGCTAAACCTGGTACGTCTGGACAAGCATCTACGTCATCTGGAATACCATCTTTATCTCTATCTGGTCTTCCGAAACGGAAAGTAACACCTACAGTATGTTGGAAGAAGTTAAAGTAATCTTTTCCACCGTAAGTTGGTAACCAGTTGTAATCAGAAGCAACGTTTAAACCGAAGTTTTTAGTTAACCAAAAGTTAATACCTACTCCTAAGTTTAAAGCTAAGTGATTTTTCTCTAAATCTTGTTCTGTTTGAAATTGAGAAGCATTACCGTTGTTATCGTAAGCTGTTAATGGGTTAGTTAAGCTTGTATAATCATATCTGTGGTAGCTAGCACCCCCACGGATATATGGATCAAACCAAGAATCTTCGTTTAATAAGTATCCGTTAGCAAACTTATAACGTAAACCTAAACCAGCATTGATAAATAATTCATCTTTAAGGTTTAATCTTTTATTGTCAATTTCTCCAACAGAAGCTGTTAAATCAACATCAAAAGATCTATTTAAGTTACGAATAACAGAAAGTTTAGATAAAGGAGGAACGATGTCCCAGTTATCTGTTTTAAAATACTGGTTAAATGGCCCAGTAACTGAATTGTAGTCAACTGCGTGAGCACCAACCGAAATTGCCCAAGGATTCTTAGAATTCTGAGCATCTACAAATGAATTACCCGCTAAGAATAATACGACTGCAGATAATAATAGATTAAACTTTTTCATTATCAAATATTTAGCGTTTTAAATATATTTATTTTTATACAATTATAAGACAAATTTAAGAATTCTTTATCATTCTATCCAAATCTCTTTTCAAATCTTTTCCTTTTATGGTGTTTCTTTTGTCAAAAAGTTTCTTTCCTTTTGCCAAATAAATTTTCAATTTTGCTAACCCTTTATTATTAATGTATAAAGTTGTCGCAACAATTGTCAATCCTGTTTCTTTTGTTTTTCGTTCTAATTTTTTTAATTCAGCTCGTTGTAACAAAAGTTTTCTATCTCTTCTTGTTTTATGATTGAAGTGTGTTCCCCAATCATATTCATCTATAAACATGTTTATTATATAGAGTTCTCCATCTTTAAATTGGCAAAAACTCTCTGTAATTGAGGCTTTTCCCATTCTAATAGATTTTATTTCAGTTCCAAACAATTGGATACCTGCGTCATAAGAATCTAATAATTCATATTCAAACCTAGCACGTTTATTCTTAATTGTAACTTCTTTTTGCACTTTATTTTATTCCAATTTATATTCGTACCTTTGTTGAAGTTTTAAAAAACAAACATCATACCAAAAATTATGTTAAATGTTTCTAATTTATCGCTTCAATTTGGAAAGCGTGTACTTTTCGACGAAGTTAATATAAAATTTACAAATGGCAACTGTTATGGAATAATTGGTGCAAACGGAGCAGGGAAATCTACTTTCTTAAAAATTTTATCAGGCGAAATTGATCCTACTTCTGGACAAGTTGGTCTTGAAAAAGGGAAACGTATGTCTGTTTTGGAACAAAATCACTTTAAATATGACGAATTTACAGTATTAGATACTGTATTACGTGGTAATAAAGTTTTATATGACATCAAAGAACGCATGGATGCCTTATATGCTAAGCCAGATTTTTCTGAAGAAGATGGAATAAAAGCTGGAGAACTTGGTGTAGAATACGAAGAAATGAATGGTTGGAATGCAGAATCTGACGCTTCTACTTTATTATCTAACGTAGGGATAGATGCAGATATGCACTATACATTGATGGGTGATTTAGATAATAAAGCTAAAGTACGTATTTTGATTGCACAAGCTTTATTCGGTAATCCTGATGTATTAATATTAGATGAGCCTACCAACGAATTGGATGTTAATACAATATCTTGGTTAGAGGATTTCTTAGCTAATTTCGAAAATACAGTAATTGTTGTATCGCATGACCGTCACTTCTTAGACTCTGTGTGTACACATATTTGTGATTTAGATTTCTCTAAATTAAACTTATACTCAGGTAATTATACTTTCTGGTACGAGTCTTCGCAGTTAGCTTCTAAGCAAAGAGCTCAACAAAATAAAAAGGCTGAAGAAAAGAAAAAAGAATTACAAGAATTTATTGCTCGTTTCTCTTCTAACGTTGCTAAAGCAAAACAAGCTACAGCTCGTAAGAAAATGATTGATAAATTAAATATTGAAGATATTAAACCTTCTTCTCGTCGTTACCCTGCAATTATTTGGGAACAATCTCGTGAAGCTGGAGATCAAATATTAGAAATCAACAATTTATCTGCATCTGTTGATGGAGAGATTTTATTTAAAGATGCTAATATTAACCTTAAGAAAGGTGATAAAATTGGTATTTTCTCTAAAAACTCTAAAGCTGTAACTCAGTTTTTAGAAATTTTAGCTGGTAAAGCAGAACCAGATACTGGGGATTACAATTGGGGAATTACTACGACACAAGCTTATTTACCTTTAGATAATACTGATTTCTTTAAAGAAGATATTAATTTAGTTGACTGGTTACGCCAATACACTGATTCTGATGAAGAACGTCACGAAGAATTTATGCGTGGTTTCTTAGGTAAAATGTTATTCTCTGGAGATGAAGCTCTTAAAAAATCTTCTGTACTTTCTGGAGGTGAAAAAATGCGTTGTATGTTCTCTCGTATGATGTTATTACGTGCGAATGTACTATTATTAGACGAGCCTACTGGACACTTAGATTTAGAATCTATTACAGCTTTAAACAATTCGTTAGTTAATTATAAAGGAACTATTTTAATGGCTTCTCATGACCACGAATTAATTAATACAACTTGTAATAGAATTATTGAGTTGACACCTAATGGAATCATTGATCGTTATATGACTTATGATGAGTTCTTAAATGATGCTAAAGTAAAAGAATTAAAAGCTAAATATTACGCTTAGTTTTTTTTAAAAAAAATAAATAATAATTTAAGGCTCAAAAAGATATATCTTTTTGAGCTTTTTTATTTCTATAAAAATGATCTTTTAAACGATATATTATTGAATTAAATGATAGAAAGCTAGATTGCGACAGGGATATAAGTGGCATCCTTTTTCAATTATTTTCTAAATAATTGAAAAAGATAGAACGGTTAGCCCGCCCGGTCGCCCATAAAATAGTAATAATTATAATCATCAATTAAAAAAAAGTAAATTTGAGGTAGATTATACCAATATGATTTCAGTTCCATCGCTATTAATTTACCTGATATTTTTTTTCATTTTGTTCTTATTTATAATGATTACATATTTGTTATATGTATTAAAATTTGAAAAAAAAGTCAATTTATCACAAAAAAAGCAGCTTGATAATTTATCTTTAAAGGTAGATGAGTTAAAATTAGAAACCTACGAAGCAAAATTAAACCCTCATTTATTTAAAAATATTTTGAATTCTATACAATCTAATGCTTATCAAACGTATTACACAATTGATAAATTGGCGAATGTGTTGGATTATATTTTATATGAGAGCAAATCTAACTTTGTAACCATAAAAGATGAAATAGATTTTATAAAAAATTATATTGAAATAAATAAGGTAAAAGTTTCTCCTTTGTTTGATTTACAGATAAAAACAAAGATTGATGAACAATCTTTTTTATACAATGAAAAAATAATTGCTCCTTTGATTTCTATTGATTTGATAGAAAATGCTTTTAAACATACCGATTTTCAGAAAGATAATTCTTTTATAAAAATAGCTATTGAATTGAATAATACTTTTTTTTATATACAAGTAACTAATAAAATATCTCAAAAAAATAGTTTAGAAAAAGAATCTGGTGGACATGGAAATCAATCATTAGAACATCGTTTGAAGATGATTTACGGGAATCAATTTTCTTTAAGTAAAACTACAGAGCAAAATGTTTTTATTGCTAAATTAAAAATTAATTTAAATGAATTCTACACTAAAATGCATCCTAATAGATGATGAAATTCTTGGTTTAAAATATCTAAAATTACTTTGTGAAGGGATTGAAGGAATAGAAATTGAAAAAGCCTATGTTGATTCTGAACTATTTATTGAAGATCTAAGAAATAATAAAATTGATTTTGATTTCTGTATACTTGATATAGAGATGCCAAATATTAATGGATTACAAATTGCTGAATTTCTAAAAGATAAACCTTTTATATTCGCTACAGCTTACAAAGAATACGCAACAACTGCTTTTGATTTGGATGCTGTAGATTATATACAAAAACCTATTAAAATTGAACGATTACAACAAGCAATTAATAAAATAAAAAATTATTTACAACAAAAAAATCCAATTAGTAAGACCATTCAATTAAACTCTTACAAAGGTAAAATAATAATACAAGCTAATGAAATTGTTTACATTACAACTTCATCATTAGAAAGTAGAGACAAAGTTATTTTGACGAATAATTTATCTGAAATTACATTGAAAAATATAACTTTAGATAATTTGACTGATTTACTTCCTGAAAATTATTTTGTACGAATTAATAAAAGAGAAATTATAAATATAAATCATGTGAAATTTTACCAATCCGAAAATATTACACTTAATATTCTTACAAAAGAAGATAAAGAGATTATTTTAGCGTTAAGTGAGGTATATAAGCCCAATTTTATTTCAAAAATTTCTATTTGATTACAAAATAAAACCGCTTCATTACATAATTGTTTTTGAGATTATTTTCCTATTTCATTTTTTTATAAAATTTGTAACATAAAATTAAAAAACATGAAGAAGTATAAGAATTCCATATTTTATGTTGTAGTAATTGGTTTTTTTACAGCTTTAATTTACTTGATTGCTAAACATGGAATTAATCTAGAAATTGGAAGAAATGTTCACCATGCAAGCTCTAATAATAGTAAATGGGTAGAATTTTTAAATTCTATGATTTACAATTTAAAACACCCACTCGCTATCCTACTTGCACAAATTGTTACAATTATATTAGCTGCTAGACTTTTTGGTTGGATTTCTAACAAAATAGGTCAACCATCAGTTATTGGAGAAATGATAGCTGGGATAGTATTAGGACCATCATTACTTGGAATGTACTTTCCTGAAATATCTGCCTCTCTATTTCCTGTAGAATCTTTAGGTAACATTCAATTTTTAAGTCAAATTGGTTTAATCTTGTTTATGTATACTATAGGGATGGAGCTTGATTTAAAAATTTTAAAAAATAAAGCACATGATGCCGTAGTTATTAGCCACGCAAGTATAATACTTCCATTTGCTTTGGGAATGGGATTAGCTTATTTTATTTATCGTGAATTTGCGCCAGTTGGAGCTCCATTTTTATCGTTCGGACTTTTTATAGGTATTGCTATGAGTATTACAGCGTTTCCTGTATTGGCAAGAATTGTACAAGAACGAGGTATACATAAAACAAAATTAGGAACTGTTGTAATTACTTGTGCAGCAGCAGACGATATAACAGCTTGGTGTATACTAGCTGTAGTAATTGCAATTGTAAAAGCTGGTGATTTTGGAAGTGCATTATTTGTAATTGGTTTAGCTGTTTTATATGTATTATTCATGATAAAAATTGTTCGACCATTTTTGTTCAGAATCTCAACTATATACCCTACAAAATCAACATTAACTCGACCAATAATAGCTATCTTCTTTTTGGTTTTAATTCTATCTTCTTATGCTACAGAAGTTATTGGTATTCATGCGTTATTTGGAGCTTTTATGGCAGGAGCGATTATGCCTGAGAACATGAAATTCAGAAATGTATTCATTGAAAAAGTTGAAGATGTTGCTGTTGTCGTATTACTACCGTTATTTTTTGTTTACACAGGTTTACGCACAGAAATTGGTTTATTAAATGATCCCTATTTATGGAAAATAACTGGATTAATCATTCTTGTAGCTGTAGTAGGTAAATTTGTTGGTAGTGCTATAGCTGCTAAATTTGTTGGACAAAGTTGGAGAAATAGTGCTATAATTGGAGCATTAATGAATACAAGAGGTTTAATGGAACTTATTGTACTTAATATTGGCTATGACCTTGGAGTTTTAGATGCTCAAATATTTGCAATGATGGTTATAATGGCATTATTAACGACATTTATGACTGGACCTATTCTTGATATTGTTGATAGAATATTTAAATATAAAAAAGAAGAAGATTCTATTGAAGTAAGTGACCAATCAAAATATAAAATATTAATCAACTTTAGTATTCCAGAAAAAGGAAAAAGCTTATTAAAAATAGCTAATGCATTTGTGAAAAAAGATAATGAAAACTCTTTGATTACAGGAATGCATATTGTAAAAAGTAATGAAGTAGAACATCATTCTTTTAATGATAGAGAAGATGAATTTTTTGAACCATTAATTGAAGAGGCTGAAAACTTACAACAAGATGTAACTACAATGTTTAAAGTTTCTACAGATATTATTCAAGAAACCGTAGATGTTGCTCAGAAGGGAGATTATGATTTAATGTTGATGGGGGTTAGAAATTCCATTTATTCAGGATCATTACTTGGTAATATATTAGGTTTTACTACAAAAATTATAGACCCTGATATTCTTATAGAACAAGTAAAGGGAAAAGAAAACATGTTCGATCATTCTATTTTTGATGAAAGAACAAAACAATTACTAAATAAATCTTCTATCCCTGTTGGAATCGTTTTAGAAAAAAATCTAAGTAAAATTGATAAAATATTTTTACCTCTTTTTGGTAATGATGATGCTAATTTATTAAAATATGCTCAACGATTAATTTCTAATAACGAAGCACAAATAATTATTGTTGATATTAATGGTTATACAAAACGACATTCTGAAGTAAAAGAAATTATACGAAGTATAGAAAACATCGCTCCAAATCATATCAGTTTATCTTATAAACAACAGCTAGACAAAGAGTTTTTAGATGAAATGGATTTGATGATTATAAGCATACAAAGTTGGAAGAATTTAATTGAAAGTAAAAGTATTTGGATCTCCAACGTACCAACTACTTTGATTATATCTGAGTAATAAATAAAATTCAATCCACAAAAAAACCAGCTAATTAGCTGGTTTTTTTTTCTATATCTTCTAAATAAAAAATCATTAAATTACTCAAAAAAAGTAAAATGAACATTTCCGTATTTTTTATGTTGAATAAAATTTGGATGATCTATGAAAGAAATTGATGCTGAATGTTCTAAAACAAAATCACCTCCTTCTTCTAACCATTTATTTGTAAAAATACTATCTACTATTTTATTGTAAGATTCTACTTCCAAATCATATGGAGGATCAGCAAAAATAAGATCAAATTTATTGATAGGAGTTTTATCTAAATATTTTAATACATCATTTTTTATAGTTGTAATGACATTATCTAACTTTAATTCTTTAGAGGTTTCATCGAGAAATCTTACGCAACCATAAAAATTATCAACCGATGTTACTTTTTTTGCTCCACGAGAAGCAAATTCTAATGAAATACTTCCAATACCAGAAAATAAATCTAGCACAGAAATTTCATCAAAATACCATTCGTTATTCAAAATATTAAATAATGCTTCTTTAGCAAAATCTGTTGTAGGTCGCACCGGTAAATTATTGGGTGCAGTAATTCTTTTTCCTTTTAATGTTCCTGAAATAATTCGCATTCGAATAATTTATATAATGTGAAATATTTACCAAGCTGATCATCATCTGTATTATATGTAATAGAGCTAATATATTTTTTCAATGTATTAATATAATCAGAAAAAACATTATCGATTATATCTCCAAAAGCAAATAATGATACAGTCGTTGGACTAATATTTAATTGATTTAAAGTATATAAAATATAAAACAAAAAATCTTCTTTTGTTTTAATTTCAAATAAATTATAAAAAATAAATTCTCCGTTGCTTAAAACACAAATTTCTAATTTATCATGTACAAAATTGATATAAACTTCATCATCTTTTGAATTGATTTTTGCATAATCAATCAGGAATTTACCAGAATGGTATAAACGTGCATTTTGCAAGTTCTTCAAAGACAGTAAAACATCTTTTAATGGATAATGAATATTATAAACAAGAGATGCATCAATACTTTGTAATGGACAATCTATTGCAAGTTGAACAGGATGATACATTGACATGGAAAGAAAATTTTCCAAAGGATGTTTGATGAATTGATTTGGAACAATATTTATTGTTGTTGACAAAAAACAAAAATGTACAAAATCATAATCTTGTAACAATGTTAGATTTGATTTTAATTCATTTTCTATTTCAAATTCTGTTTTATTCAAGTTTGTAAAATCAACCGTAAAATCAAATACATCCGAATAGGAAGTTGTTTCCCCATCGGTTTTCTTTGTTATATAACTAAGCTTGTCATGCGATAATAAAATTGCTAACGAACTAATGGTTGTTTTAGACATACATGTATTTTATCCTTGAATTTTTAACTCACTGATTAATATATAAATCAATCCTAATGATATCAAAAGTAATAAAAATTTATAAGCAATCTTCATATAGAAAATTTATTTCGGTAAAGATAATACATTTATTTTATGGATTAAAAATGCATTTAAGTTCTATGTATTCTATTTTTTACCGAAATTTGAAAATAAAAAAACGTGAAAAAAATAGCCGTTATTCCTGCAAGATATTCTGCATCTCGCTTTCCTGGTAAATTAATGCAACAGTTAGGAAATAAAACTGTGATTAGAATGACTTATGATAATGTTGTTGCAACTAATTTGTTTGATGATGTTTTTGTGGTTACTGATTCTGAAATTATTTATAATGAAATCATTTCAAACCATGGAAAAGCTATCATGAGTATTAAAAATCATGAAACAGGAAGTGATAGGATTGCTGAAGCTGTCGAAAATATTGATTGTGATATAATTTTAAATGTACAAGGAGATGAGCCTTTTGTAAATTATAAAGCCTTATCTGATATTCTTTCTTCCTTCGATGGTGAAATTGGAAAAACTGTTGATGTAGCTACATTGAAAGAGTCTATTACAAAAGATGAAGATATTAACAACTCTAATTTTGTAAAAGTTGTTACTGATTATAACGATTTTGCATTATATTTTTCTCGTTCACCAATTCCTTTTTCAAGAGAAATTAATTTTACACCAAAATATTTTCGCCATATTGGTATTTATGCTTTTAGAAAAGATGCTTTATTGCGTTTTTCTAAATTAACAATGCGCCAAAATGAAACTGCTGAAAAACTTGAACAACTAAGGTATTTAGAGTACGGAATGAAAATAAAAGTTATCGAAACAGAATCTATTGGTATCGGAATAGATACTCCTGAAGATTTAGAAAAAGCAAAAATTTACCTTAGGAGTATTGCGAAATAATTATTTATTATATATTTGTACCCCCTTCTTAATCAAAATTGACATTTTTTTTAACCTCAATAGTAGGTTAGTATAATATTTTTTTACCGAAAAACCTTTTCGGTATGGATATTGTTATTAGTACAATGAAAATTAGTAAAATGATGACTATGAGCGAATCTTGGAAAGAATACGAGGCAAAAGGATTGATTGAAAAAAGATCTTTTTTAGTATCAAAAGACGGTCTTGTTAAAAAATTATATACAGGACAAGATAAATACAAAATTTTAGAAGGAGCAATTAATAATGGTTATCGTGCAATTTGGGTTACGAAAGCTGACGGAAAAAGAACAGCTAAGTATGTACATAAAATGATTGCAGAAACATTTCTACCAAATCCTGATAATAAAGAATATGTTGTTCATTTAGATCACGATAAATTAAATAATACTGTTAGTAATTTAGAATGGGCTACACTTGATGAGTGGAAAGAACATAATAAAGATTTATTTAGAATGATGAAAGGAAGATCTCGATTAGATAGTATTCCGAATAGTAAATTAAATGAGTCTCAGGTTGTTCGTCTTAAAAAGAAATTACTTGATCCGAACAGAAAAGTAAAAATTGCAACTTTAGCAAAACAATTTAACATCTCTCAAGGGCAAGTTTACCGCATATTAAGAGGTGAAAACTGGTCTCATATAGAAGTTAAAAAAGACTAATATTAGTTTAAAACTTGTGAACTTTAATTAAGTTTTTATATCTTGTTCTTTCAATTTATAATTTAAAAGTTCACATGTTAAAATTAAAATTCAGTATTCTTGCCGTAACACTATTTTCTTGTTTAATAACTTATGCTCAAAATGCAGAAAGTATAATTGAAACACACATTAAAAAAACAGGTGGAGAAAATGGTTGGAATAATTTGAACAGTGTTATTTTAAAAGGTGATGCAATAATTAATTTAGGTACTTCTTATCCAATAATTATTTATCATCAAAGACCATACAGTAAGAAAGTTGTTTTTATAATTGATGGAAAAGAAATTCTTAATGAAGGTTATGATGGTAAACATGGATGGACATACAATGAAGCATCTAAAAAAAATATAGTTGTTCCGAATTATAAACCTGATTCATTTGACTCAGACTTTCTAAAATATAAACAAAAAGGATTTAAAGTTACTTATCTTGGTACAGAAAATTACAATCAAAATAATGAATGTTATAAAGTTGAGATAAAAAAGAACATTAATAGCAGTACATATTGTTTTGATAAAGATTCTTATGAAATAGTAATGGAGAAAAATGAAAATGAAACATTATATTATTCTAATTTTAAGAAATTTAATGGACTTTCATTTGCAACAAAAATTATTGGAAAACCTAAAGAAGGCGGTGAATACATTATTAAATTTAATGAAGTAAAAACCAATCCTGCAATAGATAAAAAGAACTTCAAGTTTTAAAATAATAAAAGTGATTCTCTAAATAAGAATCACTTTTTATTTTATAAAATAATACAACAACATAAGTTAACTTTTATACTTTTGTATAACTAAAAATGAATAGATTATAATATGTCATTAGATTCTATATTTTATCAAAATAAAAAAAATGAAAAGAATTTTCTTATTCGATTAATCGTCTCTGCAAGGAAAGATTATTCGGATTCAATTACTTTCATTGATGATTTAATTTCTAAGCTCCAAAATAACTCAAGCTATCGCCAAATTTTTAAAGAACAATTAAAAAATAATTTTGGTAAAACTAATATTGTTGGTTATTTAGTAGATAGTGGTATACACCTAGAAGATAGTTTGTTTTCACTATTTAGAAAAAAAATAACTGATTCAATTCTTCCAGATATTGAGAATAACAATGAATTAACATCTACTATTAATGAATTATTTTATAACTCAAAAAATTTAGAAGCTATTCGAATTATTCCTTTAGATAGATGGAAAAAACTCTATGAAGTTTTATATCAAGATTTAACAGAAGATGATTCTAAAAAATATATTAATAACATTCAAAGTCAAATACTTCAAGCTATTTCTATATTAACAGTAAGAATTACAGGAGGATTTTCTGATAAAGAAATGATTCGTTACAGCAATGAAGTTAATTATTTAGATAATCCTTTTTCTAAACTTGCTATGCAAATAAGCAATATTATAGAAAATCCTCAATTGGGTTTTGATTTATTAAAAATAAGACAAAGTATATCTGTTTGTAGAAATCTATTAAATGATATTTTAACTCAAAAAGATTATAAAGGAATTTCATTTAAAGTTGCTGCAAAAATTAATAGACTTCAGCAACAATTAACGAGATTGCAAAATATACTAACTAGCTACAATGAATTAAAAACAAATGGATTAATACCATTTTTAGCATTTTCTACTAAAAAATGGATGGATTTTTATGCTCCTAAAAACTTTATGAGCAAACAATTAAGATCTACTGTTTATTTAATCACATTCTTAGTAACCTATCATAATGGTAAAACTGGAGAGAAATATATTACACAAACTGCAAAAGAGTATAATAAAATGTTCTGGACAGCATGTGGTGGTGGTTTTATAGTATCTTTTCTTTGTTTTATAAAAACTGGAATAGGAAATATACACGATACATCTCCTCTTTTCAAAGCATTTTTTTATAGTATAAATTATGCTGTTGGATTTAGTGTAATTTATTTAACACACATGACTCTTGCTACAAAACAGCCATCAATGACGGCTGCACGATTAGCACAATCATTAGTCCCTACGACAGGAACAGAATTGAGGATAAATGATTTTACCAATTTATTTGCACAATTATTCCGAAGCCAAATTATTGCATTTATAGGGAATGTAGTAGCTGGTTTTGCTGTATCATTAGGTATATTTTATTTACTAAATGATGTTTTGAATATTGAAGTTTTGAGTGAAATAAAAGCTCATCATTATTGGGAAGAAGTAGTAATTATGGATTGGCACATATTTTACTTTGGTGCAATAGCTGGTATATTTCTATTCTTATCAGGTTTAATTTCAGGAATGACTATCAATAGTCAACGTTTTCACAACATTCCTGATCGTATTTATAATCACCCCGTATTAAAAAAATTTTTCTCAGAAAATAGAAGGAAAAAAATATCAAATTGGTTTGAAATTAATATGGGTGGAGTTGTAGGTAATATAGCTTTCGGTTTCATGATGGGGAGTGCTTTTCTTATCGGTGATTTTATAGGTTTACCTTTTGATATTAGACACATTACGTTTGTATCAGGAAACTTTGCCATTGGTGTTGGTCGACTTGGTTATCATTTTGATCTATTCCCGATGATAATTGGATTTATATCTATTTTCCTTGTAGGTTGGTGTAACTTTTTTGTAAGCTTTATTTTATCTTTATTAATGGCTATGCGTTCTAATAATATTCCATTATATAAGATATTTACAATGTTTTATCATACAGTTAAGGCTTTCTTTAGAAACCCTATACCATTTTTTCTACCTCCATTATTAAAAAAGAAAGTACAAGAAGAACAAACTTTAAATGAAAAATAAGCAAGAAAAACAGTTACGTTACGATAAAGCTTATCTACGTATGGCTTATGAATGGGCTAACCTTTCTTACTGTCAAAGAAAAAAAGTTGGTGCAATAATTGTAAAAAATAGAATGATTATTTCTGACGGTTACAATGGTTCTCCAAGTGGTTTTGATAATAATTGCGAAGATGATGAAGGAAATACACAATGGTATGTTTTACACGCAGAAGCGAATGCTATTTTAAAATGTGCAACTTCTACTCAATCAGCAGAAGGTGCAACTCTCTACATCACTCTATCGCCTTGTAAAGATTGCAGTAAACTTATCTTACAAGCTGGTATTAAAAGAATTGTATATATAGAACAATATAAAGATACTTCAGGACTACAATTCCTAGAAAAATCTGAAATCAATGTTCAACAAATAACAATAGATGAGCTATATAAATAGATGAAAAATTTGTTCAAAATTATTAATGTTATCCTATTAATTATTATCATTTTTTTAATAGGATTTTTAGTCGGTAAAAAATATGATTTTGCATTCGACGAAAATAAAGATATTGTAGGTTTACAATATTCTAATAATGAACAAAAAATTAGACGTTTAGTTTCATTAATTGATAATGAATACGTCAACGATGTTAATTCGGATAGTTTAGTTGATGATGCCATAAATTATATGGTAGGAAAACTAGATCCACATAGTAAATACATTGATAAAGCTTCTATTCAACAAGCAGACGAACAATTAAAAGGTGAATTTGTTGGGATAGGAATAAAATTCAGAGTACTTAATGATACAATTATCGTTGAAAGAACAATTCCTGGTACGCCAAATTATGGAAAATTAGAATTTGGTGATCAGTTAATTGCTGCTAATAATGAATCTTTAATTGGAGCAGACAATGCTAAAATAGAAAAATTATTAAAAGGTAAAAAAGGCTCTGAAGTAAATTTATCTGTCATTAGAGATCAAAAACCTATTTCCATAAATGTAGAAAGATCTATTGTCCCAATAGAATCTGTTACAGGAGAGCATATGCTTACAAAAGATATAGGCTATATTAAATTAGTACGTTTCTCAGAAAGTTCTGCTTTAGAAGTACATCAAGCATTAGAAAATTTATTAGACAAAGGAATGAAAACTCTTGTTTTTGATCTAAGAGGTAATCCTGGTGGACTAATGCATATTGCCGAAGAAATAGCTGATGAGTTTTTATCTAAAAATGAACTTATTGTTTATACTCAAGACAAACAAAAAAGGAAAAAATACATTTACGCTACAAACAAAGGTTTATTTGAGAAAGGAAAAATATATGTCTTAATTGATGAAAATTCTGCTTCTTCTAGTGAAATTGTAACAGGTGCAATCCAAGATTATGGTCGAGGAATAATTGTCGGTCGTCGTTCTTTTGGAAAAGGTTTAGTACAAAGAGAGATTAATTTAGGAGATAACACAAAAGTTAGATTAACTGTTGCCAACTACTTTACTCCTTCTGGTAGATCAATTCAAAAACCTTTCGACAAAAAAACGGCTAAATACAGTGATGATTTATACCAAAGATTAAAATCTGGAGAATTATACAGTAAAGATTCTATAAAAATAAATAAGGATTTAGAATACACTGCACCTTCTGGTAAAAAAGTTTATGGTGGTGGTGGAATTATTCCAGATGAGTTTGTGGCTCTTGACACAAGTTCTTTAGCAAATTGGTTGTATTATAACCAAGATGCAAGCTATTTTAATAGTTTCTTATTCAAAAAAATATACTCTATCCATGACTTTTTTATGTTTCATAATCAAAATATATATCTAAAATATTTTGGAGCTGGAATCTATAGAAATGAATTTTTAGGAGTATTAGGTATAACACCTAAAGAATTTAAT
>DJDD01000197.1:15783-33438 GCA_002430925.1 Flavobacteriales bacterium UBA5933
AAAGAATTTAATCCAGAATACGCATCAACAATAGATAATTATATAAAAGCGAGCATTGCAGAAGATTTATACGGTTCTAGGGCATTTTATCAGGTTTGGATACCAGAAGATGAAATGATAAAACGTATTTTTGAACTAGAAAAAAATACTAAATAAATGCAGTGGAAAGACGCTTTGTACGATTATCAAATGTACCTGAAATTAGAAAAAAGAGTTTCAGTAAATACAATTGAAGGTTACTTACGTGATATTCAGAAATTAATTGATTATTCAGACAAAAAACCTTTAGATTATTCACAAGATGATATCAGAGAATTCATTCACAATTTTGCATCTAGCGAGTATAGCGTTCGTTCACAAGCACGAGTTATTTCTGGCTTAAAAAGCTTTTTTGGTTATTTACAATTAGAAGATTTTAGAGAAGATAATCCTACATCTTTATTAGAAACACCTAAAATAGGAATGAAATTACCTGATGTTTTATCTGAAAAAGATATCGATAAAATGATTGAGGTGATTGATTTATCTAAACCAGAAGGTGAACGAAACAGAGCTATTATAGAAACACTTTATGGCTGTGGATTACGTGTTTCTGAATTAATTAACCTAAAAATTTCTGATTTATTTTTTAATGATGGGTTTATTCGTGTTATTGGTAAAGGGAACAAACAAAGATTAGTTCCAATTAGTGATTATACAATAAAATATATTAACTTGTACAAAGAAAACATTCGTACACATATTTCAATAAAAGAGGGATTTGAAGATTTTGTTTTCTTAAATAGAAGAGGTAAAAACCTAACGCGTGTTATGATTTTTACAATTGTAAAAGAATTATCGATTATTGCAGGAATAAAAAAAACAATTAGTCCTCATACATTTCGTCATTCTTTTGCAACACATTTATTAAAAAATGGTGCAGATTTACGTGCAATTCAATTAATGCTTGGACACGAAAGTATTACAACAACAGAAATTTACACACACGTAGATCAGGCATTTATTCGAGATGCAATTATAAAATTTCATCCAAGAAATAAATAAAACCTAACTTAAAATAAATACTATGATAAAATCATTCAAATTTTGTCCAAATTGTGGTCATTCAATCGACACATTTGATTTTAGAAGAATGTCTTGTCCAAATTGTGATTTAGTTTACTATCAAAATGTAGCTACGGCAGTTGCGGTAATTCTAAAAAAAGATGATAAAATTCTATTCACAGTTCGTAATAAAGATCCAAAAAAAGGAATGCTAGATTTGGCTGGTGGTTTTACTGATCCAGATGAAAGTGCAGAAGAAACTTGTCAAAGAGAAATACAAGAAGAACTTGGAATTAAAATTCCTACAAATCAATTCAAGTACTTTATATCTAAACCCAATAATTACGAATACAAAGGAATTCCATATAAAACATGTGATTTAGCCTATATTGCTGATTTTCCTAACGAAGATATAATCATTGAGAAAGAAGAAATAGCTGATGTGAAGTGGATTAAAATTTCAGATATTAAATTAGAAGAAATTGGTTTTGACTCATTGAGAAGTGTTGTTGAAAACTACATAAAAACTCAACAATAATATTTATAAATCTCATCTAAATTCATAAAAAATGAAAAAAATAATTTTATTAAGTATTGCTTTTTTTACTTTCATTTCATGTAGTACACAACAAAAAGTTGCTGTAGATTATGACAGAGACTTTGATTTCAATTCCAATAGAACATATACATTCTCACAATCAGATCATTTAAAATTAAACGATTTAGATTCTGCTAGATTATTTAATTCTATTGAAAAAGGTCTACTTTACAAAGGGTTTCAAAAAAATAATTCTAGTAACCTTGTCATTTCTGTTTATCCTGAAGAATATATTTCTAAACAACAAAATTCTAGTGTTGGACTTGGAATGGGAACTGGAGGATTTGGACGAATTGGAGGAGGAATGTCCGTAGGAATTCCAATTACTTCAGAAAAATTAAATCAAAATTATACTGTATCAATGCTAAATCAAGGACATTTAGTATGGCAAGGAACATTAAAAATTCAAATGTCAGTAAATTCTTCTCCAGAAGCCAAAGAAGCTATTGTACAAAAAGGAGTTATGAAATTATTTTACAAATTTCCTCCTAACAAAAAATAATATTCACAAAATCATAAAAAAATATCATAGCTAATTTTAACTATGATATTTTTTATTTTAGGGCAAACCCTTCGGGGCACGCTTTCTCGTTCCCAATCTTTTATAAGTAAAGACTTCGTAAACTTCAGCCTTTACTTATAAAAGGATTTCCACTTCAATCGTTTTTGCAATCAATCATAAAATATTAATGAGCTTCTAACCAATTAGCTCCCACACCAACTTCAGCTATCAAAGGAACATCCATTTGCATAGCAGCTTCCATTGTTGTTTTTATTAATTCAGATACTTTTTCAACCTCACTTTTAGGTGCATCAAAAATTAACTCATCATGCACTTGTAAAATCATTTTTGTTTTATAATTCTTCTTCAATTCTTTCTGAATCTGAATCATTGCAATTTTTACAATATCTGCTGCTGTACCTTGTATTGGTGCATTTACTGCATTTCTTTCTGCATGAGAACGAACAACATTATTACGAGAATTAATATCTTTTAAATAACGACGACGTCCCATTAATGTTTCTACAAAACCTTGTTCTCTAGCAATTTCTACTTGCTTTTCTATGTAAGCTTTCAATGTTGGATAAGTTTCGTAATAAGCATCAATTAAAACCTTAGCTTCTTTACGAGAAATATTTGCTTGATCAGCTAAACCAAATGCAGAAACCCCATAAATAATTCCAAAGTTTACTGTTTTTGCTTGACTACGTTGTTCTCTTGTCACCTCATCCAAAGCAACATTAAAAACTTTAGCAGCTGTTGCAGCATGGATATCCTCTCCTTTCTTAAATGCCTCAACCATTGCTGGATCTTTAGACATTTGTGCAATCAATCTCAACTCTATCTGAGAATAATCGGCAGAAATTAATACATGATTTTCATCTCTTGCTACAAAAGCTTTACGTATTTGTTGTCCAGCCTCAGAACGAATAGGAATATTCTGTAAATTAGGATTCACAGAAGATAAACGTCCCGTTGCAGCAACTGTTTGTGCATAAGTTGTATGTACTCGACCTGTTTTTGGATTAATCAAATTAGGAAGAGCATCAATATATGTAGATTTTAATTTTTGTAATTGTCTGTATTCTAAAATATCTGTAATTATTGGATGTTTATCTTTTAATTTCGATAATATTTCTTCTCCTGTAGCATATTGACCAGTTTTTGTCTTTTTAGCTTTCGGATCTAACTGTAATTTATCAAATAAAATATCACCCAATTGTTTTGGAGAATTCAAATTGAATTCTTCTCCAGCATCTTGATAAATTTTTAACTCAAGCTCTTTTAATTTAGCTTCATGTTTTACAGAAAGTTCTTTCAAGAAATCAACATCTAGTCGAACACCTTCTAATTCCATATCCGCTAAGACTTGCATCAATGGCATTTCTAAATCTGTAAATAATTTATACGTATTAGCTTTCTTTAGTTCTGGTTCAAAAAGATTTTTTAGTTGATTAGTGATATCAGAATCTTCAACACCATATTCTGTTTGCTCCAATAAAGGAACATCTCTAAAATTTTTCTGGTTTTTCCCTTTTTTACCAATCAAAGTTTCAATTGAAACAGGTTGATAATTCAAATACGTTTCAGATAAAACATCCATATTATGACGCATATCTGGATTAATCAAATAATGAGCAATCATTGTATCAAAATTTTGTCCTTTTAATACAATATCATATTTGGCTAAAACTTTAATATCATACTTTAAATTTTGTCCTATTTTCGTAATAGATTCATCTTCGAAAAAAGGTTTAAATTCATTTATGATTTCTTTCGTTTCAGAAAAATCTATAGGAAATGGAATATAATATCCTTTGCCTTTTTCCCAGGAAAATGAAATACCAACCAACTCAGCTTCTAAAGTATCTAAAGATGTTGTTTCTGTATCAAACGTTACTTCTTTTTGTTTTAGAATATTCTTTAATACTATTTCTCTTCCTTTTTTTGTATCAATCAATTGATAAAAATGATCTGTTGTAGAAATATCTGTAAATACACTATTCTGAGGAACAATTTCTTCATCAGAAGTAAAATCAAATAAACTTTGTTGAGCTGTTTGAGAATTTGTTGTTTGACTTGCAGCAGATATTTCTTCTTGAGCTTCTTTTATAATTTCTGTTGTATCTAAACCATATATTCTGTAGACAGTTTCTAACATTCTTCGAAACTCTAACTCAGTAAATAATTCAGTTACTTTTGGTATATCTGGTTGACAAACTGTTAAATCTTCTTCATCAAATTCAACAGGAGCATCAGTAATTATTGTAGCTAATTTTTTAGATAAAATACCTAATTCTTTATTTTCTTCAATCTTTTCTTTTGCTTTACCTTTAAGTTTGTCTGTATTCTCTAATAAACCTTCTAACGAACCAAATTCTTTCAGATATTTACTTGCTGTTTTTGCTCCAACTCCTGGTAAACCTGGAATATTATCTACAGCATCACCCATCATTCCAAGGTAATCAATTACTTGAATTGGATCATCAATATCAAATTTTTCTTTCACTTCTTCAATCCCCCATATTTCTACACCTTTACCATTAGCTGCAGGACGATACATTTTTATTTTATCGGTTACCAATTGTGCAAAATCCTTATCAGGAGTAACCATATAAGTTGTATAACCTTCTTTTTCTGCTTTCTTTGCAAGCGTTCCAATCACATCATCGGCTTCGTAACCTTCTGCAAAAAGTACTGGAATTTTTAGCGCTCTTAATATATCTTGAATAAATGGAACTCCTTGACGAATTGCTTCTGGTGTTTCATCTCTGTTTGCTTTATATTCAGGAAAATCAGCTGTACGAACAGTTGCTTGACCAACATCAAAAACAACTGCTAAATGGGTTGGTTTTTCTCTTCTAATCACATCAAAAAGTGAGTTAGAAAATCCCATGATTGCAGATGTATTAAAACCTTTAGAATTGATTCTCGGATTTTTTATAAATGCATAATATCCTCTAAAAATTAATGCATAAGCATCTAATAAAAAAAGTCTTTTATCTTCTGATTGATTCATTTTGTAAGTTTAAAGTATTACATTTTACGCTAAACGTAATTTTTAATTGATAAACGTAGAACGTAAAGCTTACTACGTTAAACTATATATTAATATTCTGGAGCTAGTTCTAATTTCAATCCATCCATTTCTTCCGAAATATGTAATTGACAACCCAAACGAGAATTTTCTTTTACGTTGAAAGCTTCAGCAAGCATTGCATCTTCATCTGGTAACATTTCTGGTAATGGAATTTCTGGAGTTAAAATATAACATTGACAAGAAGCACACATTGCCATTCCTCCACAAACACCAATTGTTCCTTCTGGAGCTAATTCATAAGCACGTACTAACTCCATTACATTCATATTCATGTCTGTTGGAGCATCAACTTCATGAGAAACTCCGTCTCTATCTATAATAGTTACTTTTATATCTAACATAATCTTTATTTCAAGTTTTACAAAAATACGGATTGTTTATCGGCTAAAAAAAGATTAAACAGTAGAAAAAATATCTTGATAATGTTGTTATAATAAATTAACCATAGAATTAAAAAAATAAAGTTTCAATTCCTTTTTTGATTCTTTTATAAATATTGCTTCATAAGTTTGCAAATAGTAAATACAAAATCCATGATCTAAGATCATGGATTTTGTATTGAACTTATGTTTTTATTTAATGTAAAACGTGTTATAATATTTTTGAATGCTTAACGGGCCGAGACTTTGCGATAGTGCCGGATTAGAAAGTCTAAACTTTCAATTTTGGACTAACTTGAGCAACAGCTTTTTATATTTACTAAAATAAGAAAAAAGAAAATATAAAAAGCTGTTGCGACAAAAAAAGGAGAAACTTTCACTTTCACCCTTACCTGCCATTTCGCCAATACGATGTTACCTGCTGTTTTACTTGTTTGCGATTTCTAATATATATTGGCTCCATTCTTTTCTTTCCTTTTCAAAGTCTTCATTTGGATATTTGATTAGATAAATGCGAACTAATGCATTTAGTAAAAGATTTAAGGTATATAATATATTGGATAATTCTTTTTCTTTAAATAGTTTTACCTCTTCTTGTTTTATTGGTCTTTTATCTTTCAATTCAGTTAAACCTAAAGTGAACATTGCTCCAAATGTTGTACCGTGTAAAACCTCAGACGAATATCTATAAATGACAAAAAGAGAGATTGCGAATGCTATACCAATGTGCTCACCAAATTCTTTAGTAATTTGTTCTATTTTTTGAGTAATTGTTTTTTTATCTACTCCAGTCCAATCTCTAATTTCTTCACCTGTAGATTGATTTGTGAACTTTTTAATTGAATTTTCTAATTTATCACTTTTAATAACACTCTCAACATTATCTAATTTGATATTTATGTTTAAATTACCAATATTCAAATTCCTATCTAAATCTCTATACATTTTTTGATATGCATATTCTAAAGATTTATCTATAAGTTCCTGTGGCTTAGAAGCTATGAAACAAATATTTGTAGCCGTTTCTAAAATCATTCTAGAAATTGCATAAGAATCATTAAGTTTATTATGAATTGACAAAGTCAACAAAGTATCAGAACTTTCAATTATCCTTGTTCCATAAAAAAGAAACATCATTTTTAAAGAATCTTTGATATTTGGTTTTTCAGTTGTTACTTTTTCAACCAATTTAATATGTTGTAAAAATGCTTCTTGGTATTGTCTTAGTTTTTCGTATTGTTGTGGGATTTGCATTGGCATAAAATTACAGCTAACATAGTACTTTACGAAGTAAAGTATAAAAAAGTTTCGTAAAACATTCGCTATATCCGTATTTCGTATAATTACTTTGTTAAAAATAGTAAATTCTTTGATATTCTATAGTATTAAAATATCATTTGTATGAATAACGAAGTGATTTTCCAAAAATTTATAATATTCAGTAATGGATAGCGAAATGCTACAATTAAGAACTTTCATATACTTAACATAACTTGCTATTATACACCTTTTTTATTTAATCTAAAAACATTCATTTAGTGCAAGTACCGTTTTGAATAAATGATTTTAAACTTAAAAAACTTTCTAAAAGACACATTTCATCACTAAATAAAGTTATCAGAAACAGCGAATAGTAAAAATTTAATAACCTGATTTAAAATTAATTAATTGTTTTTTTCTTAACACTATTTTTTATACTTTTCGTAGACTATACCCTATATACATGATTTTTATAAATATCACGGAAATACCTTATAGATATCATTACGTTTTACAAATTTTGCTAATTCGATAACGTTTTCATTTAAATAAAAACCTAAACGATAATCCCCAACTCTATACCTATAAGCCGTAGAATAACCTTTTAATTTCTTAATGTTAGCAATATCATCTATACAATTAGATTTTTCTACTTGTAAAATAAATTCTTTTATTTTGTATTTAAGTTTTTTATCATTGATCTTTTTAATATCATTTAAAAAACTTTTTAAGAAAATAACTTCCATTAATCTAATTCATTCATTATGTCCTCACGACTGACTACATCATTTCTATCAGATTGTTGCATAAGTAATAATAAACCTAAATCTTCTTTTTCTTCTTCAGATAGAGCCTTTAATCTTTCATTTTCTTTATGTTCAACATAAAAAGAAATAGCTTTCTCCATTACAGATTTAACGCTTATTTCTTCAAAAGCAGATAGCAATTTTAATTTTGTTAAAAGTCTATCGTCTATGTCAATGTTTTTTCTCATAATTAATATATTATATATCAAATATACATATTACATATAATATACAAAAATAATTTTACCTTGAGTACTTAATATAATGATTATTATAAACCTTTTTTATTTAATTTAAAACATTCATTTAGTGAAAGTACAGTTTTGAATAAATAATTTTAAACTTAAAAACTTTCTAAAAAGACACATTTCATCACTAAATAAAGTTATCAAAAACAGACAAAAATAAAATTTTCAAGTTTCTTATAACTAAAATTTATTTTTAACGTATGATTTATTCAAATTTATGATTTTACAAAAAAATTCGTTATCTTAATAACGATTTATAATTATTTATTAAATAGTTTAATTAAAATATAGACAATGTACGCACACGAAATAGATTACGAAATACATGGGGAAGAAATGCAATTTGTAGAAATTGAATTAGATCCTAATGAAACTGTAATCGCAGAAGCAGGTAGCTTTATGATGATGGATGAGGGTATAAAAATGGAAACAATTTTTGGTGATGGATCTAGGAAAACAGAAGGTTTATTTGGAAAAATTGTTAATGCAGGCAAAAGATTATTAACAGGAGAAGGTTTATTTATGACTTCTTACACAAACTATGGGCATGGTAAAAAGAAAGCTTCATTTGCTGCGCCTTATCCTGGAAAAATTGTCCCAATAGACTTAACCGAAGTAAATAATAAATTTATCTGTCAAAAAGATGCTTTTTTAGCTGCAGCAAAAGGTGTTTCTGTCGGAATTGAATTCAATAAAAAAATAGGAACAGGTCTTTTTGGTGGAGAAGGATTTATTATGCAAAAATTAGAAGGTGATGGAATCGCTTTTATTCATGCTGGTGGAACATTACATAAACGTATTTTAAAACAAAATGAAGTCCTAAAAGTAGATACAGGTTGTATTGTTGGTTTTGAAAAATCCGTTCACTACGATATTGAATTTATAGGAGGAATCCGCAATACATTCTTTGGAGGTGAAGGAGTTTTCTTTGCTACATTAAGAGGTCCTGGTGTAGTGTATGTACAATCGTTACCATTTAGTCGCTTAGCAGATCGTATTATTGCTCATGCTCCTTCTGTTGGTGGTTCATCGAAAGGAGAAGGTTCTGTATTGGGTGGACTTGGGAGATTGATTGATGGAGATTAAAATATTTTAATCATTACCAAATATTCTGAATTAAAATTCGTTCGAATAATTTTTCTGAATAAATGTTGAAAACTGTATTGAGAATAGAATTTTATTTTCAATAACAGTTTTTATTGATAAAGTAAACAAAATTTAACACGAATTAACCATTAAAAAATACTAATTTGAAGAAAATAGTTTATGTCATATCATTTATTTGTTCCCACTATTTGTATGGACAAAATGCATTATCTTTTAGTAATGATCAATACAGTGGAATAAACGGAACTGTTTTATCTCCAACTACACCATATTTTAATCCTAATAAATGGGATGTGAATATTATATCAAGTGATGTTTTATTTAGAAATGATTACGCTTATATTTCTGACCAAACTTTCTTTGGATTATTACATGGTAATACGAAAAATGCTCAACCAAGAAAAGGAATTACAGGTAAAACACAATCAAATATTTTAGATTACTCTACTAAAAATTTTATTTCATATAATCTAGAAAATGATATTATGGGACCATCATTTTCTATGAAACAAAAAATAAATAATCAGACTTTTCGTCTTGGATTATTCTCCCGTTTACGCCAACAAGGTTCTGTAAAAAATATTGACAATTACATGAAATTTCATAATGATAGAGTTTTACTCCCTTCTGATTATAGTTTTAACTCCGCAAAAACTAATTTTATGAATTGGAATGAAATTGGCTTAAATATTTCTACAAATCTTTATACTACAAATACAGAAGAATTAATTATTGGAGCCAATATTAAATATTTAATAGGCTTAGACGGAGCCGTTATTAATAGTAAAAGTCCTATAAAACTTGAAGCTAATTATATAGAGGTAGATTCTATTCATAAAAAATCAGAAATATATGCTAGCAATTATAATATAGAAGCAAGTTATGCGACAAATTATGATTTTGATAGAGATAAATATGTGTATAGAAATCGAGGAAATGGAGTTGGTATTGATTTAGGAATATCTTTAGTTGATAGAAGAATTAATGATGAGTTATATGATTTTAAATTAAGTGCTAATTTACTAGATATAGGTTATGTTAATTTTAGAGGAGAAAAACATGTTTTTTATAATCCAGGACAGCGTGTAAAAATAAAAAACAATCCTAATTTTGATGACGTAGAATTTGAAAGTATTGAACAATATTTAAAAGTAATTAGTAAAGAGGTTTATGGCGATGAAAATAAATCGAAAGTAGGAAATGGTTTTACAATTGGCTTACCAACAAGTTTACATGTAAGCATGAGCAAAATGATAAGACCTAATCAATATTGGAATGTGAACTGGATACAGAGAACGCCTATCTTCGAAAATAGTTTGAAACGAACGAATGTTTTGCAAACATCTTACTCTATACAGAATAATGCAATTGGTTTTGGTCCTTCTTTATCGCTGTACAATTACGAGAAAGTTACGGTAGGAAGCTATTTAAGACTTGGTCCTTTAGTTATGGGCAGTGATAATATTTTACCTCTTTTTATAAAGCATAATAAACTAAATGCTTCTAGTATTTATTTTGCTTTGAAATTTTATCCTTTTTGGGATAATGAAGAAAAACGTAGAAGTAGAGAAGATTGTGATTGTTGGTAATGGTACTTTCTAAAATACTATTTTATTCTGCAATAGCGATTGTAGCGGAAATCCTTTTTATGGAGCGTTGAAGCGAAATAAAAAGATTGGGAGCGATAAAGCGCGGCACGTAGTGATTGCCAAAAAAATAAGCTTTACAAAAAATGCAAAGCTTATTATATGTTTTGTACTAAAATTAGTCTATTGCTTTTACAACAGCTTTTTCAGCTTCTTTACGAGTACCATCAAATCCATCAACTCCAGATACAGTTGTATATTTTAATACAAATTTCTTTCCTGGATTCATTCTGTTATATACTGATTGGCACATAAGTGTTGCTTCGTGAAAACCACATAAAATTAATTTCAATTTACCTGGATAAGTATTAACGTCACCAATGGCATAAATTCCTTCTATGTTTGTTTGGTAATCTAATGCATTATTAACTTTTATTGCATTTTTCTCTATTTCTAATCCCCAGTTGGCAATTGGACCTAATTTTGGAGAAAGTCCGAACAATGGAATAAAATAATCGGTATCGATATCAAAAGTTTCACCTTCTTTTTCGATGACTAAACCTTCAACAGTTTCTTGTCCTTTAATTCCTACAATTTCTGCTGGAGTAATTAAATTAATTTTTCCAAGATTTTTAAGTTCTATTACTTTATCAACAGAATCTAACGCACCACGAAACTCATTTCTTCTATGAACCAACGTTACGCTTGCTGCGATATCTGCTAAAAAAATAGACCAATCTAAGGCTGAATCTCCACCACCTGCAATTACAATTTTTTTATCGCGGAATAATTCTGGATTTTTAACGAAGTATTCAACTCCTTTTTCTTCGAAGTTCTCTATACCTTCAATAACTGGCTTACGTGGCTCAAAAGACCCTAAACCACCTGCTATAGCTACAGAATTACCGTGTATTTGTGTTCCTTTGTTTGTTGTTACAATAAAAGTTCCATCTTCTTGCTTATCGATTGTAGTAGCTTGTTCATTTAATGTAAAACCAGGTTCAAATTGTTTTATTTGTTCCATTAGGTTGTTAATTAGTTCACCTGCACCTACTGATGGATATCCTGGGATATCAAAAATTGGTTTTTTAGGATACAATTCTGTTAATTGTCCTCCTGGTTGTGGTAAAGCATCAATAATATGACATCTCATTTTTAATAAACCTGCTTCGAAAACTGCAAAAAGTCCAGTTGGACCAGCTCCGATAATAATTATATCTGTTTGAATCATTTTTTCTATTATTTAGAACCTTACTAAATTGTAGGCAAATTTACTAAATAAGAATTAATTAATCGATGATTAACATCAGAAAGAATTGTGGTTTTTTGAGAAATAAAAAAAGACAAACTCAAAATGAATTTGTCTTTTGTTTCGTAGCGAAGAGCAGAATCGAACTGCCGACCTCAGGGTTATGAATCCTGCGCTCTAACCATCTGAGCTACCTCGCCTTGTTTTTAGTGGTGCAAATATAAGAGGTTATTTTGGATTAAAACAAATATTTTTGATAAAAAATTTAAAGAAAATACGATATATTTTTTAACCATTTGATTCTCATTAAATCATGAGAATATTTTTTTCAGTGTTTTATTAAAAATTTATATAAAACATAGTGTTTATAGTAGATTCAATGAATTATTGTAGGTAAGTAAAGTTTAAATATTTTATGTATTAGCTAGAATATGTCGAAATAATAATCGTGATAGAAATTAAGAAAAATACTATTTAATAATTATAAAAAATGTCGATGAATAAAAAAAGCAATCTCAAATGAGATTGCTTTGTATTTAGAATAAGATGTTTCTTTATTTAAGAATTCAATGCTTCTGCACCACCAACAATTTCTAAGATTTCATTAGTAATTGCTGCTTGACGTGCTTTGTTATATTGAATTTTCAAACCTTTCTGTAATTCACTAGCATTATCAGTTGCTTTGTGCATAGCAGTCATACGAGCACCATGTTCTGAAGCATTAGCATCTAAAATTGCTTTGAATAATTGAGTTTTTAAAGTTTGAGGAATTAAATCTATCAAAATTTCTTCTTTAGAAGGATTAAAGATATAATCTAATTCTGCTTGATTTGCATTTTCTTGAGATTTTTCAATTACAACTGGTAAAAATTGTTCGTCTTGAACGATTTGAACAGCTGCGTTTTGAAATTGATTATAAATAATTCTGATTTGGTCAAAATCTTTATTTTCAAATTTCTTAATTAAATCCTCTCCTATTTCTGCTACTTCATCAAAATTTATATTACCCCAAATATCAGAAGCATTTTTATAAATTGTTTGAGTTTTTCTGTATGCATCATTTGCTTTTTTACCAATAGTTAAAAGCTGAACTTGTTTACCAGCTAATTCTCCAGCTAATAATGAATTTACTTTTTTGATGATACTAGAATTATAACCACCACATAAACCTCTGTTCGAGTTAAGAACTACTAATAGTACTTTATTTACCTCACGTTGTTCTGTAAGTGCTCCTCCCACTTCAGCTTCCAAAGTTGAACTTACATTTTGTAAAAGTTCACGTAATTTGTCTGCATAAGGACGTAACTGAACAATATTATCTGTAGCTTTCTTTAATTTTGCAGCAGAAACTAATTTCATAGCACTTGTAATCTGCATTGTAGAACCTACAGAAGTAATACGGTTACGTATATCTTTTAAATTTGGCATAAAATTCTATTTGAAATGAAGGATAAATAAAAGCTTAAAAACTAATTTCTAAGCTTTTATTTGTTTTTATTAATATTTAGATGTTGTTTCTGTAACAACTTTCTTCAATACATCAGTAATTTCATCTGTCCATTTACCTAAACGAATAGATGTTAATGTTTCAGCATATTTGTTTTTCATTAACTCAACAAAGTCTGCTTGCCATTCTCTAACTTTATTTACAGGAACGTTTCTTAATAAACCGTTAGTACCTGCAAATATAATTGCTACTTGTTCTTCTACTGGGATTGGAGAGTTAACAGCTTGTTTTAATAACTCAACGTTACGCTCACCTTTACCAATAACACTCATTGTAGCAGCATCTAAATCAGATCCAAATTTAGCGAAAGCCTCTAACTCACGGTATTGAGCTTGATCTAATTTTAATGTACCAGATACTTTTTTCATTGGTTTAGTTTGTGCAGAACCACCAACACGAGATACAGAAATACCTACGTTGATCGCTGGACGAACACCAGAGTTGAATAAATCAGACTCTAAGAAAATTTGTCCATCTGTAATAGAAATTACGTTTGTTGGGATATATGCAGAAACGTCACCAGCTTGAGTTTCAATAATTGGTAATGCAGTTAAAGAACCACCACCTTTTACGATACCTTTCATTGATTCTGGTAAATCATTCATTTGTGAAGCGATTGTATCATCTTTGATTACTTTAGCTGCACGTTCTAATAAACGAGAGTGTAAGTAGAATACATCTCCAGGATATGCTTCACGTCCTGGTGGGCGACGTAATAATAAAGATACCTCACGGTAAGCAACAGCTTGTTTAGATAAATCATCATAAACAATTAATGCTGGACGACCAGAGTCACGGAAAAATTCACCAATAGCAGCACCAGACATTGGAGCATAAACTTGCATTGGAGCAGGATCAGATGCATTTGCAGCAACTACTACTGTATATTTATCAGCACCATGGTCTTGTAATGTTTTCATAATACCAGCTACTGTAGAACCTTTTTGTCCTACTGCAACATAAATACAAAAAACTGTTTCACCTCTATCGTAAAATTCTTTTTGATTTAAGATTGCATCTAAAGCAACAGAAGTTTTACCTGTTTGACGGTCACCAATGATTAACTCACGTTGTCCACGTCCAATTGGAATCATAGAGTCAATAGAAACGATACCTGTTTGTAATGGTTCGTTTACTGGTTGACGGTATAAAACTCCAGGAGCTTTACGCTCGATAGGCATTTCATATAATTGTCCTTCGATTGGTCCTTTACCATCGATAGGATTTCCTAACATATCTACAACACGTCCTAACATTCCTTCTCCTACGTTAATAGAAGCAATTCTGTTTGTACGTTTTACTGAGTCCCCTTCTTTAATTCCTTTTGAAGGTCCGAAAAGTACAATACCTACGTTATCTTCTTCAAGGTTTTGTACCATTCCTTCTAATCCGTTTGAGAACTCTACTAATTCTCCGTATTGAGCATTGTCTAACCCGTAAACGCGAGCAATACCATCCCCAACAGTTAGAACGGTTCCAACTTCTGCTAATTCAACTGCTGAATCAAAGCTAGATAGTTGTTGTTTTAATATAGCTGAAACTTCAGCTGGATTTATTTCTGGCATTTCTGAAATATTTAAAATTTAGGAATGTATTTTTATTTTGAAAAATCTTTTTTTAATGTAGCTAATTTTGTTTTGATTGATGAATCAATTTGAGTATTACCTATTTTCAAGATAAAACCACCGATTAAAGATGCATCAATTTTATTTACTACATTTACTTGACTACCTGCTGCTAAAGTTTGTTTTGCTTTTGCAACAATGTTGTCTATTGTTTTTTGATCTAACTGAACAGCTGAAGTAATTTCTGCTGTTACAATATTATTTGCAAGATTATAATTTGCAATGAACTGATCTGCTATTTTAGACAAGATATTTTCTCGTCCTTGTTTTACAACTAATGAAATAAATGTGTTCGTTGTTTTAGAAAAAGATTTAAAAATTTCTTTTAAAACAACTTCTTTTTTACTCGCTTCAATAATTGGAGAATTTAAAAATGATTTTAAATCATCACTCTCTTTAATTATTTTGCACACATCATTCATTTCAGCATATACAACATCTGCTTGATTAGTTTCATTAGCAAATTGCATCAAACTCTTAGCGTATCTTTGTGCTGCTCTGAATCCTGCCATGTTTAGTTAAATTTAACTTGATCAATAACATTATTAACTAAGTCTTCTTGAGCAGTTTTATCTGCTAATTCTTTCGTTAATATTTTTTCAGCAATTTCAATAGATAACTGTCCAACTTGATTTTTGATATCTGCCATAGCTGATACTTTTTCATTTTGGATAGCTGCTTTTGCGTTCTCAATTAATTTGTTAGCTTCTACAGATGCAGAATTTTTCGCCTCGTTGATGATATTTTCTTTCATTTCACGCGCTTCTTTTAAGATTGCATCACGTTCTGCACGAGCTTCTTTTAAGATTTTCTCGTTTTGAGCATTAAGTAAAGCCATCTCTTCTTTCGCTTTTTTAGCTGCGTCTAATGCATCTTGAATAGATTGTTCTCTATCTTTAACAGCAGATAAAATTGGTTTCCATGCTAATGATCTTAACAATACTAATAAGATGATAAAAACTACCGCAGTCCAAAAAATAAGACCAACTGAAGGTGTAATTAAATCCATTGTGTGTATGTATTAAATTTTATTTTCTAATTAATTTTTTAATGAATTAGCTTCAACAACCAACCGTTACTGAAGCTAATTTAAATTCAAATATTATCCGTTACCTAATAACGCAACTACGATACCAAATAAACCTGCACCCTCGATTAAGGCTGCTGCGATAATCATAGCTGTTTGAATTTTTGAAGCCGCTTCTGGTTGTCTAGCGATTCCTTCCATAGCTGACCCACCGATTTTACCGATACCTAAACCAACTCCTAAAACTGCTAAACCAGCTCCGATTGCTGCAATACTTCCTGTCATGATAATTGTATTTAATTATTAAAAAATTATTTTATATTTCTTTGTTCTTAATGATGATCGTGTTCTGCTACTGCTGTTCCAATGAATAATGAAACTAACATTGTAAACACAAATGCTTGTAATGCCGCTACTAATAATTCTAAACAGTAGATAAATAATGCCAAAGGAATAGATCCAGCAGACATTGCTTCTGTTTGAAATATAAAAATTAACGAGATTAAAGACATAATAATAATGTGACCTGCTGTAATATTCGCGAATAAACGAATCATTAAAGCGAAAGGTTTCGTAATAATACCAACTAATTCAATTGGTGCTAAGATAATTTTTACTGGAACTGGAACCCCTGGCATCCATAACATATGTCCCCAATAATCTTTATTTCCAGAAAAATTAATTACTATTAAAGCAATTAAAGCTAATACAAATGTTACTGCTATATTTCCTGTTACGTTTGCTGCACCTGGTAATAATCCTAATAAATTATTAATCCAAATAAAGAAGAATAACGTTAATAAATATGGCATGTATTTCGCATATTTCTTTTTACCAATATTAGGAATTGCTACTTCATCACGAACAAATAAGATAATTGGTTCTATGAATGACGCTATACCTTTTGGTACTAAATTTCCTTTTTTGTAACTAGATGCTACTGCTGAAAAGATTAAAATTAATAATACAAAAGACAAAAGCATTGAAGCTACATTTTTTGTAATAGAAAAATCTAATGGTTTTTCATTTTGTAAGTGAACTGCACCTTTCTCATCAACATGAGGCTCTATAGAACCCTGTACATCAGTTTTGTATATTTTTTCATGGAAATTAAGATAATAATTCCCATTACTTTCTACAACCTTTTCGTTGTGATGGAATTTAGAAGACATAAATACATTCAATCCATTGTTATCCCATAAGATAACTGGTAATGGAATTGAAACACTTTTTTCTCCTTCTCCCCAAAAATGCCAATCATGTGCATCTGCTATATGGTGCATAATTACTGGCACCGGGTTAAATGTAGATTCACCAGATTTAACTTTAGCAGCTTCCTCATGGCTCTTTGTTTCCTCACTTTTAACTAACTCTTCAAACGTCTTTGGTAACCCTTCATGATGAACTTCTGCTGAAGCAAATCCAATATTGAAAAGTAATAAAAACGCTAATAACGCTGAAAATTTCATGTATAATTCCTTTGTTTCTAAATTGCGTGCAAAATTATAGTAAATTAACCACTTACCAAAGTCAAATGCTAAATTTTATTAAACTTTTTTTAACTTTAAGTTAATTAATCGAATAAAAAGAAGCACTTCGGACACCAAAACTACAAA
>DJDD01000197.1:33444-48687 GCA_002430925.1 Flavobacteriales bacterium UBA5933
AATAACTTATAAATAATTGTATGATATTTGTCTTAATTTCTTGATTAACAATAACCATTGCTAAAACAACCGCCATTTTAACAATCATTCCTCCCATAAAGACAAAACCGACATATTCTGGATGTTTTATTTTAATAAGACATCCAATTTGGAAAATCATTAGTGTAATTAGACCAATAATTATATAAATTTTTGGAATGATTAGCGAATTTTCGCTAAAATGAAAATACATAACCACAAAGTATTGTATTGTACAAAAAAATGCTATTGTAATTATAAAAACTAAAGCAAGAAATAAAAACTTTTTAATCATCTATTATTTTTTTGGTAACTGTTTTAACATAAGATATAAACTTATAAAAACACCGAGCAAAGATAAGCCAGCTGTCCATAATGGCTTATCTGTTTCTAATTTTTTATCTAAAAAATTTCCCAACCAAGCAAATAACGCAATCGTTATAGCCATCTGTGTTCCCATAGCAGAGAATTTCAAATATTGATTTACTCCATCAGTCTTTCGTTCGTTTTTCATAAGTTTTATGTAATTTTGCAAAAAATTTTATTGTGGTAAAGATAGGAAACATAGAACTACCAGACTTCCCTTTGTTGTTAGCTCCTATGGAAGATGTAAGTGATCCGCCTTTTCGTCGTTTATGTAAAATGCACGGAGCAGACCTTATGTATACTGAGTTTATCTCATCTGAAGGGCTAATTCGTGATGCTATAAAAAGCCGTCAAAAATTAGATATTTTTGATTACGAAAGACCTATCGGAATACAAATATTTGGAGGTGATGAAGAAGCTATGGCAATGTCTGCAAAAATTGTTGAAACAGTTCAGCCTGACATCGTAGATATTAACTTTGGTTGCCCTGTAAAAAAAGTTGTTTGTAAAGGTGCTGGTGCTGGAGTTTTAAAAGATATAGATTTAATGGTAAAATTAACTAAATCTGTTGTCGAAAGTACTCATTTACCTGTTACTGTAAAAACTCGTTTAGGATGGGATCATGACTCTATTAATATAGATGAAGTTGCTCAGCGTTTACAAGATACAGGAATTAAAGCTCTTTCTATTCATGGACGTACTCGTGCGCAAATGTATAAAGGAGAAGCTGATTGGACACATATCGCTCGAGTAAAAGCAAATCCAAATATTGAAATTCCAATCTTTGGAAATGGAGATATTGATTCACCTCAAAAAGCAATAGAATACAAAGAAAAATATGGCGTTGATGGTGTTATGATTGGTCGTGCAGCAATAGGCTACCCTTGGATTTTCAATCAAATTAAGCATTACAGAGAAACAGGTGATTTATTACCTGAACCAACTATTTTTGAAAGAATGGAAGCTGCAAAGAATCATCTTAATTGGGCTATAGAATGGAAAGGTGAACGTACTGGTATTTTAGAAACTCGTATGCATTATACAAACTATTTTAAAGGTATTCCTAATTTTAAACCATATCGTACAAAATTAGTTACACAGGATAATTTGATTGACTTAGAAAGTACTTTTAACGAAATTGAAAATGAATTTATTCCGACATTAGAAAAATAATATCTATAAATATTTTTATAAAAAAGGGTTGTAATCAATATTACAACCCTTTTTATTACTAATGATTTACATTAAAATAGTTATTAAACATTGTTAATTCATTTGATAATGCCTTACTCCAATATTCAGCATTATGAACACCCAAAGATTCTGTATAAAAATGCTCTATTTTCTTATTTGTTAATTTTAGATGCAGATTTCTATTCATTTCTATAACACCTTTATCTTCTGTCCCACAACTTATGAAATACATTTGTTTTGAAGGAATTATTTCATTAATCTTGTTATAAATAAAATATTCACTAGGAACATTTTTTAAATCACCTAAAACTTTATCGACTTTATAAAGTTCATAAGCTTCACCAAATCGATTAAAATCTATAGCTCCAGAAACACTGCCTACCATAGAAAATATATTTTGATTAGATATTCCTACAGTTAAAGCTCCATATCCTCCCATACTCCAACCTATAATCCCTCTGTACTCTTTATTTTTTTTGTTGGATAATTATTATCTATAAATTGAATTAATTCTTTTCCTAAAAATGTTTCATATTGTGATTTTTCATCAATAAGGCTATCAACATACCAACTACTAAAATTACCATCTGGTATAATGTAAATTGTTTGATATTTTTCAGCTAATTGAACCAAGTCAGGGATATCTTCCTTATAAGTTCTATCTGGATTACCACTAAATCCATGAAGAATATAGACACTATTATACGTTTTCCCTTGTTCAAAGTTTGGTGTTATTATTACAGGCGCAACATCTTTATTCATTTTTTTAGAAAAAACATTCTTATGAATAATTTGTTGAGCTGATACTATAAATGAAAACATCATCAATGTGAACATGTTAATTATCACTTTCATTTTACTTATTTTTTTTAAAAAATTATAATGTAAAACTAGTATGTAAAAAATTTAAAAACATTTACATATGTTGATGTTTTTAAATTTTTATTTCTTTACGTATTCGACTTAATTGCGTAGGTGTAATACCTAAATAAGAAGCAATATGATGCTGTTTTAATCTATTAAAAATATTCTTATTTTGAATTAATTCCAAATATCGTTGCTTTGCCGTTTCCCACTTTAAATCAATTTCTAAATGCTCCTTTTTAACAACCCAATTTCTCTCCAAATAATTTATATGAAACAAAGCTAAATCGTGATATTTTAATAATAATTCTCTAAACTTTTGAGCAGAATAAACAATCAATTCCACTTCTTTTAATGCTATTATATTAAACTCAGTTTTCTTTTCTTCTATTATTGCTGAAGTTGAGGCTGCAAAAGTATTTTCATCAAAAATATTTTATAAATAATATTTCCTTCTTTATCTGATGTGTAATAACCTAATAAACCTTTTCTTACAAAATAATAGTTAAGAGCTAAATCTCCAGATTGAAGAATAAATTTATTTTAACTTTAAAAAAATAAAAATAGCCTTTAATAATGAATAAAATTCAATTATAAAGACTATTTACATTAAGGAATTAAGACTGGATTTCTTTTACATTGGTTCTAAGATTGTTGTTTTAAAAACTGATTTTGCCATTGCTGCAGATAAATAAGTAGAGTTTATAACCTTACCGATTCCTAAACTACCACTTGCTATATTTCTACCTCGACAAGCAAATTTTGCTGTATGATCTCCAACTCCAATATTATCTAATGTAATATTAATATTATATGTTTTGTAACCTCCTGCAGTAGTGTTAATAATATCTGTTCTAACAGCTTTTAATTTATCATCTATAAATATTCCACAAGCATAACTTGCTAAATCTGTATTTGAGCGTTGAACAATAGTTTGGGCAGAGAAATTAACTTTATTTGTTATATTAACTATACTAAAGCTTGTATTTAAATTTTCAAGTACACTCCAACTCGTTATAGCTGAGTTTTCTTGATAGGCAGTTGTAACTCCATTTGTTAAAGAAACTCCTGTTTCATCATCTTTAATATATTTTGACGACATAGTTAAACTACTTATTCCTTCTGGCAATCTAACATCTTGCCATGAAGCAGGATCATCTCCATTAGAAACTACTATTTGTCCACTAACTCCTGGATTTCCTAAAGAATTATCTGTACCTCCTAAAAATAATTGTTGTTTTACATTTACATTACCATTTACATCTAATGTAGATTTAGGTAAGTCTGTACCTATACCCATTTGAGAAAATACCATTAAAGGAAAAAATAAAATAACGTAAAATATTATATTTAACTTTTTCATATATATTTTATTCATTTACAATATTTAAAAACTTAGTAGGAACTTCAAAAATTTCAACTTTCAAAGAAGATTGAGCCATAAAATTATCAATATTAGTAGCTCCAGTTGCATTAGTTCCTACACCTAAATTACCTGTAAAACCTCCATAATTAGTTCTTCTTGTACAAGCTACTTTTACTTCGTGAGTTCCTACAGAAAGAGATGTTTGTGAGGTCGCCATTAATGTATAAGTTATAAATGGATAAGTTGCAGCTGTTGCTTGATGTAAATCAGCAGTACGTACACCAATTAAAGAATTATCTACAAAAATTCCACAAGCAAAATCTAGCCCATTGTATTGAGTTGATGAATTAATATGCGCTACAGCCTCATATAAAAAATAAGCTTTACTATCAGCATTAGTTACAGTAAACTCTTTTGTTAATTCACTTATTGTTGACCAACTACTAGGTAAACTCATCCCATAATTATAAGTAGAAGCTCCTGTTGCTGTACTTGGTCTAACTCCTACTCTATCATTAAAAGAATCTGTATATAATAGATAATATCTCTTTGGTTTTATGACTGGTATTCTCAAAGATTTCCATTCTGGTGCTTTATTTTCACCATTAGAAACTAAAAGATTCATATTTCTACCTGTTTTCCCTTCACTTTGATTGGTTCCACCTACTCTTAAATGTTGACGTACTGTTAATGATCCTTGAATATCCAATGCTTCCTTTGGTTTAGATGTATTAATACCTACCTGAGCATTTAAAATAGAGCATAAAGAAACTAAAAATAATATATATTTCATTTTATTGATCTTATTTATTGATAAATTACGGGTTCTAATAATTCTATTTTAACTATAGATTGTAACATAAAGTTATTTGACACTGTAGAGTTTTCTATACTTCTACCTATAGCAAATTGATAAGTTCCTGCAGTAGTTTGTATCCTCCTACAAGCTACTTTAAAATTATGCGTTCCTAAAGGAAGGTCATCTACAGAATAACTTAATGTATATATACCTTCATTATTCCCTGTTTTACGATGAACATCTAACAACTCATCACCTCTAAATGCTACCAATAAATTATTTTGAAAAATTCCACACATATACCTCACAACTCTATTATCTGTTATATTATTGGCTCCGGAATTAGATTCTACACCAGTCTGAAAAACTAAAGACAATGTATTACCTTCTTGTTCTACAACAACATTAGATTCTAAAGCTGGTATTTGTGTCCATGCTGGATTATTACTATTTATAGAGTTTCCTACTGTACTGATATAAGATGTTGCATTATTATTTGTATTACTCCCAAAATTAATTCCATTACGATCGTACAAAATATTAGTACTTACTAATTGATATTCACCATTAGTAGCAAAAGGAATTTTCAAAGTCTTCCACTCTGGGGAATTATTAGATCCATTTGAAACCAAAACTTGACCTGCAATTCCTGGATTTCCTTTCTCTGATTCAGTTCCTTTAAACTTCAAATCTTGTCTAATATTAACATCACCATTTACATCTAAATCTGTTTGTGGATTTTGAGTACCTAAACCTACCTGCGCTTTAGTTTGAAAACATAATAGTAAAAAGATTAAAAATACTGTACTATTTTTCATTGTCATCTTTTTTTGATTTTTTAATAAAAAATTAAAAATTATTAAAAGTTTTTTCATATATTAGTATATTGTTTAAAACTTTTTATAATCTTTTGAAAACGGATGCAATTTTACGTAAAATAAGTAATTAAACCACAATATTTTATTACGTAATACTACTCATATACTTTTTTTATAAAATACAATAAATTGATAAACATATATTTAAATACTTTACATGTATAAATGTTTAAATATAAATTTTTCAAATATTATAAATAAAAACAGCTAAATCAATATCAGAACCTAGGCTAAGTTTTTTACGAATTCTATATTTTTTTCCTTCAATTGAACGAATTGAGGAATTAGAATAATACGCTATTTCTTTAGTAGTTAGCTTTAATTTTATAAATGCACATACCTCTAATTCGGAAATAATCATATTTGGAGATAATTGAAGAAGTTTTTGTTCAAAAAAAGGATAAGTAAATTTAAATTTTTCCATAAACAATGGATCCTTATCTATAACTAACTGATGTAAGTTTTCAATTTCCTCTGATGTCGGTAATTTCTCCAAAAAATTTTGTTCAATTATATGTATCTTATCTAATTGTTTAATTTTAAGTTGATAAATAAAATATATATTAATAACAATACATAAAAATAGTTGTAAAACTTCATTTATTCTTCTTATTCTTATCTCAGAAAATAATAATTTTTGATTATAAAAAAGAGTATAATTAGTATATATGTTTATTAATATCTCTACAAAAAAAATAAAAAACAATGCTATAATATATTTATAGTCAAAAACAATATCAAAAAGTAATGGAAAAGTTGCTATAATAGATATATAAGCTATATAAACCATCGCATCAGCGGAGTAATAAGAGTCAAAATAAAATACTATTAAACTCATAATAAATAAAAGTATAAATCTTATACTTTTACTATTCTTAAGTTTTTCATTCAATGAAAATATTCCAGTTGTAAGAATTATTAAAAAACAATAGATGAAAATATGTGTTAATTGATGAATATATATATTATAAAGTAAATTTATAATGTAAATAAATAAAAAAAAATAAATATATTGATTGAATAATTTTCCTTTAATAGCTTTATTATTAGGTTGCATTTTCTATAATTAATTTTGCGAATTAAATCATTAAAAACTGCTAAAATATTATATTTCAGTTTTTCTTTACAAATGTATAACTCTTAACATCATAAAAAAAAAAACGAAAACATTATTATTAAAATGATTGTTATCATTTTAATAATAATGTTTAATTTATTAATTCTTACTCATCAAAGCATATAAAGCAAAAGTTCCTAACCAATGACTTCCCATATAATCATCATTTGTAATATTATTCAATGAATAATTTAGGTGATTATCTGCTATTTTATTTAAGTGTTTTAATTCTGGTAATTTTTTTTCAATTTGGTATAGCGCACTTGCTCTACTAAAATTTAACCCATCTAGGTGAACTAAATGTCCATCAGTTCTATCAGAAACAATTCCTGGTTGAAGATTAAAATCTTTTTTTAATACTTGAGGTAAAAAGTTTTTTAACCAAGATTTATAATCATTTTTATTTTTTACTTTTGACATTATTAAAGCTTCTTCTAAACAAGGTGAAAGAAAATCTGAACCACTAGGTTCAAAAGCAATATTACAATTTTCATCATTACCATAAAGACGAATTACATTATCTGTAATAATTTTTTCAAAAGATTTGTTATTTACAGCTCTTGCGTAATCTATGGCTAAACTTAATCCAAAAGCAGTATTATCATGCGTACCAGTTCTTATTGGATATACTAATTTTGGTAAATATTCTTCATATCTAGTGATAATTAAATCCGTAAGTGGTTGAAGATTTTTTGACCATTTTATTGCATCCTCATCCTTCCAAGAATTCAATTCCATTTGCAGTTGTAACAACCATGCCCAACCATATGTTCTTTCAAAAGACTTGTTATTTTTATCATTAAAAAAAGACATTTCAACAGCAACATTATCTTTTGTTATAAGTTCATTCAATTGATTTCTTACCTTATTATTTGCATCAAGTTCCGGATAATCTTTCAACAATTTAATGATAGACCAAAATCCATGAACAGAAGAGTGCCAATCAAAACAACCATAAAAAATAGGACGAATTTGTTTTGGCGTTTTCAAATCGCTATCACTTCCTAAAACATTCCCTAATTTGTTAGGATATTCCACAGAGATACAATGTGTAGGTAAATCAAAAATTTTCTTTGCTTGTTGTAAATTTAATTCTTGTGCAAATGACAAAGATGATATTAAAATAGGCAGGTATAAGTATTTTTTCATATTGTGAATTATAAAATATATTTAATCAATATTACTGATTTCAATTTATTGATACAAAAAATGAGCTGAATAAATTATCCAACTCATTAATTTTATATTTTTTATTAGAGATTTTAATTGAATTTTGATTTCATAAAAATGTACATTAATAATCCCCAACCTACTATCATAAATAAACCTCCAAGTGGAGTAATTGGCCCTAAGAATTTCAAATTTACATTCCAATATTCAGCAAAAGATAAAAAGTATATACTTACGGAAAATATAAATGTTCCTGCAATTAAACACCAAGCTGCAGAACGTTCTAAACCACTATTGAATTGAAAATATAAACCAATAGCTAATAAAACTATTGCATGATACATTTGATATCTGACACCAACTTCAAAACTTGTTATTTTTTCTACAGAAAGATTTTTTTTAAATGCATGAGCTCCAAAAGCTCCTAAAATAACAGCCATCATTCCATAAAATGAAGCTATTGTTAAAACTATATTTTTCATATTTTTTTATTGTGTTTTCTTTTTTCCTGCAATAAAATCTTTTAAATAATAGGGTTCAAAATAAGCTACATCTTCAAAAGATTTTTGAAAATATTTATTTTCAGAAAGCGAAATCATGTTTTTTGCAGATGGATATTCTTGTATAAATGTTGCATTTAAATAAGCTAAAACATCTTTACATTTTTCTGCTCCATCACCTATAAATACTATCTTTTTAGTTTGTAAATCTTCAAAAGAAGTTTCTTCAATTACTTTTGCTTCAGTTTCTGTTAGTTGCTTTCCTTGCCCATCAAAAATAGCTGTATAAACTTCCATTCGTCTTGCATCAATCATTGGAACAATAAAATCAAATCCCTTATTGATTTGAGAATTTACTAAAACATCAAGCGTATTCACAGCTAATAGAGGTTTATCTAAACCATAAGCAAAACCTTTGGCAGAAGAAACACCTATTCGTAACCCCGTATAAGATCCAGGACCTTTTGATACACAAACTGCATCTATATCTTTGATTTCTATTTCTGCTCCATTAATACACCAATCTACAAATTGATTTAATTTTTCTCCATGTGCATAACTTTCTTCACTTTCCTCTATTAAACAAAGTTGCACTCCATCTTTCGCAATTGAAACTGAACAATTTTTTGTTGAAGTTTCTAAATTTAAGATTATTGCCATGCTACAAAGATACATAGTAAAATGAAATCATCAATTTAGAATAGACAATAAAAATTTTTTATTATTCATTATCTAAACTGATAGGAACACCTGCGTAAAAATCTAATACTTTTTGTTTAAATATATAGGTATATTTAGCTTGAAGCATTTTTGATTGAGCAACTAATGCATCTGCTCTAGATCGGTTAAAATCGTATAAATTTATTGTTCCTGCATTATAAGACTTTAATGCAAAATCATACGATATTTTTGCATACTTATAAGCCTGTTGCATAGTGGTATATGAAGCATAAGAACTTGTTTCTTCAAAATAAGCAGATTGAACATTAATGTAAACATCTTGTTTTGCTTGTTTATAATTTACTTCAACCATGCTTTGGTTAATCTTAGCTTTTTGAATATTAATTTTATAAGAATATTGATTGAATATAGGAACACCAACAGATAATCCAAAAACATTGGTAAAATTATTTCCTAATTGTATTGCAAAGGCTTTTTGATGTAATGCTTTATTAAAATACTGATTATATGTTGTTCCAAAATTATAAGATCCTGTTACCGTTGGTAATAAAGATTTTTTAGATATTTCTGTTGATTTTTCTGCAGATTTCATTTGTAGTAATTGATTCCTAACTACAGGTTGATTATTTTGTGCATAATTTAAAACATCATCCAAATTATATAATCGTGCTGATAATTCATCAGGTATTTTTACTGATGCTATATCAAAACTCTTATAATCATTTAATTGTAATAGCATTGCTAAATTCAATAAAGATCTATCTATTTCTATTTGCGCACTTACAACTTCTCTTAAATTTTGTGCAACTTCTGATTCTGACTGAGCGATTACTGCTTGTGAAACTTTTCCTACTCTAAATCTTTTATTATTTTGATCTAAAAGTAATCTTGAAATATCTAAATTAGCTTCTGCTACACGTTTTAATTCTTTATTTAATAAAATAGTTAAATAATAATTTGTCAACTGAATTGATATATCATTAATTGTAACTTCTGTTTGTGTTTTAGCCGCTTGTAAATCTATCTCAGCCTTTTGTTTATTTAATTTTACTTTACCACCACTATACACATTTATATTTGACTGTATACCTGCTGAATTTGATAATTGATAATAACCTTTATTAATACTAGAATTATAAGCTCCTATAGTAAAATTATTATCTAAACTACCTGAAACAATAGGTAACCAAGCATTATCAGCTAATTGTTTATTTTCATTTACTAATTTTTCATTGAATTTATTGTATTGTACTGTTAAATTATTTTCTGCAGCATAAGTAATACAATTTTCTATTGTCCAATCTTTTGTTTCCTGTGTAAAAGCAGTTTGAGATAAAAAAAGGTTAATTGTAAAAAATAAATAATTAATTTTCATAAAAGTTAGTCATAATTCTGAATTGCAAAATAAGTCGAATTTCTTAACAAAATGTTACTAAAAATTAATTTATTTAATATTCTTTAATGATTCAATATTTTTCTAAATAATTTTAATAATTAAATAGAAAAATTATTTTTAACCTTAATAAACAATATTATTTTATACTCACAAATAAGTATAAAACACAATATACCAATATTAATTATCATTTTGGTATATCATTTGATTTATGTTAATTAAATTATAAATTTTTCATATAAAAATAACTTAAACTACTACCTTTATGAAAAAAATATGTTATAAAAGCATATTTACATTATGCATATTAGCATTATTGTCTTGCTCTAATGATGATGGTGATAAAAAAAGTAATGACGACTTAAAATTAGATATTAACTTTGTAAAAAGTTCAACAGGGTCTAATTTATCTAATCTACAAGTAGGTGATACGATAACTTTTGAATACAAGATTACATCAAGTTTAACTTCTGGAAAAGATTATATTATTAATCCTAAAATTAATAATCCAAACAAGCATCAAATTATAGGTGAGGATTATGAAATTGTAAAAAATAATGAAAGTTTAGCATCTATAACAACAAAAGATAAAGAAGGTACTTTCCAGTATTTAATAAAAAAACCTGGTAATTTTGATAATTATTTTTCAGTTTCAACTAAAAATAGTACAAACGAAACTGTAACAAGTAATGAGTACAATATATTTTTCAATGCAGTAAAAATTGTTGCATACAGTTATACTATACAATTGCAAAACGGAACAACTACACGATCATCTACTAATAAATTTTTCAATAAAATTTTTATTGATACCGGGAATAAAGAAAATGATAATTATTTAGTTGATCTGGATTATAGTGTTAAATTTCTTCATTTAGAAAATAAATTTACAAAGTTTCAAAAGAATAAAAGTTTTGATTTCCATGCCCCACAACAATATAAAGGAACAAAATTACCATCAGTAACACCGACAACTATAACTAGTATTACATTTTCAATCCCATTAAACAATTCTAATTCAACAATTATAGAATATAAAAATATTCCTGTTCAATTTATGGATAGACAACAATCTTGGGGTGAAAATGGAAAAAATAACTTTTAAAAAACTTACTTAATACATACCTTATGAAGAAATCTTTTTTTTACAACACAGCTGTAATAAGCCTATCTGCTTTTACATTTTTAGCATGCTCTAATAACGATGATTCATCAGATAGTAATGAATTAAACGGAATGCAAACGGTTAGATTTGAAATGAAATCTGACAATGAATTATCTGCTGTAGCAACTGGAAATACTGCTGTTATTGACGGAGTTGCTAAAAAAGAATATCTTGTTACGACAGAAAAATCTGATATGATTGATGTACCTTCCCTTAGTAGAGAGTCAAATATTGAATCTACACTTTTATACCCAGGGAGTATACTTAGAGGTTCTTCCTTTATTAATGGTAACTATGACCCACTGGTACTAAAAAACTCTTTTAAACCTGTTGACTTATACCTTACAATAAAAGGATCTAGTAAAATTGGAAAAAACTCTGTTTTACCAAAAGGTAGTGCAATTTTTCAAGCAATTGCAGATTTAGAATTACAAAATAAAGCTTATTTCCGTTTAGATTATGTACCAGCGAATTATACATTTGAGAGTACAGAAATTAATAATGAAGAAAGCTTTATAAAATCAAATAAAGTACATGCGAAGGCTAATTATGCAAAACTTGTTTCTGCATCATTTAACTACTCAAATAGTACAAGCTCAAGTAACAAAACTAAATATGTTTTAGTAAAACTAAACCAAACAGTTTACTCTGCAGGGATAGATCCTAAATATAAAACAGATTGGATTGATGGTGATATCACAAAAAAAGAAGCAGGAGATTATGAACCAGTTTACATCAGTAGTGTAGATTACGGTCGTGTAGCATATATTTTAGTAGAAACATCTTTGAACACACAAGAAGTAAAAAACATTGTAGAATCATCAATAAAAGTTGGAATTGGTAAAGTTGGAGGAAATGTAGACTATACTAAAAACGAAGAGTTTAAAACTTTATTTAGCTCGAACAAAGTTCATGTATCAGTAATGGGAGGAAATTCAAAAAACATAATCACAGACTATGATAGCTTTTTAAAATATCTAAAACTAGAAGCTACAGCTGATGATTTAATAGCTTCATCAGCACCAATTTCTTACACTGTAAGAAGATTATTAAATAATACGCAAATTTCTATAGTTAATCAATACAAAGATATTACTAGGGAATACCGTTAATAAACATAAACGTAAAAAAAACTTCTTAGAAATTTCTAAGAAGTTTTTTATTCAATTTTAATGAATGATATACTAAGTTGTTTAAACTATTTTTTGAATTATCTATACAATGGTTTTAGTATATAATTTATTTTATTGATTTATTTGCAATAGTGATTGAAGCGACATCCTTTTTAGATTGGATACATTTTAATATCTACTAAGTTTCCAATCTTAAAAGATATAGCGAAAAGCACGCCCCGAAGGGATTGCCCAAAAAATAAATATAATTTAAACAATTTTAATATTAATTCTATCCTTTTATTTTAGATGCGTAAGCAAATTCTTCTGCAAAAGCAGCTATTTTTTGTGCCACATCTTCTTCATCTGTAGCTCTTTGGTATGAACTTGACATAGAGATTAATATTTGATGAAAGAAACGTTTCATATCATCTTGTGTCATATCTTTAGTCCACAAATCTATACGTAAAGCTTCTTTAGATTTTTCATCCCAAACAGAAAGTAACATTGCTTTTGTTTCTTCGTGACTAATCCCTCCATCAGGTGCATTCCAAGTCATTTTTTCAGGAACATGGTTTTCATCTAATTCGATATCAATAGAAATATTTGTTGATCTCATAATTTCAATTTTTAAATTTTATTTTAAGAAATGATATACTTTATCATTTATCGTCTTTGTTGTATATGTTGTAGAACCTTTTTCTCCTATTACAGGTTTATATTTAGATTCTTTAAATATTTTTTGGCTGTCTGTGTCTTCTAATAATGTTTTAAGATCCACTTTTGGATTTTCTTTCAAATACTTTCTAATAATCTGCCAACCAATCCAAGCACCTATTCTACCAGGTGATTGTTGCTCGATTTCATTATTAAATTTAGAAAAAGGAGCTTCATCTAAAAATCTTTTCTTTAATGAAGCATCAGAACTAAAGATATAGTTTTGCTCAACAAAAAAATTCCATATTTCTGATTCATTATCTATACTCCATTGCAATTGTTGTGGAGTATAACCTATTTTATATTCATCTGGTGTATTAACTAATAATGCATCTTGTAAAATAAGTTTTTTCCCTTCATAAATTATTTTATCAATGAATTGTTGATTTCTTGGGCTGTATGTAACAATATCATTTGCTATGGCATCTACAACTTGAGAAGGTAAATGCTCTATATCCATATTTGCACGCAAATATCTATCAAGACCTATGCTGTCATACAATTTATTTTGAGGTCCTAAATAAGCGTCCATAGCAACAAACATTAATTCTGATTGTTGACTAAACATTACTGGAAATTCTAAATTTTGTAACCCTGAAGAATATGTATAAATCCTTGGTATTTTATATTCTGGAAAATAATACAAATAACGCTGAAAAACAGGAGTTAATTTTTCTTTTAATTGATTGAAGTTTCCGAATTTTTTACGAGACAAATCATAAATTGTCAATTCTTCTTTATTTCTACGTTGCTTATTCCAAACCTCATCAGAAGAATTACCATCAAAAAAGAATGGATAATCTTTTTTGAGTGTTGCCAATGGAATTGTATCATTAAAAAAATCTTCACTAATATCATGTATGTTTAGTTGAACATTTTGTTCTTTTACATCTATGTCCCATGACTTTTCTTTTTTACATGCTGTAAAAAAAATTAAACTCGAAAAAACCAAGCCGTATACAAATTTCATTATTTGTTTATTTTGCAAACAAAAATAGTAAATAATCTGTAGAATTTTAAACCTTAATTTTTTTGATAATCTGTTATATTTGAAATAAAATTAAAATCATGCAAACAGAAAAAGTTGTAAAATATATTGTTGATTGGTTAAAAAGCTATTTAGAGACTTCTCATCAAAAAGGATTCGTAATAGGAATTTCTGGGGGAATTGATTCTGCAGTAACCTCAACCCTTTGTGCTATGACAGGCTATCCTTTACTTAATTTAGAAATGCCTATTCACCAAGAAAAAAATCAGGCTGAAAGAGCTAAAAAACATATTGAATGGTTAAAAAGTAATTTTTCTTCTCCTATAGATTCAATTGAAGTTGAATTAACAAATACTTTTGATTCTATAGTGAATGCTTTTCCTAAAACTGAATCTTCTGATCAAGTAAATTTAGCTTTGGCAAACACTCGTTCTCGTCTAAGAATGACTTCTCTTTATTATTTTGCAGGGATTAATAATTATTTAGTCGCTGGAACAGGAAATAAAGTTGAAGATTTTGGTGTTGGCTTTTATACTAAATATGGTGATGGAGGAGTTGATTTAAGTCCTATTGCTGATTTATTAAAATCTGAAGTTTATGAGATAGCTCGCTACTTAGGAATTAATACAGATATACAAAAAGCAAAACCTACAGATGGTTTATTTGGTGATGATCGTTCAGATGAGGATCAATTAGGTGCTAGCTATGATGAATTAGAATGGGCAATGCAACAAAAAGAAGAAGGAAAAATAAGTGATAATTTCACAGGAAGAGAAAAAGAAGTATTTGATGTTTATTCTCGATTAAACAGAATTAATCAACATAAAATGGTTGCAATTCCTGTTTGTGAAATACCAAAAGAATTGATGAAATAGTAAAAAATAATATTAAATAAAAAGAGGCTGTCTCAAA
>DJDD01000003.1 GCA_002430925.1 Flavobacteriales bacterium UBA5933
CCCGAAGGGATTGCCCAAAAACAAAAAAAAAGAGAAAAACTTTATTTTTCTCTTTCTATAACGTATTTTACCATTGTTTCTAACGATGTTCTATAAGTACTTTCTGGAAACTCGTACAAAATATCTAAAGCTTCTTGGCTATATTGTTTCATCATTTTTTTTGTGTATTCAATACCGCCGTTATCTTTAACGAACTGAATAACTTCTCTGACGCGTTTTTTATCGTTATTATAACGTTTTACAGAGTTGATGAGCCATTTTTTATCTTTTTCGTTTGCCTTATTGATTGTATAAATTAAGGGCAAAGTCATTTTTTGTTCTTTGATATCTATACCAACTGGTTTTCCGATAGCGTTTGATGTCGTATAATCGAACAAATCGTCTTTGATTTGGAAGGCTATTCCTACTAATTCTCCAAAACGATGCATTTTTTTAGCAACTTCTTCGCTACAACCTACAGACCTTGCTCCTGCTTCGCAACAAGCAGCAATTAAAGTTGCTGTTTTCATTCGAATAATTTCGAAATAAACATCTTCTGTTATGTCTAGTTTTCTTGCTTTTTCTATTTGTAATAATTCTCCTTCGGAAATTTCTTGTATGGCAACAGAAACAACTTCTAGTAAATCAAAATCCTTATTTTTGGTAGAAATAATAAGTGTTTTAGAAAGAAAATAATCGCCTACTAATACGGCAACTTTATTTTTCCAAATGGCACTTAATGAGAAAAAACCACGACGAAGTGTACTGTCATCAACCACATCGTCATGAACTAAAGTTGCTGTATGTATAAGTTCTATGAAAGAAGCAGCACGATAAGTTTTTTCTTGTACTTCGCCATTTAGTTTTGCTGTAAGAAAAACAAACATTGGACGCATTTGCTTTCCTTTTCTGCGAACAATGTAATTTGTAATACGATCTAACAATGAAACATTACTCTTCATTGATTCGAAGAATTTATGTTCAAATAATTTCATTTCCTCCGCAATTGGAGCTTTAATTAAATCTACCGTATTACTCAAAATCTTGTTTTTTTATTTTGTAAAATTATTGATACAATGCACAACTTGTTTTACATAGAAGCCTTTGAAGTTAAACTCCTCTCCGCTTACACATATTTCATTTGTTGTAGGCAATACAGAAATACCTTCTAGTTGGCCTAATTGCGTTGTGAATCCCAAAGGTAAACTTATTTTTTTAACTTCGGAAGAGAAGAATAGATGATTATTATCTTTTGGTAAAGCAAACCAATTGATAAAAGACAACGCTTCTTTTGTGTAACCTAATAAATAAATTCCTTGGGTTGAACTATGTATATCAGAATCAATATAAGCAGCTGTTACAGCGTAATTGGTTTTGAATGTTTCAATTTTTTTAGCAGCCCATTTTTTTGAAGTATCAATTGGGATTGTATAATGAGTTGTTGCCAAATTTGACCATTCTTTTGTGAAAATATGAATTAAATTATCGTAAACAAAAAATGCTTCGGCATCAAAATTTGTTTTTAAACCTTTCACATTAAATTGTGTTTGTTCTGGATAATAAAATTCGATTTTTTGGGCTTTTAATTCTTGGTAAGGTTTTGAATAATCGATTGATTTTTTTTCGATAAAATAGATGGATAAATCTTTACGACTTCCATTGTTATTTCCAAAATCAGCAAAATAAATACGATTATTATCCGTAGAAATTTCTTCCCAATCTATATTTGGTGCATTGGATATAAAAATTGTATTAATAATTGTACCATCTTCAGCATCAAAACGATACAATTCCGGTTTGTTTCCAGAATCATTCAATCCCCAAAAAGTAGCCTTATTTTTATCTTCGGTTTCATATTCTAAAGCTGATATTTCATTAAGTTTTGAAGGTAAATAATACGTTCTCATCTTATAATCATCTATAGAAATGGTATCTATATTTTCTACTGCTTGTGCATGAGAAAGACTAGATAAACCAAGTAATAAAAATAAGGCTATATTTTTCATTGTATACTTTTATGCATCTCCAGTTTTATTGGCTAATTGTCCGCATGCAGCATCAATATCTTTTCCTCTACTGCGACGAACATTGACAACAATATTGTTACTTTCTAATGCTTTTATATAATTGTCTATTGCTTGTTCTGAAGCTTGTTTATAAATACCATCGTCAATAGAATTGTATTCAATAATATTAACTTTTGAAGGTACTTTTTTACAAAACTTTACCAAAGCATCAATATCTTCTTTCTTGTCATTAATTCCTCCCCAAACGATGTATTCGAAAGTAATCCTTAAACCTGTTTGTTGGTACCAATACTGTAAACTATCCATAAGGTCTGTTAATGGAAATTTTACGGTGAATGGCATAATTACATTACGAACAGCTTCGCGAGCAGAATGTAAAGAAACTGCAAGATTTACACGTAAATCATCATCAGCTAATTTCTCTATCATCTTTGGAATTCCTGACGTAGAAACTGTGATTCTCTTTGGAGACATTCCTAATCCTTCTGGTAAAGTAATTTTTTTGATGGCAGAAATAACTTCATTATAATTTAATAAAGGTTCTCCCATTCCCATAAAAACTATGTTACTCAGAGGGCGATTGAAATAGCGTTTACTTTCTTCGTCTATAATCACAACTTGGTCTACAATTTCTGCCGCAGTAAGATTACGCATACGTTTTAATTGTGCAGTTGCACAAAACGTACAATCTAAACTACAACCTACTTGAGACGAAACACAAGCTGTGGTACGAGTATCTGTAGGAATTAATACAGATTCTACAACGTTACCATCATGAAGCTTAACAGCATTCTTGATGGTTCCGTCGTTTGATTTTTGTAGAAGATCAACTTCAACAGGTTGAATTTGGAAATTTTCACCTAGACGTTCTCTCAATAATTTTGAGATGTTTGTCATATCATCAAATTGATGAGCGTTCTTTTTCCATAACCATTCATAAACTTGTTTTGCTCTGAATGATTTTTCTCCAATCTCTTTGAAATATTCTTCAATTTCAGCTTGGGTAAGCCTTCTTATATCTTTTTTTGTTGTACTCAAACCTGAATTATAGGATTAACATTGCATCACCGTAAGAATAGAATTTGTATCCTTCTTTTACAGCTTCGTTATACGCTTTCATTGTTAAATCATGACCTGCGAAAGCAGAAATCATCATAATTAATGTAGATTTTGGCGTATGGAAGTTTGTAATCATACAATTTGCGATAGAGAAATCGTATGGTGGGTGAATGAATTTATTTGTCCAACTGTCGAAAGCATTTAAGTGACCATCTGCAGATACAGAAGATTCTATAGCACGCATAGAAGTTGTACCAACAGCACATACTTTTTTCTTTTCGTCAATTGCTCTATTTACTAAATCAGCAGCAGTTTGTGGAATAATAACTTGCTCTGATTCCATTTTATGTTTAGATAAATCCTCTACTTCTACTCCTTGGAATGTTCCTAAACCAATATGTAAAGTAAGCTCTGCAAAATCTACACCTTTAATTTCTAAACGTTTTAATAAATGTTTAGAGAAGTGTAAACCTGCAGTAGGAGCTGCTACAGCTCCTTCATGTTTAGCATATATAGTTTGGTAACGTTCAGCATCTTCTGGCTCAACTTCGCGAGTGATATATTTAGGAAGTGGAGTTTCACCTAATTCTTTTAATTTAGCACGAAATTCTTCGTAAGAACCATCAAAAAGGAAACGCAAAGTACGACCTCTTGATGTTGTATTATCTACAACTTCTGCTACTAAAGTATCATCGTTATCAAAGAATAATTTATTTCCAATACGTATTTTACGAGCTGGATCAACTAAAACATCCCACAAACGAGTTTCAGCATCTAATTCTCTTAGTAAGAAAACCTCGATTTGAGCGCCTGTTTTTTCTTTATTACCCATTAATCTTGCAGGAAATACTTTCGTATTGTTACGAATCATTACATCTCCTTCGTCAAAATAATCAATAATATCTTTGAATTGTCTATGTTCAATTTCTCCAGTATCACGATGAACAACCATTAATCTAGCTTCATCTCTATTCTCTGAAGGATGTTCAGCTAAAAGTTCATCAGGTAAATTAAAGTCGAAATCAGACGTTTTCATTTTCATAATCGTAAAATTTTCTGCAAATATACGACACGAGATACCCCTTTGTCAAGTGAATTCAGGTATTTTAATCATTTAAAATTTTTATAGCCTAAATAACCACATACAAAAAAGAGTTTGTTTTATGTGTAAAACAAACTCTTTTAATCATATTTAATGAAGATTATACTTTCATTATTTCAGCTTCTTTTCTCGTTAGAGCTTCTTCTAACGTTTTAGAAAATTTATCTGTTAAACCTTGAACACGAGTTTCATAATCTTTAACTAAATCTTCTGATGCTTCTTTTACATTTTTTAATGCTGTGTTTGCATCTTTACGAGCATTACGAATAGAAATTTTTGCAGTTTCCATTTCAGCTTTCGCTAATTTCACTAACTCTTTTCTACGTTCTTCCGTTACAGGAGGAATACTAATAATGATTGTATCACCATTGTTTGAAGGTGCAAAACCTAAATTAGCATTTACGATAGCTTTTTCTATTTCGTAAATTAAGTTTTTTTCCCAAGGTTGAATACTCAATGTCATTGCATCAGGAGTATTTACATTGGCAACTTGACTTAATGGAGTTAAACTTCCATAATAATCAACACGAACAGAGCTTAACATTGCTGGAGTTGCTTTACCAGCTCTTAATTTGTCAAATGCAACATTTAAATGTTCAACAGAACCTTGCATTTGCTCTTTAGTTGTTTCTAAGATTAAATCTAATTCTTCCATTTTGGATTTAATTATTTGTTACTAGAGTACCTACGTTATCTCCTAAAATTAAATTTTTAAGATTACCAGCTGTATTCATATCAAATACAATGATAGGTAAATTATTTTCTTCACTTAAAGTAAAAGCTGTCATATCCATTACTTTTAAGTTTTTATTATATACTTCTTGATAAGAAATTGTATCGAATTTTTCAGCATTAGGATCTTTTTCTGGATCTGCAGTATAAATTCCATCAACACGAGTTCCTTTTAAGATAACATCTGCCTGTGTTTCAATAGCTCTAAGAACAGCAGCTGTATCTGTTGTAAAATAAGGGTTACCTGTTCCTGCTCCAAAGATAACAACTCTTCCTTTTTCTAAATGACGAGTCGCTCTTCTTTTTATAAATGGTTCAGCAATTTGTTCCATACGGATTGCAGTTTGTAAACGTGTATCAACTCCAGCATCTTCTAATGCTCCTTGTAAAGCCATACTGTTTATAACTGTTGCTAACATTCCCATGTAATCACCTTGTACGCGATCCATACCAGAAGCAACACCTTGTACACCTCTAAAAATATTACCACCACCAATTACAATAGCTATTTCGCAACCAAGCTCTGCAACTTCTTTAATTTGTTGAGCATATTGTTTTAACATTTCAGGATCTATACCATATTGTAAATCTCCCATTAGTGCTTCACCACTCAATTTTAGTAATATTCTTTCGTATTTCATTTTAAAAAAGGTTTTCTTTTGCAAATATAAATTTTCTATTTCTAATTTTCATAACGTTCGAAAACGTCTAATGCATTTTTTGTCGTAATTTTTGCTATTTGTTCTGGTAATAAGTGATAAACATCTACTAATTTCTCACAAACATATGTTAAATAACTACTTTCGTTTCTTTTTCCTCTAAAGGGAACAGGAGCTAAATAAGGCGAATCTGTTTCAAGAACAATATTTTTTATATCAAACTCATTCAAAAATTGATCTATTTTTCCATTTTTGAATGTTACAACTCCTCCAATTCCTAATTTCAAATTAAAATCAATTGCTCGTTGTGCATCTTCTTTTGTTCCAGAAAAACAATGAAAAATACCAAATAACTTTTCATCTTTAACCTCATCAAGCACTTCAAAAACTTCATTAAAAGCATCTCTACAATGAATAACAATTGGTAAATTTTGTTCTTTAGCCCATTCTATTTGAGTTTTAAAAGCATCTTGTTGTTCTTTTAAATAAGCTTTTTCCCAATATAAGTCGATACCAATCTCTCCTATTGCTTTAAATTTTCTTTTGTCAATCCATTCTTTTACATGACTCATTTCTGCCTCTAATGTATCTGGATGAACAGAACATGGATGTAAACCCATCATTGCAAACATATCATTAGGATATTTCGCTTCTAAGTTTAACATTTTTTCTGTGTAAGATTGATCAATCGCTGGTAAATAAAATCTATTTACTCCATTTTCTTTTGCTCGTAACACAACCTCATCTATATCATCTTCAAATTGTTCTGAATATAAATGTGTATGAGTATCAATTAACATGCTTTTATTTTTAATCTTAAGTTATATATTTCCTCTTGAAAGGATATATTATTTTTTATTTGTAATTCTTCCATCATCTCTATTGTCTTTCTTAAAAAGGATTGATGAGAATCTGATTCTTCATTAAATGGACGATGATGAATAGCTAACTGTATTTTATAAATTTTATGATTGATGGATAAAGTAACCTCATCAAAATAAATATCACTAAAATGATTCCAAATATAATCTACAGCTTGTTCTGAAGGATGAATCATATCTTTTTTATAAAATCTATAATCACGTAAATCATCAATCACTAATTCATAAGATGGAAAATAAGTTACGTTATTTTGATTGCTCTCTAGTTGATATAACGCATCAATCAATCTTGATTTACTAACATTATTTTCTCTAAATCCATCTTTAATATGACGTACAGGACTAACTGTTGTAATCACTTGTAAATTTGGATTAACTTTTTTTAGTTCATCAATCAAAGTTGTGAGATAAGTTAGATTATCTTCTGTAGATAATAAAATTTTATCAAACTGTTTAGAAGGTAGTTTATGACAATTAGAAACAATGTCACCATTTTCTTTTCTTTTATAAACCCAAGAAGTTCCTAAAGTAATAATTAGAACATCACAAGTAAGTAAGTACTCATAAACCTCATCAATTTTTTGATTTAAATGATTTAGAAGTTCTAGAGATGAATTTCTGTTAAAAGAAGAATGTACATCAAAACAGAAAAATTGTTCTCCATTTTGATGTACATCAGCTTCAGTATAATATTTTTGTTGTAAACTCCTTGAAATTATATTGGCGATTGAATAAGCATTAAACACAACGCCAAATGGATTTACAAGAGAGTTATATTTTAAATTAGAAAACTTCTCTCCTATCTCATCAGAAAAACAAGAACCTATGGTTAGAATTTTTGTTTGATGAGAAATCTTATAATTAGATTTTGGAATTTGAAAAGTTGTACGAAATTGCATTGTATTCTAACCTTGACGATCAATTAAAACTTCACTTAGTTCTCTTAAATAAACCTTTTTCTCTTCAGGAATATCAATAGCGTTCAAATATTCATTTGCTTTACTTGTATATTCTCTAATTAAAGTTGAAAGTTTACGATTAACATTAAGAGCTCTAAATAATTTCTCTACAGCATAAACTTTATCAACATTATCCGTATTAGAACTATACCAATATAACAATTCTTCTTTTTGTTTATCATCTGCAGCTTCTAATGCAGAGATATAAAGTATTGTTTTTTTATTCTCATAAATATCACCAGCGTGTTTTTTGCCTAAATGTTCTAAACTTCCAAAAACATCAAGATAATCATCTTTTAATTGATAAGCTATACCTAAATTTAGTCCAAACTGATATAATTTTTCTGCATCTTCATCAGATGAATCAGCTATAATAGCTCCTAGTTTTAATGCAGCTCCTAAAAGAACACTAGTTTTTAAAGAAATCATTTTTATATAATCTTCATAACTAACATTCAGTTTAGTTTCATAATTAACATCTAGTTGCTGACCTTCACAAACTTCTAAAGCTGTTTGAGAAAATAAGGTTGTAGCTCGTTTAAATAATTCTGGTTCTAAATCTTCTAAAAACTGATAAGCTTTAACCAACATAGCATCTCCAGAAAGTATAGCTGTATTCACACCATACTTTTCATGAACAGTAGTTTTATTTCTACGTAAAGAAGCATTATCCATAATATCATCATGAATTAATGAAAAATTATGAAAAAATTCTATCGCTAAAGATGGTTTTAAAGCATGTTCTACATTTCCATCAAACAAATCTGTACCAAGTAATGTAAGTATTGGACGTATTCTCTTCCCTCCTATATTAAGAATATAATCCATCGGTTCATATAATTCTTCAGGCGTTTTAGAAAAAGGATTACGTTCTATGGTTTCAGTAACTAATTCGTGAAATTTATCAAATGAGTACATAGTTTGATTTTTGTATAAATTATGTTTTGGCAAATATAACTAACTATGTCTTATTTTAAATTGTTTTTTCTAATTTTCATTTGAATTTGATAAAAGATAAACTATATAATAATACCGATAATAAATTTTTGATAGAAAAAAAATATTAAATTTAAAATGATAATTTCACAAATAAATACGATTTTTAGTAAAATTATATATAATACACTTAACGCTAAATTCCTTAATAATTTATGAAACCATATAAAAATTATATATCCAATCAAGTTTTATTACAAATTTCATTCATTGCAATCATCCTATTAGTCTTTGGTCTAATAGCAATGAATTTATTATCATTTTTCCCTGGGTTCTTAGGAGCTTTATGTCTTTATACACTTTTATTAAATCCATTAAAATGGTTAACAACAAATAAAAAATGGAATAAACTTGTTAGTGTAATTGTTTTAATGTTTTCTAGTGCTA
>DJDD01000007.1 GCA_002430925.1 Flavobacteriales bacterium UBA5933
AAAAGTTTAAAGAATTATAATTAATTGAATTAAATATTTTCTAAGATTACACTGCATTTTTACTTCATTTATCATTTAATAACTAAATATCATTTCCTAAATTTGGGATATGAAAGCAAGATTTGAACAATATAGATTAAAATTTAAAAATCCTAGTGGAACTTCACGAGGGATATTAACTGAAAAATTAACTTATTTATTGACGATAGAGGAAGATGGAAAAGAATATTTAGGTGAATGTGGTTTGTTTGAAGGTCTTAGTTTTGACGATAGACCAGAATATGAACAAAAATTACAATGGGCTTGTGATAATATTGATTTAGGCATTGAACTTTTATGGAATCAATTACGTGAATGGCCTTCTATTCAGTTTGGTTTAGAACAAGCATTCCAAAGTATGTCTAGTAATCGCTATAATGATAATTACACAGATAGATTTAATCCAAATTTATACGAATCAGCTTTTTCTACAGGAGATAAAGGTATACAAACAAATGGATTAATCTGGATGGGTTCTATTGATTTTATGAGAGAACAAATTCAAGATAAATTAGCCAAAGGTTTTAAATGTATCAAAATAAAAATTGGCGTTGATTGGGAAAATGAATATAAAATATTACAACAATTACGACAAGAATTCTCTGCAAAAGAATTAGAATTACGTGTTGATGCAAATGGTGGTTTTTCTTTTGAAGAAGCAAAAGTTGTTTTACAACAATTGGCTGATTTGGAAATTCATTCTATCGAGCAACCAATCAAAGCTGGTCAATTAAATAAAATGGCAGAATTATGTGCTTCTACTCCAACACCAATTGCTTTGGATGAAGAATTAATTGGAATCGTAAACGAAGAAGATAAATTTAAACTTTTAGAGAGAATTAAACCTCAATACATAATTTTAAAACCAAGTTTGATTGGTGGAATTCGAGGTTCATTGGAATGGATAAATGCCGCAGATACTTACGAAATACCATTTTGGATAACTTCTGCTTTAGAAAGTAATGTTGGTCTAAATGCTATAGCACAATGGACAGCCATTTTATATCCAGAAATGCCACAAGGGTTAGGAACAGGAGGATTGTTTACAAATAATTTTCCTAGTCGTTTAGAATTAAAAGGAGAATTTTTATACAGAAATAAAGCATAATGAATAAATTACTTTACCTCTTTTTGGCAACAGTGTCTTTATTTGGATGCCAGTCAGCAAAACATTTATCTAGTAAAGATGATGTAAAAAAATATCAAACAGAATTAGCACAATCATATACTAATCCTGATACAACACCATTAGTGGATGAAGAAAGAATAAACTTTCATGGAATAACATTTTTTCCAATCAATGAAAAATATACTGTAAAAGCTAAATTCACTCCAATTCAAGATGGAAAAGTAATTCCATTTCCTACATCATCAAAAAAAATAAAACATTATAAGGAATATGGAACTGTAGAATTTATAGTTGATGGTCAATCACAAAAGTTAACTGTTTATCAATCTTCTCCAATTATGGAAAAATATAAAGATAGCTTATTTTTACCTTTTATGGACGAAACAAATGGAGTTACATCCTATGGAGGAGGGAGATATTTAGATTTGAGTACAAATGATTTGGGAAATAAATCAACTACAATTATTTTAGATTTTAATAAAGCATATAATCCATATTGTGCTTACAGTAAACATTACAATTGTCCAATCCCTCCAGCGAATAATGTTCTAGACATAGAAATTAATGCTGGTGTAAGTTATCATAAATAAAATGTTATATTTAGATTTTTCTCAAGCTGTTTTTAACCCAGAAATCATTGCTCCTAATAATGATTTCGAAGAATCCGTAAAAGTATTTTTAATGGATTGGTTTTCTGATTCAGAAGTAATGATTGCTCATACATCAGGTTCGACGGGAAGACCAAAAGAAATAATTCTTACCAAAGAAAATATGCGTAAAAGTGCAAATATGACAGCCAAATATTTACACTTAGAAAAAGGAAATACTGCTTTATTAGCAATGCCTGTAACTTATATTGCAGGAAAATTAATGCTTGTTCGAGCAATTGAAATTGGTTTAAAATTAATCTGTATAGAACCCACTTCTCATATCTTTTTAGATGTTATTAATAAAGGAATTAATGAGAATTTATCTACAATTGATTTTGTAGCCTTAACTCCAATGCAAGTCGAAAAATCATTAGATTTTGTTTCAAAATGTAACAAACTAATTATTGGTGGAGCTCCACTTTCAGACAAAGTGAAACAAGAATTATCATTGTATGAGAATCAGATTTATGAAACTTATGCAATGACAGAAACAATTACTCACATCGCATTCAAACAAGTTAAAAACAAACGTTATACAAATGTTGAAAATGTTTTTGAAGCATTTGATGAGGTTAAAATTTCTCAAGATGAACGAGGTTGTTTAGTCATCGATACTCCTTATGACAATCTACAAGTTGTTACCAATGATATTGTTGAAATAATTGATACTAAAAAATTCAATTGGATTGGTCGTGCTGATAATGTCATAAATTCTGGAGGAATAAAGTTATTTCCAGAGCAAATAGAAGGAAAATTAAAACCTTTTATAACAACAGATTTTTATGTAACATCAAAGAAAGATGAATTATTAGGAGAAAAATTAATTCTTGTAATAGAAGGTGAGGAGAGAAGTATTGATTTTTCTGATGCTGATCTATCAAAATACCAAATTCCAAAGGAAGTTCTATTTATAAAAGAATTTACAAGAACTGAAAGTGGAAAAATAAAAAGACAACAAATTGATTAATTAAATTTTAGATTAAGTATGTCTTTTTGAAAACATAATTTTTAATCATTATTTTCTGTAAATATAGTTATAAATTTAGGTTGCTATGTGATAAGATATGATTATCTTACATAGCAACCAATTTTACATTTATGAAAAAAGTTTTGTTTACTGTATTTATGTCTATTATGTTATTTTCTTGTGTTTCTCAGAAAAAGATAAATGCAGAAAAAAATATATTAATTTTAAAGGATAGCTATTGTAAACCTCCAGAAGATTATAATTATGTTAAGCTTAATATTTCTTATAATTCAGATTCCATAATTAATGCAAATGCTGAGCTTAAAAAATATTTTTCAGACCAAAGTATATTAATTTTAAATGCTTTAGGAACGACATCGGAAGTGGAAGATATGATTAAAATAAAAAATGATAGCACAATTAATTCTAGATTAAGGATTTTAGAATTAAAGAATATCATTAATAATAAAATTACGATAGTTTCTACAGAATTAAATGCTACAGCTGCCGAATATGATTGCGAAGGAGAACGTGTAGATCAAATGGCTAATTATGTACAAAATATTAATGATAAAAAGAATAATTTTCTAATAATGTCTTCTATTATTACAGGTGCAGCAACAAGTATTGCAGGAGGAATTATAAAAAATAATGATTGGCAAAATGCTGTTGGTATTGGTGGTGGTATTATAGGAGCTGGACTTGGTTTAGCAACTTTTAATCCTAAAGGCCGAAAAATAGAATTTAGACATGAAAGAAATTTATTACGAGATGTTTGGAATGAAAAATTAGAAACTCCAAATTTTCCTCCTTTTATTTGGTATATGTTTACAGAAAAAAAATTTGCAAATAATGAACATGGCTTTTCGATATTACAAAATACAAAACAAAGATGGTTGAAATTAAATTTCGATAATGATATGGATGAAGCTAATTCTTCTATCGTTTTTTCTGATGGAGGAAAATATACAGCATCAGATTTAAGAAATAGAGCAATTATGTTAAATCAAATGCAGTCTGTAGTACGAACTATTTTTCAGAATATTAATTACTTGTTATTAGACTTAGATAAATTAGTATTGAAAAAATAAGTTTATACTTTATTTATTGTTAGAAATTCAGGAGATTGTTCATTTGATATTTTACCATTTCGAGCAAAATCAGCCCAAATTTTTCTCATTAATTTTCCATTTTCAAAAATGTAATTCCATGCAATATCTTTTAGCATTTCTGCATTTTTCCATGCTTTTTCGTTGGCGAAAATTAGAGGTAAATCAATACAATGTCCTGCAGCTAAGTCAACTCCATTTATTAATGGAGAAATGGTATAGTAATAAATATTTCCACCTGCTTTGCTGTAATCATTTGCAAATTTTGTACAAGGGTTTTTGTAAATGGAATTTGTTATTCCATTAATCAACTTATTAGTTATAAAATTATTGATTGTATTATTCTTATATTTTAAATAAAAATTAGTCGTTTTTAGGAAAAATGATGCTTCTTCGGTATTGTTACCTATCAGAACATCATATTTATTTGCATTTTTATTCCAAGATTTCTGCATTTCATACTCCTTTGGTAAAGGATCAAAACCATATTCTAAGCCAAAAGGCATAAAGGCTTTTAAACCAAATTGAAGAAGTGGAGGTCGATTATTGTTCTGTATATTTAATAGTTTCGAAAGATCAGAATCATTTTGAATATTAGCAGTTTGCTCTGAAAAATATTTATTTAATTTAGCTTTTTTAACTCTTAAAGAAAGTGGGGCACTATGTATAATAGCTCTTTTAAATAAATTATTAGCTTTTTCTATTCCTAACAAATGTGTTACAGCATCTCCACCAGCAGATTGTCCCATAATAGTTATATTATTATGATCTCCACCAAAAGCTGCTATATTTTCTTTTACCCATTTTAATCCTTCTATAATGTCTAATAATCCTAAATTAGCTTTTCGTTTATCATAACCACCAAGAAATCCGAAAATTCCAAGTCTAAAAGTAAGTGAAACTACAATAATATGTTGTTCGTCTACCCAAACAGAAGGATCTGAGGTTCCAATAGAACCAGCTCCATATTCATAAGAACCACCATGAATCCAAACAACAACAGGTAAATTTTTATTGAATTGAGAATTGTCTGGGATTGTTATTGTTAAATATTGAGGTGATTCATCAAAATGGCAATCATTTATATCAATTTTTTCTAAATATTTATATGTTAAATCACTTGGGTTTTGAGGACACATAACAATTTTATTAGAAATAAATTGTTCATTTTGGACAGGAATAGGGTTATGATATCTTTCTGATTTTGCGTAGCGAATGTTTTTAACAACAATGACATTGTTTTCTTTTATTCCAGAAAAATCTCCAACAGAACTAGGATAAGTGATTGAATTAGACATAGGTTTTTATTATTGATAATGATTGGGCTAATTGTTTTATAAAGATATAAAATCATTTAATAAAAGAATTATTATTTTATCATTTTACTTATTTGGGAAATAAATAATACAATAATTCTTATTTATTGATAAATTATGTAAATATTCAGAATCAATACATTTTCAATTAAAATTATTAAATCTGACAGAAGTTGAATATATCATTCTTTTATTAAAGGATTTGTTATTCTGAGTTTGTCGAAGAATTTTATCATTATCTAATGAAATTTCTAAACAACTGATTAAAAAAATGGCATTTAAATCTATGACGTTAATAAAATTGAAAAAGAGTAGGTAAAAATGATTTAAATGAGCGAGAGCGAATTTTTTAAATCAATCCGTATCGTTTCAATTTTTAGTCAAATAGATTTACAACCTTGATTTTTTTGTTTCGTTTTTTTATCAAGAAAAAAATGAAAGAACACCATTTTTCTTGGAAAACCACTCGAAATGACAGAAAGTGAAATCTTTCATTTTGAGTAAAATTCTTTAGAATTTTGTATCGAAAAATAAGTAAGGATTTTTTGACTTTTACAACACATTATAACACAACAAAAACTTATAAAAAACAGGAGATAACGCATCATTTTTTTATTTACGGATAATTACAAATTCATCACTTCCCTTTGGAAGGTAAAGTAAAATAGAAGAAGAAAATATTGCTCCATGATCGTTTGTAATTAATGGATTCCATCCTTTTATATTAACATCGTGTCCCTCAAATTTTGTTGTAGGGTTTCGTTCCAATGTTACTAGTTTTCCATCGGCATAAATAAAAAGACTGTAATCTTCTAAAGGGAGCATATTGTTTTTATTTTCATTTTTTATTCCTTCATAATCCGTCTTTTCATCTTCTTCAATTTCATTTTGTGGAATATAATCAAAAATATCTGTTTCAAGATTTCTTTTCTTTATTATATTCATCCAAGTATCCGCATCGCCATTGTTCATAATAGTTCTTACTTTTTCGTAATAAGCAACTACTTTTTTTTGAAGTTCTTTTTGGTCAAGTTTCGATAAATCTTGTCCATTACTCCAACCCTCTAGTTCGTAGGGCAATTCTACCGTAAATTCTCCTGTTATCTCGTAATAGGGAATAGGAGCATCTATTTTCGCAACAGGATAGTGCTGCAATATTTTGTAGCTAGCAGCCTGTTCTTTTGTTCCTGTTTTTTCGTAGCTACTAAGTGCTACTTTTAGGAACTGTAGTGTACTCGGTTGCAAGCCTCCTTTTTCTAAATCATCTGGTTCTGGAAATAATTTTAGTCGAAAACTATAGGTACCGCTTTTTAATACATAGGGATTTATAGGCACAAAAGTATTGTGCATCCCAGTTTCGTTTTCTTTACGGGCTCTTATATCATTAATGTATAATTCATGAGGACCTGGTATGGCTAAATCCATTCCATATACGGTACGTTTGTTGGTTTTGTAAGTATAATTTTCCATAGTTGTTGTATTGTTATTTTTTGCTTTTTTTTGTTGTCCGCAGGAACTAAACATTATAAAAAAAGGCAAGAGAAAAAATAGTTTGTTCATTGTTTATTATTTTGGTAATTCTATATCGATACTAAAAGGTTTGAAAATAGTAACCGTATCAAACTTTGTTGTTTGCTGTTCTTTGGTTTCTATGGTAAGGTCTAAATCATTAATACCTGATTCACTTTTTCTTCCCATTTTAATTAACGCAAATATTGTGGCTTCTACGCCATCGAAAGAAAAGGTACATTGGTCTTTTTTTTCCGATTTCCATTCAAGTTTAAATTTAGCTTTTGCAGTGGCATTTATAATGGCTTCTCCTTGGATGTCGAAAACCTTTACTTTTAGGTAACCACCAGCTTCTAGAGATATTTCTAAGTCAGAAAAAACAGAAAGGTTACCAGAGGTAAACCCGTCTATGGTATGGTATTTAGCACCTCTTGTAACATCTATATTTAGTCTGGTAGAGGCAACCAAGTCAAAATAATAATCTGCCGACATATTTCCTAAACCAAAATATTGCATAGCCTCTCCAACGTTTGCAATTGCTTTTACCGATCTGTCCAAGGCTTTTACAACAGCACCCAAATAAGGTATAAACTGCGCAGCAAATAACAAGTCTAGTCTGCCAGTTAACCCAATAAGAGGTAATGCACCTAGTTTAAACGCATATTCTACACCTATTTGGTTGGGATGTTTTTGGCTTTCTACATATTTCCATGATACACCACCAGTAAACTTGGGCGGAGTAATCTCGAATCTTACAGGTAAATTTCCTTTCTTGAATTTTCTTTGGGATTGGCTACTTTCAAATAATTGCTTTTTTTCTGGATCTTCTTCAGCTTCCTTTAGTGCACTACCACCCAAATAGGAATCTATAATACTGTAAAATTAAATTATTTTTTCTATAATTTGCTCTAGGCTAGCAATGTTACTTTTTAGGCTTATACTTTGTTCACCAGCAAATTTACCTTCGAAAGCAACCGAAAATTTATATTTTTTTAGAAAATTATTTTTTGTAACCTGATCGTCTGTGTTTTTATATTTCTCTGTTTTATTTTTATTGTATACTTCTTTTGCATTGTTACTCCTAGAACCCTGTTCAGCATCATAAATACGTTCTCTATAGTTATTTGTTTGTGTAACATATAAATATTCCAATATACCGACACCCAAATGTGCATTAAAAGTATATTCTGCACTCGGATAAACGTCTATTTTTAGAGGATGTTTAAAACGGCATGTTTCAAAATTTAGGTTATACTCTATGGGTTTCAGTTTTTGCATAGTTGCATTAGCAGCTAAATCTTCTTGTGTTGGTTTGGGGTATTTAACATCAAATTTTACGTATTTATCTTTTATTTCTAAATTTTTAAAATGCTCTGGTTGCTCTATTTTTACAAAATGATCGGTGTGGTAACCATCTATATTGTTGTAACGACATTCTTCGGTTTCTAAATCTGGTAAATAGATGTATAATTCTTCTTCCTTATCGGTCGCTTTTATTTCTAAGTAGGTTTGTTTTTGTATTTCGGCTGTCTTTTTCTCAAAAATAGTAGTTACTTCATTTTTGTATAAAGCATTTATGATACTGTAACCACAATGATGAAAAAAAGCCATATTGGTTTCTGTACCACTAATTACAGATACTTGGTTAGATGTTATTTTCTCAACTTCTAATAATTTTCCATCTCTATCATTTACCTTTAAAATAGCGTTTTCCAATTTTACTTCTCCATTTGGTAATTTTGGCGAATAAACAACCGGGTAAACCTCTAACTGATGTCCGCCGTCCATTTCCCAAAAAGGGTCTATGTAGACAGCAAATTTGCATTTTTGTACATTTGGTCTTTTTACAGGTTGCTCACCAATATGGTTATCGTCCAACAGGAAACCTCTTTTGGCTATTTCCGGAAAATTATTAGTTGTATGTATATCTACAGCTCTTGTAAGTTTTTCTTCTTTTCTCTTTATATCTTTTTCATGTCTATTCTCTATTTCTACACCATTATCCAAGTATTCGCGAACAAATAATTTATCATCTCCGTTTAGTCTATTAAAAGTAATTGCACGTATCAACTTATCTTTGTCCATTAGTTGTATATCTATATTATGTCCATACAAACCTTCGGTATAGATATTAAGATATGCTGTAGAACCAAATTTTAGTGTATCAGTGATGAGATTATCATCCACATCTCGCCAATCGGCAAGTAATATATTTGTTTCTCTTCCTTGTGAATTAACAAGAACACCATAAGGGTATTTTCCTTTTGGTTCTGTTCCTTCCCAAAAAGGCTCTAAATAGGCGGCACCGCCACCAACAAGGAAATCATTAAAAGTAAGTGTTATTTCTTGTGGATTTTGTACATAAGAACTATTGAAACTATCTTTTGTTAACTTTGGTCTGCTACTACCTACCAATACCCAAACCCAACGGATACTAACATATTTTTCTTTTAGTTCTGCTAACTCAGTTTCTATTTCGGTTCTTCGTTTTTTTATTTCGTTTTGCTGTTTTTTTGCAACTTTGTTCAGTTTTGCTTGCTCTTTGTATTGTACAGCAAGGGTACGCATAACCATTCTGCCTTCGTAGGGTACTAATTCTTCCCATTTACCTCCTTCATGTGCACGGTCGTTGGCATAATTTTTTTCTAGTTTTAGATTTTTTTCTAATTCAGCACTTATTTTATTTGATTTTGTTTTTAGAACAGAATCTTCATGCACCAATCTATTTTTTATATCGGTATATTCTTTTATAGAAACTTTTATAGTTCCAGAACTAGGCAAAGAAAGCCAACCAATTTCTTCGTTTAGTATTTGCCCTGGACCAAGGTCTATATGAATATGTACAGGTGGTTTATAATCGCTCATAGGTTTGTAGATTAGCTTATTTTTCTAATGGTATATATTTCACAGGATTTTGTTTTACATCTACAAAAGGAAGTAAAACAGCCAATACCTCTTGGTCTGCATTTTCTATATTTTGTTGCGTAGGTTCTGCCGTTTGTCCGTGGTGTGTAATTTCTATGCATGGTCCACCAATAGCACAAATCCCAATACTATCTTCTAATAGAGGATGACCACCGTTTATTTGGTAAGTAACATCTTCGTATTGTCCTGTCCATTGTTGCAACATTTGGTTACATGTCTTAAATCGACCACCAGGCAACGGTTGTAATTTACATTCTCCGAAAGTATTTTTTTCGAAAGTATTTCCCAAATCAACATGGCAAGCTACAAGTTTGGAACTGGCGTCTTTGTCGTTTATATAATGTTTTTTTTGGGTTAGTACTTTCAGTTTATCGGTCATATTCCCAAATTTGCATTTGCATATTGCACCATGACATACTTTGTGTTTATCACTCATAAGGTTTTGGTTTTTAAGTTGGTCAAGTAAGATATGATTATTAGTTCAATTCGTAAATCTCAAATGTTAATTCTTGTTCTTCCAAGTTATCATCGTAACATGTAATTTTTCCTAGTACAGAAAATATTTTATGTGTTTCTTTATGTAATTTATAACTAAAATCTAGTTTACATTTTTTATCATTGAGTATAGAATGTATTTCTTCTCCATTTACTTCTAGCAATATTTTACCCGATTTTGTGTAATGTTTATGCAGTTTAAAATTTAGGTTGAAATTTATTTTTTGATTTATGCTCGACAATAGTATACTGCTAGTTGTATTAAATATTCCGTCTTTGTATTTTCTGTAAATCGGCATAAAGTAAAAAGCATAGAAAATATCATTGAAAATCTGAGAAATATAATCGTTTGGATTCTTAAAAAACAAAGTTGTTTTTGTCTCTATTTGGTCATATATTTCGCTATTGTATCTCAGTTTTAACCAGGGTAACAGTGTTTTCCAACGTTCTTTTAGTTCGCTATCGTTATATATTCTATTAATTTCTTGTTTCTGTGTAACTTCCAATTGTAATGGATATAGAATATTACCTATTTTTTCGAATAATTGTTCTATGACACTATCTACATTATGGTTATTTAGGTACAGTTTATCCTTTGTAATTTGTACAATGTTTTGTACCGATTTTTCTAAAGATAAAGTATAATGCAGTTGTTTGTCCTTGGTATTATTTCTGTAAATAATACCATAATTTATTTTTTCTATTTTTGGAGGAGCAACTAATTCGAATGTACGAATTGTAGTTGCTGAATATCTTTTGCGAACTTCCCAAGGAATACAGATATAGGGAGTAATACTCTCGAATATTTTTAGACAATCGTCACCTAAATCGCAATGCTTATTATGAAATAAACGTAATTCTTCTCTGTCTATTCTATAGGCTTCTGCAACAGTAGTCATATTTTCTCCATGACGGACTTTGTATCTGTAATGTGACATTTTTAGGTAGTTAGAAATAAGTTGGTAATTGTTAAAATATTTAACTATAATAATTTAACAAAAATTGTGCAGTTTTTTAATTATTCTAAAAAAATCAATTCATAATTTTTTTTATCAAAAAATAGATATTATTCTCTTTAGAATAATCCCTTGGCTTTTATTTCTAAATATTTATTAATAATTCCAATAGTTAATTCTTTAGGTTCGCAATAAATGGTTAAAATTCCGAATTGATTTAATCTGTTAATGATTAATTCTTTGTCATAATTAAATTTTTCAGCGATTACATTATTATAAATGTCTGTTGTCGTTTTTGCTTTTTGATGAGCTAATTTTTTTAACTCTGTGTTTTTAAATAAAATCAATACAACAACATGAGATTTTTTAATTAATTTTAGATAAGGCATTTGTCGCTCTAAAGCATCTAATGTTTCAAAATTTGTATAGATAAATAGGAGTGAACGTTGAGTAAGTTTTCGTTTCATAAAAACATACAATTGCCCAAAATCAGTTTCAAGAAAATTTGTATCGACATTGTACAATTTTTCTAAAATCATAGGCATTTGATAATTTTTTCTATCAGCAACAACAAAATCCTTAATAGAATTATTAAAAGTAATTAAACCTGCTTTCTCATTTTTTTGAAGTGATATATTGGCTAAAACTAGACTAGAATTAATTGAATAATCCAATAATTTTAATCCATCAAAAGGCATTCGCATAGTTCTTCCCAAATCAATTACAGAATAGACAGGTTGTGATTTTTCTTCTTGAAACTGATTTATCATTAATTTATTCGCTTTTGCTGTAGCTTTCCAATTGATTAATCTGTATTCATCGCCAATGTTATAATTTCTTATATTTTCAAATTCTGTATTTGTTCCAATTTTTCGGATTCTTTTCATTCCAAATTGATTCTGCAATTTAGCCGTAGAATATAATTGGAATTGTTTTAATTGTAAATACGATGGATAAGATGGAATAGATATATTTTCGTTAGTTTGAATTCTTTTTTCGATTAGTCCAAAAACTGAAATAAAAATATTTGTTTTTCCAAAATCATACGATCCTCTTTCTGTCGGTTTTACAGTATATAAAAATTGTGTTGCTTCTTTTTTAGCAAGGTGTTTTTTAAATTCTAAATTTCTTATTTGTAATTGAATAGGAAGTTCTTCTATAATCCTTAGATATAAGGGAAATAGATAATTACTTTTTACATGTAATTTCAAATCATTTTTGTCTCCATTTGATAGACGTTCAGGATATTCTCGTATAATTTCTATTGAATTTTTTACTAAAAAAATAAAAAGAATATCCATTAAAATGATTATTACAAGGATGAATGCAATAACATTTGTTATATAGAAAAATATAGGTACAAAAAAACTAATCACATAACAAAATGCAATAAAAAATCCTATGTAGAACAAACGATTTGTGAGAAAAATACTTCTAAAAACATTCATTAACGTGGAATTTCTACGCGATCAATAATTTGTTGTATAATTTGTTGTGTTGTTATTCCTTCCATTTCTTTTTCAGGAACTAAAACAACACGATGACCTAAAATTGCATGTGCAACTTGTTTTATATCTTCAGGAATTACGAAATCTCTCCCGTTAATGGCAGCATTAGATTTTGAAGCATCTAATATAGCTATAGAAGCACGAGGTGAAGCACCGATATACAAAGATTGATCAATACGAGTTTGATGCACAACTGTTGCAATATAATTTAATAATGATTCGTGAATAAAGATTGATTTTATTCGCTCTTGAAATTCATTAATATCATTACCATTAATTACCTTATGAACTAAAGTAGTTTTATCTATATTTTTACGGTTTTGTTGCTCTTTTAGTAATTCTATTTCATTTTCTAATGATGGATAATTTACAAAAATTTTAAACATAAAACGATCCAATTGTGCTTCAGGTAAACGATAAGTACCTTCTTGTTCAATAGGGTTTTGTGTTGCCAAAACTAAAAATGGAGGTTGTAAAGGATAAGTATTTCCATCAACCGTAACTTGTTGCTCAGACATACATTCGAACAAAGCTGCTTGTGTTTTAGCAGGAGATCGGTTAATTTCATCAATTAGAATAATATTTGCAAAAATGGGACCTTTTTTAAATTCGAATTCATTAATTTTTGAATTCAAAATAGAAGTTCCTATTACATCAGAAGGCATTAAATCTGGTGTAAATTGAATACGATTAAATTCAGCATTGATTGTTTTAGCTAATAATTTTGCCATCATTGTTTTCGCAACACCAGGTAAACCTTCTATCAATGAATGTCCATCAGATAATAGAGCAAGAATTAATTGATCTATAACATCATCTTGTCCAACAATTACTTTTTTTAATTCATTTTTTACAGCTTGCATTTTTTCTTGTACATCTGTAAAATCGATTCTATTTTCTATTTGTATTGGTTGATATGTATTTTCGTTCATGAGATATTTGCTTTCTGTTTGTAGTTTTCTATAATTTGATATACATTTTTTAAATCATGTATATATGGATGTTGTTTTTCGTAACTATTTTTTATTATGAGAAAATCATTTAGACATTCTTCTTGTGAAATATTTGCTTTTTGAGCAACAAGTTCTATAAATTTTTTATTCATGAGATCATCAGTTTCAATCATAAAACTTTTTCTTAATTGATAAAGAAAATAATCAATTTTCTTATTTATGATATCTTTTGTTTCACCATTTTCTTGATAAAGTGAAGATATTGTTTTAGCAAACTCTAAACTATGATTTTCTTCTTTTTCTATAATTGGTATAATTCGTTGTTCTCTTTTACTTTTAAAAATTAAAAATAAGAAAAGAAGAATCAACAAACTTATCCATGAATATTTTAAAGCAGGTTGGGACATTATAAATCTCATAACGGAAGTATTTGCTGCTCCTGCATAAGTTTTTTCTGTATTATACCATAGAATGGTTTTCCCTTTCAAAGATTGAAAAACAGTTTTAGAATAAAAATAACTATCTTGATTAAGAAGATAATAATTTGAAAAATAAATAGGTTCTGTGTGATATAAAAAGTATCCTTTTGCTTTGTTTGGTTGATATTTTATAAAGTTAGGATATAATTTATTGTTAATATTAATTGTTCCAAGAACTTCATGATTTCTAGCATTATATTTTTCTATATAATGATGTTGAATATCTTTCTTATTACTGATTAGATACTTATCTTTTAATGACAATTCAAAATTCCCTTTAATATCTTTATAAGAGGTATATATAGTATCGTCTGTATTATCTTGATAATCTGAAATAAATATAATTCCTCCATTTTTTACTAAATCAGAAATGTACTTTTTTGAAATAGAATCTAAAAAAACTTCTTTTCCTATAATAACAAGAGCGTAATCGCTTGCATTAGTTTTATCAATATTCAATTCAGATATTTTCTCTAAATCTTTTATTTTTCCTTTTGAAAGATTCCCTATCTCTTTATGTGCAATATATAAACCGTAAGGATCTTTACTAGTTTGATCAAGAGTGATTTCCCATGATTTTGGTAAAGAAAAATTTAGTTTAGAATAACCAAAGAGCATTAAAAGAATTAGAACAACAATTCCAATTATAATAACTAAATTATTTTTCATGCAATTATTGTTTGATTAAATTGGTTAAACATAACTTTAAGATTTTGATAATCATCTGCATTAATAACAAATTCACCAAACCAAATTTGATTAAAAATTCTTGTATTTTCTTGAAAATCTAGTTTATTCTTTTCATTTTTTATTTGATTAATAAATTGTTGATTTGTTTTTTTAGGATTCCATTCAATTATACCATACTTATCTAAGTTTTGTAAGTTTTGGTAATGTAAATAACGTATAGCTAAAGGATAATTATTATTGTTTTCAGCTTTAGAAATCAATTCATTTAAATTAATATTATTTAAATTCTGTTCGATGTAATTAAAATCAGTTTCTTCACTTATTTTTCGTGCATTTTGTTTTAATAATCCTCCATTTTTATAAATGCGATAACCAATGAATAAAATAAATAGAATAACAATAGTATAAAAGATAAATACCCAAGGTAATTTTGCTAAAAATGATAAAATATAATTTAATATATTAGATAAAAAGTTAGATTTTTCTTTAGGAGGTTGTACATCATTATAATCAAATGCTTTTGATGAATATTTGTGTTTAAACGTATCAAATTCTTCTTTTTTATCTTGAGCAAAAAGAATAAATTGGGTAAATAATAATATAATAGTCCAGAATGTTTTATTCTTCCTCATTCGTGATCGATAAAATAGGATTAGACATAGAATGATTTTTTCTATTTTTTTTGATAGGATAAATAACGTAATACCATACAATCAAAACAATGGATAATAGGATTACAGCTAGACTTAAAAATAGATTAATATCATACAACCGAGTAATAAATCCCTCGATAAATCCTGCAATCATAAAAAATGGAATTGTACTAACTAATATCATTACAGCTTCTTTACTTTTTAGGATTAAAGATTTTTTACGTGAATAAGTTTTTGGAAACATAAAGCTATTACCAAGCATTAGCCCACAAGATCCAGCAATTATAATTACAGATATTTCTATAGTACCATGCATCCAAATTGCTGTCATGGCTTTTCCTAAAACCCCTTCTTTAAAAAACATATAATGGAATGCACCTAACATAATTCCATTGTTAAATAAGATATATCCAGCTCCAATACTAAAAAATAGACCTAATGTAAATGCATAAAATGCAACTTTTATATTGTTGACAGTAATTGCAAGTGTAGAACCAGTTTGGCTTCCAGATTTATAAATAGCAGCAGGATCACCATTTTTAATGTTAACTAATGTTTCTTCTACATAATCTCTTCCTAAGATAAGACTTGTGAAATCTTGATCGTAATGAGAAGATATTATTCCTATAAGAACGGCAAAAGAAAAAATCAAAAAAGAATACAATAGCATTTTATGATTTTTGTAGACAACATTAGGAACGTCATTTTTAAAGAATTGAATGAATTGATTACTCGAATTTCTTTGGTCTTTATAAATGGATTGATGAGCAAATAATGCTAGCTCATTTAAGTACTCTTTTGTTTTACTTTTTGGATAAAATGTTTGAGCAAAAGCTAAATCATTCGTAATTTCGATGTAGTTTTTAGACAGAATATCTGGATGAACATTAATTTTATTTTTCAAATTATGTTCAATATCAGACCATTTCGCCTTATTTTTATCAATAAAATGAGCTTCTCTCATTGTAGAGGGGTTAATTAGTAATTCAAATATATGAATAAACTTTTAGTCAATACACCTCAAAATGTGCAAATTGAATACAATATAGCTTCTGTAGGTAAACGTATATTAGCTTATATTATCGATATTATTATTCGTATCTTTTTGGTGATTGCACTTTATTACTTTTCAACTCTTATTCCCGTAAAAGATAAATGGTTTACCTATGGTATTTTTAGTTTACTTGGATTCATTTTCTTATTATATCCTTTGGTTTTAGAAATTTTAATGAATGGACAAACTTTTGGAAAATGGTTGATGAGAATTAGAGTATTAAGAATTGATGGGAATAGAGCAAATAATTTTGATTATTTTTTACGATGGGTAATTGGACTTGTAGAATTATATTTATTTACAGGAATTATCGCATTAATAACAATCATGATTAATAAAAAACATCAACGTTTAGGAGATATTGTAGCTAATACTTGTTTAATTGATCTTAATCCTAAATTGGATTTATCTCAAACGATATTTGAAAATATTTCTAATACATATAAAATTCGTTTTCCTGAAGTTTACAAGTTGTCTGATAGAGATATAAATATTGTGAAGGATAATTTTAATATTGCAATGAAAAAGAATGATTATGATATTCTTTTAAAACTAACAAGAAAATTAGAAGAAATTATGGATGTAAAGAGTGATGGTTTAGGTAATATAGATTTTATTCAAATTATTATTCAGGATCATTATCATTATCATAAAGATAAATAGAAAAAACTCAAGATTAAGATTAATTAATTCTTGAGTTTTGTTTTTAGTTATTTACTTTTATTTTGATTGATTTACTAGTTTTTATTCCATTAATAGGGGTTTGAATATAGTTGATAATATACGTTCCAGCATTTTCAATTTTATAACTTTTATTGATAGAAAATTTTATACTCTCGCTAGCTCCAGGTTCTAATGTATGATATGAATTACTTGGAGGAGGAGTAACCCTCTTAACCATAGGGCCAATATATTTAATATCATTACCTTTAGTGTCTTTTATTGTTAAAAAATTACTTATCATTCCTTCAAATGGAGTATGATATTGAGTAAATTTTATAACTTTTGAAGTTGGATTTTTTACCGTAAACTCTAAAGTAATAGTATCTTTTATATTATAATTGTTTTGTGTAGCTTTTAAAGAAGAAATTAATTTACTAGAAGAAGTAGAGTTTTCTGTTTGCTCTTGATTATTTATTTTGTTTGAGTTACATGATATCATTGTAAATGATAAAATAGACCCTAAAACGATTGTTATTGGTTTTAAATTCATTTGTAGTTAAAATGTGTGATTTAATATTTAGTTTATTGTAATATAAGTTCTATATTTTTATGAGATTTAAAGATTTCGATAATGATTTCAAAATACGTTTTACCTTTATTTTCTTGTAATTCTTTTAAATCTATTTTAATTTTTTTTACATTATATTTTTCTGGTTGCGAAATTTTACTTTCATAATAAATTTTGGTTGTTTCATAACCTAATGATTTTTTACTTTCTTCTGAGTTTTCCCATCGTATAGTAATTTTGTCTAACCCAAATAAATCTCCATATCCACCATAAAGTAAATCATCTAAGGCATCTAAACTTTCACCTAAATTCCAATCTTCATTTTTCATGAACAATCGATTTATTTCTTGATAAAAATCTGAAATTGAGTGAATTTTGTTTCCTTTAATTTTATATGTTTTATGGTTCATGTAATACAATTAAAAAATCTAGATTAAGATACAATATTATTGATGAATTGAGTGATGTAAAAATAAATTTTCTTTTTATTTTGAGTATCTTTATCACAAAAAAATGGAATGTCCTTGTTGTTCAGGAAAAGAATATAAAGATTGTTGCGAACCTTATCATAAAGATGAGCTTTTACCTAAAACACCAGAAGTTTTGATGCGTTCTCGTTATTCAGCTTTCTCACTTCATTTGGTAGATTATTTAGTAGAAACTACACATCCTAGTAAAAGACCATATCATTCTAAAAGTGAAATAGATCAATGGTCAAAACAAAATACTTTGTTAAAATTGATTGTTGTAAAAGCATGGGATAATTATGTTCATTTTAAAGCCTACTATCAAGATCATTTAGGTGATTTTTATGAGCATGAAGAATTATCTGCTTTTCAAAAGGAGGGAAGTAAATGGTATTATGTTGATGGAAAATTTGACTTATAATTTTACTATTTTCTTTTTCCTAAAGGTTTTGCAATAGTGATAGAAGTGAAAATCCTTATAAAAAATAACTAATTTATTGAACAAAATATCATTTTTTATAAGATTGTAACGGATAGCACGTACCGTAGGGATTGCCCAAATTATAAACCTAATATCATAAAAATAGGATGGTTAATTTTAACCATCCTATTTTTATTTAAGCTCTAACTTTAGTTTTTAGATTAATTCGTTGTCCAACTTTTGGTTGAGTTCCAGAATCCATTCTATTGTATTTATAAAGTTTACTAACTTTTACACCAAATTTTTGAGAGATAGAATACATATCATCTCCTGGTTGAACTTTATAAGAATAATCTGATCCTTTAGATTTTTTGTTTCCGAAAAAAACAATTTGTCCATCTCTTAATTTTGTTCCCATTTCAATTTCATTGTAATTGGCAATTGCAGAAGGAACGATGTTGTATGTTTTTGAAATAGAAGATATTGTTTCTCCAGCTTGTGCTACAATATATGGAATATTGTTTTTATGTCTCTTGATGCGTAAAGATGGATTTTGAGGTCTTGCCTCGTAAACAATTGTCTTGGTGTTTTCGGTAATTGTTTCTTTGGTTGGAGTTAGTTCTTCTGTTGTAGAATTCTTAGCAACAAGAACCTCATCTTTTTTATGATGTTTTTTGGTTTCGAGAGGTTTTTTAGCATTATTAGCTAATAAAATATCATCTTGATTATTATAAAGAGTATACAATTTAGCATAGACTTCTTTAGAATCTATGTTATCAAATTGATCAAGGTTGTATTTTTCTATTCTCGAAATTAATTTTGTAGGATATTTAGGATCTGTTGCATAACCAGATTTTTTTAATCCATATGCCCAAGCTTTATAATCCGTAGGATTTAGAGTAAATAATGATTTGTAATAAGGTCGAAGTGCAAGGAACTTCGAATGATCTCTGTAACTTTCTTCAGTTGAATTGTATTTACGGAAACATTCTCCTTTGGCATCATCATCATGATAAATTCTAGGTTTGTCTAAGGGCCATTCTTCAGGTCCTTTACATTTTATCCCGAAATGATTATTCGCTTGGTCAGCCAAGCGACTTTGTCCACCGCCAGTTTCTAGCAAACCTTGAGCTAAAGTAATACTAGCAGGAATTTTGTACATTTCCATTTCTTGTACTGCTAAAATTGCATGTGTGCGAATGTAAGTTATGTCTTTATTTTCTTGAGCTTTGGATACAATTACTGTTAGTAAACCAAAAACATATAGTAACTTTTTCATTCTATGGTTTTTTTATTCTTTTTTCTTAAAAAATTGTTCATTCCTTCAATTCCTTGTAAACCTCCAGTGTGTACGAGTAGGATAGAGGTATTATTTGTAAAATAGTTCTTTTTAACTAAGTCAGTTATTCCCAAAAACATTTTTCCAGTATAAATAGGATCTAACTGAATTCCATTTAAATGTTTAAAATCATTTATAAAGTTAACTAATTCTTCGTTAACTTTTCCATATCCGCCTAAATGATAATCATTAAAAATAGTGAAATTATTTTTTGAGGTAAGTTGTTGTATATCATTGGTTATAAAGTCCCCTTTTAAACTTGGGAAACCAAGTATTTTTTGATGATTAGCACAACTTTCTATTAAACCAGCTATTGTTCCAGACGTTCCAATTGCAGAACCTATGTAATCATAATCAAAGCATTTATCGTATAAAATTTCTTTACAACCTTTTATAGCTAAATCATTCGTTCCTCCTTCTGGAACAATGTAAGCATTAGGGAATTTTGATTTTAATTGTTCCAGAAAGTTTAAGTCATTTTTGGTTCTATATTTCTCTCTAGAAATAAAATAAAGTTGCATTCCACATTGTTTAGCAAAACGAAGCGTAGCATTTTCTTCGATTTTACTTTCTAATTCTTCTCCTCGAATTATTCCAATTGTTTCAAAATCATATAATTTTCCCGCAGCAGCTGTTGCAGCGATATGATTGGAAAATGCACCTCCAAAAGTTATTAATTTTTTGAAGCTAAGTTTTTCAGCTTCTATTAAATTATATTTTAATTTTCTGTATTTATTTCCCGAAATTTCTGGGTGAGATAAATCTTCTCGTAAAATAGATAATTGAATGTTCGTATTTTCTATTCCAGGTAATTTAATCTCTTGTATTTCTGCTTTATAATCTTTCCAAATCATTTACAAATAGTTTAAGAAGCTATATAATTTACGGTTTTTTAAATACAATAAATTATTTTCATTGTCGTAGGCTTCTCTTTCAAAACTTATGTTTTTATAGGCTTCATATCCATTTTTATAATGGATTAGTCGAACAAAATATTCAATCAAATACCACATATAAAAAAATATAACAAACATCTCTAACTGTTGTTTGATATGAATTTTTTCATGATTAACTAATGTTTTATTTAGTTTTAAACTTTTGTCCTTTAGGAATATGAATGGAAATAAAGTTATTCCAACAAAATTCTTTCTGAATAAGTTTTTACAAATAATAATAAACATTTCTTATAATCAATAATATACAAAATTATTAAATAATTGAGGAAAATCAATCTTTTCTCAGTATTTTTAATGCTTGTTTGATAATGAAGTTGAATTGATAATGTAAATATTAGAATAATCATAATTTGTTCTAATACAAATGGAAAAGAAATATGAAACATTTTTTGGAAGGAGATTATTATTTATCTCCTGAGGGATACAGAATCTTTACAGAACAATATTTAAAAAGACGAGGATATTGTTGCAAAAGTGGATGCAAACATTGCCCTTATGGTTACGATAAAAACACAGATAAAATAAATAAAAAAATAAAATGAAAATTACTTCAGCATTTTTAGCCTTAATCGTTAGTTCTTGTGCTTTTGCTCAAATGAAATTTCCAGCTGTAAGTTCACATGCAGAAATAGAACAAAAAGTAGGATTAACAGATTTCGAGGTCGTTTATAACCGTCCAAATGTAAATAATAGAGAAATTTTTGGAAAACTTGTTCCTAATGGGGAAGTTTGGAGAACAGGAGCTAATGAGAATACAACAATTAGTTTTGATCAGCCAATAAAAGTAAATGGAAAAGAGTTAGCAGCTGGTAAATATGGATTATTTACTATTCCAAATAAAAATAGTTGGGATATAATTTTTTACAAAGAATCTAATAATTGGGGAAATCAAGTTGATTGGAAAGAATCGAATGTTGCTTTAAAAGTATCTGCTGTTCCTACAAAATTAAAAAATGAGAAATTAGAAACTTTTGAAATTCGTTTTACAAATGTAAAACAAAACAATGCAGATTTAGTTTTGGCTTGGGATGATATTTCTGTCAAAGTCAATTTAGAAACTAATACTACAGAAGCAGTTCTAAAAATGATTAAAGAAAATTTGAATTCAAATTCTCCAGCTCGAGATTTTTATAATTCAGCAAATTTTTATTACACAAATCGCTTAGATAGAAAACAAGCATTAGAATGGATAAATACAGCAATTAAAAAGGATGAAAAAGCACCTGGTTTTTTCAAGGATTTAAAAACTAAAATAGAAAAAGATAATTATTAATTTATTTTTAAGATACAAAAACCATTTAGAATTTTCTAAATGGTTTTTTCTGTAATGATTATATTTTTTTTGGCGTTCCCTTCGGTCGTGCTTTCCGTTCCAATCTTTTTTAGTTGGTCATTGCATTTTTTGACATGGTCATTGAGCGAATCCGATATGCAATAATCAAGTCGAAATACCCAACTAAAAAAGGATTTCCACTTCAATCACTAACGCTAGTTTAATAAAGATTTAATACCTTCATTTTCAAATAAAATCTCACCAATTTTAAGATTAGACCAACCTTCTTTTAGTTTATAAGTAAAGATAGGTTGTTTATCTACAAGGGAAGTATCTATATAGTAATTTGCAGTTTGTTTAGTTTTAATTTCTTCAATTTCATTTAAAAGTTGTAAATGGGTAGAGATAATAAAAAAAGAACTTTTAAAATTCAATAAACCCTTTATTGTTTGAGAACTGATATTAAATGCATCATCAATATTTGTTCCTTTAAAAAGTTCATCAAAAACAACAAAACATTTTTTTCCTTGTTTAGCTTGGATAAGAGCATTTTTTAGAAGATGAATTTCATTCATAAAATGGCTATATCCGTTTTTTAGATTATCATTATGATTGATTGAAATTGAAAAATAATTAAAAAAAGGGAAACATGCTTCACTTGCTGGAACAGCTAAACCAAGGTGACCTAAATATATGCTAATAAATATACTTTTTAGGAAGGTTGATTTTCCTGACATATTAGGGCCTGTAAGAATAATTACATTTTTATTAATGTTTAAATTATTTGAAACAGGACAATTAAGTAGTGGATGATATAAATCTTTGAAAATAAAATTATTTTCTGAAATTGTAGGAAAAACAAAGTTATTTTTTATTATAGATTTTGAAAATGATAGATATACTTCAAACAATAGTATAGATTCAAAAAAAATATTAAATTCAGATTTTTTCTCAAGAATTTTTTTACATAAATCTAGAGTGTCATTTGTATTTATCTTATAGTATTTACCTACATTGAAGTATTCTATAAAATTTAGTATAAATTTAATTTCGTCAGAATAGCTAGGAGGAAAATCAGCTAAGTTTAATTTTTTTAAATTCAGTTCTATTTTACTAAAAATGCTTATTATTTGTATTAGTCTAGATTCTATTTCGGCTTTTTGTTTGCTAAATAAAATAAGATTTAATTTAGTAAACATTAAATCATCATCAGAAAAATTTAATAGAAATTCATATACTTCATGAAAATAAATTTTAGAATATTTATAATTAGATAGTTGTTCTTTATTCTGTATAAATCCTTTAATTATATCCTGTCGATTATAAATGTCCTCTATATTTTTTAATGGATTTTCTAGTAAATTATTTAGTTTTTGTTTAGATAAATCATTAATGCAATAATTAAAAATAGGGAAGACTTCTTTTCTTAAATTTAAGTCATTAATATAATTTTCTATCATATCTTAAATTTTAATAGAATCATCCTAAAATTTCTGTTGCTTTTTCAAAATCACA
>DJDD01000029.1 GCA_002430925.1 Flavobacteriales bacterium UBA5933
ATCTTCAATTTTTGTTCTGTTCTGTTGAAAGGCATTTTTTAATGAATCATAATCTTTGATCTTAATTGGAGTATTTTTTTGATCAAGAAGAAAAGAAATAGGAAATAAACTTTGAGACGACCATAAAGCTAATTCTTGCATTTTATTGGATAATTGCTTTCCTTTTTTATTCAATTGATCTCGATGAATTGTAACAACATTTTCATTATCTATTTTACCAAATACAAGTGATAAATCATAATCTAAGTCTGTAGACTCATTATCATTTGTAACTATTTCATATATTTTATATTTTTCTTTATAAAAATCTGAATCTAATACAGAATTTGGCCGTTCTGATAATAATAATTTCTCTATTTCTTCGGATGTTTTATAATTTATAGGAATATATATTTCGTTTAATCCTGATATATCTTTGAAATAAATTTGTGAATTGTTATTACAATTTTGATTATGAAAAGATATTAAATCATCTTCTGATAAATTAAATTTATGTGCAAGATGAGCAAATGAATCTTCAGATTTAAGACGATAAATAATATAATTGTTATTTAACATTAGGATTTAGGTTGTAGGTGTATTGATTAAAATTACTATTTATTTTTTAATCTACTGTTTTTAAGTATTTAAAATCGAATAAAAGTAAAATTAATGATTGCAATAGCGATTGCAGTGGAAATCCTTTTTGCGGAGCGTGCTAGCGAAGTAAAAAGATTGGGAGCGGAAAGCGCGGCACGTAGTGATTGCCCAAAAAAATAAAACAAAAAGTAATTAATAATTAAAAACCGTATATTTGAATTTTATAAATTTAGTGAATATGCCTAAAGTAGAAAGTATAGAACAATTGTATAAACGTGCACCACAAGCAAACCCTTTAAAATTAGAACAAGATAATGCGGGAAAAGGTCATTTTAATGTTTTTACAAGAGATGTATGTTCTTTCCTTAGTCCTTATAGTAGAAGAGATTATTACAAAATTTCTTATATTATAGGCAAAGGAACTTTATATTATGCTGATAAACATATTTATATAGACAAACCTGCTCTTTTGTTCTCTAATCCTAGAGTTCCTTATGCTTGGGAAGCAGAAAATGAAGATCAGAAAGGTTGGTTTTGTTTGTTTAATGATTATTTTCTGAATCATGATGAAAAAGTTGGTCATTTACAAAACTCTCCTTTGTTTCAGCTAAATAAAAGACCTATTTTTTTCTTGAATGAGCAACAACAAGAACAAGTGAATTATATGTTTTTGTCCATGTCTAACGAAATACAAGGATCTTACGAGCATCGCTATGATTTAATTAGAAGTTATTTGCATGTTTTATTACATGAAGGAATGAAAATGCAAGAACCAGATGATTTTAAAGTGAACAATAATGCTTCAGGAAGAATCACACAATTGTTTATGGAATTATTAGAAAGACAATTCCCTATTGATAGTCCACATATTCGCCTTGAATTGAATACGGCAAAAATTTTTGCTGAACATTTATGTGTACATACAAATCACTTGAATAGATCTGTGAAAAATGAAACAAATAAAACAACTACTGAAATTATACAAGATAGAATTGCCACAGAAGCAAAAGCTTTGTTACAGCATACATCTTGGTCTATTTCTGAAATTGCTTATAGTCTAGGTTTTGAGTCGCAAGCTTACTTTACAAATTTCTTTAAGAAACGTATAGAAAGTTCTCCTTCGGAATACCGACAATCGATTTGAAATTTATAATTGATTGTTTGAATACTACAAATTTATTTTATCAACCTCATCTAATTTTGTTCTTATAAAAATAATGATATGAAATATAGAAAACTAGGAAATACAAACGAAAATATTTCCGCTATTGGTTTAGGTTGTATGGGAATGAGCTTTGCTTATGGAAAATCTGATGAAAATGAAAACATAGCGACTCTTCACAAAGCATTGGATCTTGGTATTAATTTTTGGGATACAGCAGATATGTATGGAAATGGAGCGAATGAAGAATTATTATCAAAAGTATTGGTTCCTAATAGAGGCAAAGTATTTATTGCTACTAAATTTGGTTTTCGTTTTAGAGATAGTGTTAGTCGACCAAGTAATGCGAATGAAACTTACTTTGATGGTTCACCAGAATGGATAAAAATTGCTGTAGAAGATAGCTTAAGAAGACTAAAAATAGATACTATAGATTTGTATTACGCTCATCGTGTAGATCCCACTATTCCAATCGAAGAAACTGTTGGAGCTATGTCAGAATTAGTAAAAGAAGGAAAAGTAAAATACTTAGGTCTTAGTGAAGCTTCTCCAGAGTCTATAAAAAAAGCGAATGCAATACATCCTATTGCTGCTTTACAAAGTGAATATTCTTTATTAACAAGAAATGTAGAAACAGATATTTTGCCTACATTAAATGAATTAGGAATTTCTCTTGTTCCCTACTCTCCTCTTTCTAGAGGTTTAGTGACAAATAAATTAGATTTAAGCAAATTGGACAGTTCCGATTTCAGAAATTTTATTCCTCGCAATAATGGTGAAACATTACAAAATAATCAGAATTTGGTAAGTGAATTTGCTGCATTTGCAGATCAAAAAGGTGCAACTCCAGCTCAACTAGCTATTGCATGGGTTTTGGCACAAGGAGAAAATATAATTCCAATTCCTGGTACACGCAAAGCATCTCGATTAGAAGAAAATGCTGGTTCTGTGAACTTACAATTAGACACAAGTGATTTAGAAAAAATTTCAAAAATTCTTGAGAAATATCCTAATGTTGGCGATCGTTATAGCGAAGATGCTATGAAATTGGTCAATAATTAACAATCAAAAAGAAATATCCAAAATTCAACTTAAAAAAATAGGATTTCAATAAATTGAAATCCTATTTTTTTATTTAATTACTATTTTTTTTGTCAATACAGTTTGTAGACATATCATCTAAATAACAATAATAAAATCCTATTTCTAAATCTCTAGAAACATTATTAAACATTTCCTTTAAATGAATTACCTCATCTACATTTGTCACTATACGCTGCACCTTTTTTCTTAATTCAGTTTCTTCTTCTACGGTATTCGTATCAGATAATGGATAGATATTCAAATAATCAAATCTCTTTTCAGTTCCATCTTCCAACAAAAGATCAATGATTAAATCATTAGCATCTAAAAAAGTAACCGATTTACATTCCTTATCCGTATTACAATTAACCAAAGATTCTATCCCTACATCATTCAAATCAGCAAACAATCTTTTTGTTTGTGCATCAGTAATCTCTGTTTTAATTTTAATTGGAGTACTTGTACCCTTTCGCATCTGAGCTTGTTTAGAAAAATCTGTTTCTAAAAAACCTAATACAGTACCATCATTATATTGTATTAAAGTTAATTTTTGCGGTTTTCCACAAAAAGAAATTTTATAGCTTGTTTTAATATTCTGTGCATTTAAAGAAACAATTAAAAACAAAAGAAAAAGAGTAAAAATTTTTCGCATATACACATTTTAAATTAGTAAGCTTAAATTTACTACAATTAATCATAACTTTAACTTATATAAATAATTAAAATTAATTTTTTGGCGTTCCGTTCCGGCGTGCTTTACATTCCAATCTTTTTCTGAGGAAAAAGGATTTCCATTGCAATCACTAACGCAGAAATATTAAAATATCAAATTCGACCTTCTACCGTTTTTATAAAATGATTGATTATAATGTTTAGTTCATTTGCTGTTTGATCATTTAATTGACCAGAATTATCAAACCTCCCTTTTATTCCTTTTATCAACAAATTATTATCTTCTAAAACTTTAGCTCCTAATGTTTCTAAAATTAATTTTAATTCTTCATGCCCTTTTTCTCCACTTGCAGAAGCTGTAATAATAGAAACTGGTTTATTGGTAAAAATAACGGAAGAAACACACCATTCTAACAAATTTTTTAATCCACTTGGAATACTAAAAATATATTCTGGAGTCGAAAAAATAATTCCATCTGCTTTTTCAATTCTAGATTTTATTGCTTGAACAGTTTCAGGAGTATTTTCATCAGTAATTGAAGTATTAAAGTGAGGTAAATTTTTAAGATCATTAAAAATATCGATATTCATCGATTCAAAATGATCTGTAATATATTCTACTAATTTCAAATTAGACGATTCTTCTGTTGCACTACCTATAATTGCTAAAATATTCATTTGTGTAATTTTTATTCTATTCAACAAATATAAAAGTCCAAATATTATGTACTCATTGATTACTATATCTAAATTTTATTGTTTAATAAATAAATGTCATGTATAAAATTAACTATTATTCATTACTATTTTCATTCATCCAAACAACTTTTTGTTCTGATTCATGTTCTTTACCTATAATATCTTTATACAAACTAGGTCTTCGAACATTTATATAGCGATAACCTCCTGCAGCAATTAATTTATCTGAAGTAATTGTTGCTGTAACAAAACTATCATCAAGATCTCTACATTCAGCCAAAATATCTCCAAACGGATCAAGTATCATAGAACATCCATTTTTTAATTGATCGTCATCCATTCCTATAGCATTAGAAAAAACCACATAAATACCATTATCATAAGCTCGTGCTGGTAACCATTTCATTAACCAAGCCCTTCCTTTCATCCCATCAAACTCTAATCTCAATGAAGTTGGATCAACCTCTCTATTTTCCCATAATATTGGATCTACAAAACCTGCTCCTGGTCTAGAAGATGGTGTACACATCGTTACATGAGGCATAAAAATTATATCGGCTCCAAGAAGTTTTGTTGCTCTTACATTTTCAATTACATTATTATCATAACAAATTAAAATTCCACATTTCCATCCATTAATTTCAAAAATCGTATAACTATTTCCTGCTGTTAAATGTGGATTAATAAAAGGATGTAATTTATGATGTTTAGCTATCAATCCATTTTTATCGATGCAGATATATGATTTAAATAAATTATCATTCTCATCTTTTTCAAACAAGCCTGCTAGAATTACAATATTATATTTCGTCGCAATTTCAATTAACTTCTTTGTACTTTCTCCATTAGGAACATATTCTGCTAAATCTATCATTTGTTCCCTATTTAAAAATCTTGCAAACGAATAGCCTGTTATTGAACATTCATGAAAAGCTATTACATCTGAACCTTCTTCTGATGCTTTTTTTGTAAGTTTTTCTATGATTGAAAGATTATAAATTTTATCATTATTTCTGGTCTCGAATTGAGCAGATGAAATTTTTATTTTGTCCATTTTATTTAAGTTTAAAAGTATGGAACAAAAATAATTTATGTAAAAATTTAAGAATTGTATAAAACCGACATTACCATGAATTTATTCTAATTTTATTTCAAAAAAATTAACTGCTAATCGACTTGTATTATTAAGATATTCAGTAGGTGTAATTCCTGTATATTTTTTAAATTCTCTAATTAAATGTGCTTGGTCAGCATAACCTGTTTCATAAGATAAATTCGTTAAATTTTTATCTATTGTTCTACTTTTTAAAAGATTTAAAAAATTATGAAGCATAACTATATTTCCATATTTTTTAGGATTTAATCCTATAGATTCTTTAAATATTCTTTGAATATGTCTTTCTGTATAGCCTGAATAGTTTTCTAATTGATTTGAAGTTACTTGTCCTTTATTTTTCAAAATAAAAGACAATAAAGATGGAATAAAATTTTTATTTATAGATTGTCTCTTGACAACTTGTTCAATGAAGAAATTATTTAAAATATTTAATCTTAAATCTAATTTACTTTCTTCTGATAATCTTTCGTAAAGTTCTTCTCCATTTTTTCCTAATAATTCTGTTATTGACGTTATTTCATCTCTCAATTCTATTGCTGGAATACCTAAAAGATGATTGATGCCATAAGGCTGAAATACAACTATAATTATTTTAGTATTTCTAGTTAAAAATAAATCTTTGAAAGCACTTATTTGACCATATAAAAATGAATCTGGATATTTAGAAATTTTAGTATCTGAATTATTAACATAAAAGTTAGCCGCAAAAGTAAATACCATCCCCGTATTTCCATCAGAAAATAAACGCAATTTTTTCAAATTAAGTTGTTCACTTTCTAAAAAAAGATAATGTTTAATGTAGGGTACTAATTCTTTTATTGGCGCAATTTGCATTACTTATTTTTATTTAAAATTTAGATATTTCATGCTAAATTGAAATTAAATATTAAAAAAAAGAACATTTTTAAGAGAATAATCAAAATGTAAATCAATTATTATTTATAATAATTTAATTGTATTTCGTGTAGAATAGCAATATTATCATATCCCAATATAGGAATAGAAGGTTTTAATTTTCTTGATTTTTCAATAGCATTAATGTAAATATCTGTTATAATAAAACCTCGTTTTTGATAAAATTTTAATGCATTCAAATTATCATTTGTTGTAATAAGCCAAAGTTTATTATATTCATAAGATCTAAATAGTTCTATTACTTCGTTAATCAATGCCGTTCCTATTCCTTTATTTTCTATAAAGCTATCTAAAGAAACAATTTCAATTTCATTATTATCAATCGTAAATGTTATTATACCTATAATTTCTTTATTTTTTATATATACAAAAGACTCAAGATTATCTATATAATGAACTTTGGATTTAGATACCATAAAATCTGTATTCCAACACTCTGTAAATATCTTTTTTACATTACTTTTCAAATCTTTATTTACTCTTTTTATCATTTTTTATTAAATTCACATCAAAATAAATAACTACAAAATATATTAAAGTTTCATTTTTAATATTGGATAATTTTTTCCTAAATCATCTTTTTCTGTTCTTTCATAAACTTTAAATCCAAATTTTTCATAAAATTCCTTGGCATGTTTATTTTGTTCATTAACATCTACCTTATTTGCGTGAAGAGTTACTATTGCAAAATCTAACATTTTTTTACCTAATCCTTTACCTATAAATTTGGGATCTAAGAATAACATTTCAATTTTTTTATCATATAAGCCTAGGAAACCTATTACTATTTTGTTCTCTATTAAACAATAAACATCTAAATTTTCAAAATCAAAATTATTAAGAAATTCTTTTATTTCAATAAAATCTTCTTTACTCAAAAAATGATGTGTTTCTAGGACTGATTTTTCCCACACATCTAAAATTTGTTGTTTATATTCTACATTATAATTTTCTATATTAAAACTCATCTTATTATCAATAATATATACTATTAATTATTAAAACCAATACTTATTCATTTCATCTAAAAAATCTTTGTCTTGGATTGGAAATTCTGAACCTAAAACAGAATCAATACCACACTTTGGACAAACAGCAGTTTCTCCTCCTTTTGGTTCTTCTATCCACTCAATTATTTCTATTGGTAGAAATGTTTTTTCACAACAAAAACAAGCACATAATCTATCAGAAAGAATTTTTTCTTTATGAGAGGAACTTTTTTTATGTGCTTCTAAAAGAAAGTCATAACTATATTTTGGTAATTTATGATTCTTTTTTTACAATATAAATTTAAACAGTTTCTAAAATAAAAAAATATTTATTATATATAATGAATAAAGAGTGAAAAACTATTATTTATTATTTACAAGAATCGCGTTAGGGGTTGCAGTGGAAATCCTTTTATAATTGGTCATTGCATTTCGAGAGCCTCAATGACCAATTATAAAAGATTGAAACGAAAAACCCGACCGTAGGGAACGCCCAAATGAATATTAGATGAAATTTATTATTTTTTCAATAATAACCTCACTAAATATATAATTTATAAAACCTCATAATTCTTTATGAGGTTTTATAAATGTTTAAATTTTATTTAATCAAGGTATAAGTTTCTCAATTTTACCAAATCAACATTCAATTCATTGATTAAAAAGTTATCTACACTCCCATATTTCTCTTTCATTTTATCTATTCCTGCTTGTAAAAATTCTTTTTTAACAGAAAAAAGACTCAAAGTTTCTGGCTTCTTTTGAATTATACTTGCAAATTTTGGAATAATATATTTATTAGATAATAAATAATCATTCATTATATCTTTTTCATCCATTCCTAATGCAAATAAAATTAATGCAGATGCCATTCCTGTTCTATCTTTACCTGCAGTACAATGATATAAAAGAGGTACATTGTTTTCAGGATTTTGGAGAAGTTGAAACATTTTACGATATTCTGCAATTATATTAGGCTCTGTAACTAATAACTGATTCATTTCAATCATGGCTGAATCAATTTTTGATGAACTTAAATCCATCATACTATTCAAGTTTCCAGGATTAATACTTAATTGAAGTTCTTCTTTCAAAGAAGATGGTTTTTTATCTTGAGAATTTTTTATTTCATCAGAACTTCTAAAATCTATAACAGTTAAAAGTGGTATACTAGAAAGATATGCTAAATCATCTTGAGTTAAAGTAGATAAATCATCCGATCTAAAAATTTTACCCCATTTCACAAAATGATTATCTTTTGTTTTATAGCCACCTAAATCTCTAAAATTAAAACCTCCTGCAATCGGTAAATGTTTATCAGCAAAAACAATTTCTTTATTGTTCTCTTTTATCATAAAATAATAACGTTTGTCATTATCTTTCAAATTAATAGGAAAATTTCCTTTTCCATGTCCTATTAAAACAGGTGTAGTAAGATTTATTTGAGTTGGAGTAGAACCAATATACAATTCCCAATCTCCATCAATATTAGAAATAAATGTTGCTTTCTTAGTTTTTTTATCTCTACTTATTTCTACTAGAGGATTGTAATTATAATCAACATAATTCGTAGTTGGTGAAGATTGAGTAGTATTCTGGGCATTAGATTTAATACTTATTAAAAGTAAAGCCATTGATAATAATGGGTAAGTAGATTTCATTCAATTTATTTTTTTAAGTAATTATTAGTCATTCCCTTAAATATAATATTTATAATTTACTTTATATCAAATATTTGTGTTTTTTTACAACAAAAACAAAAAAAGGTTGCTACATTCGTAACAACCTTTTTTCTAAGTTCACTTAAAAAGAATATTCTCTTAAGATTTTTTATAGTTTACAACAGCTTCTATAAAAGCTTGTGCGTTTTCTACTGGGACATTTGGTAAAATTCCATGTCCTAGATTAGCGATGTATTTATAAGTACCAAAATCGTCTATCATTTCTTTTACCATTTTTTGAATTGTTTCTGGTGGAGATAATAAACGTGATGGATCAAAATTCCCTTGTAATGTTTTCTTGAATCCTGTAAACTCTCTTGCTAATTGTGGTGTTATTGTCCAATCTACTCCTAAAGCTGATGCCTTAGAATCTGCCATTTTTTCTAGCGCAAACCAACATCCTTTTGCAAATACTGTTACTGGAACTACTTTAGATAATTCGTTTACAATTTGCTCTATATATTTCCAAGAAAATTCGTCGTAATCTTTTGGTGATAACATTCCTCCCCAAGAATCGAAAATTTGAATTACATTAGCTCCGTGTTCTACTTTCTTTAGTAAATACTGAATTGTTGTTTGTGTAATTTTTTCCAATAATTGGTGAGCTGCAACTGGATTTTGAAAACAGAATCCTTTTGCTATATCAAAAGATTTAGAACCTCTTCCTTCTACTGCATAACATAACAATGTCCAAGGTGAACCTGCAAAACCAATTAATGGAATTTTATCGTCCAACTCTTTTTTTGTAATATCCATTGCTGCATAAACGTAACCTAATTCTTCTTCAACATCAGGAATATAAACTTTTTCTACGTCTTGTGCTGTACGAATAGGATTCTCTAACCAAGGTCCAACTCCTGGTTTCATTTCGAAATTCATTCCCATTGCTTGTGGAACAACTAATATATCCGAAAAAATAATTGCGGCATCTAATGGGAAACGACGAATTGGCTGTACTGTAATTTCTGCAGCTAATTCTGGTGTTTGACAACGTGTAAAGAAATCGTATTTATCTCTTAATTCGATAAATTCTGGTAAATATCTTCCTGCTTGACGCATCATCCAAACTGGCGGACGTTCTACTTCTTCTCCTCTCAATGCTTTTAAAAGCAAATCATTTTTTATCATCGATATATTTTTTTATATTTTCTATAACTGTTTCTATCAAAGGAATATCTGCAGTTATTATTGTATGTTCTGGATAATTTTCTCGTATCGCAGAAGTTGTTGTTTTTCCTACTGTAAAAATACAAGAAGTTTTTGGAATAGCATTTTTTTGATGAAATGCTTTGAATGATAATGGACTAAAAAATGCATAAGCATCAAAATATTCTTCGAGCTGATAACTTATTTGTTCTGAATAATAAGTTGTCACTTGATTTACATGATGATTGGCTTCTGTAAGTAATTTGATTAATGTTTCTCGACGAGATGAACCACACAAAAAATTCCATTTTGGCGAATAATTATTACTGATTAGTTTTTCTGCTAAATCTTCAGCATAATCTTCAACCAAAACAACATTTCTATTTTGTGTTATTAATTTCTCGGCTGTTTTTTTTCCAACTACAAAAAAATCACCTTTTAAATCCAGTTTTCGAATTGCTTCTACTGTATTTTGACTACTTACAATATATTGTTCAATTGAAAAATCTATCTGTTGTGAGATACTATTTACTGTATTAAAATCTATTTGCAATGTCGGTTGGCAAACTACCTCAACATTATCATCAAAAGCATTTTTTAAAATGGTTGATGGAATAGATTTAGTAAATAAAATCTTCTTAATCACGATTTTTCTGCAATTTCCTTTTTTATTGCTTCTATCAATTTACCTGCTCCTTGTGCAATACATTCTTCAGCAAATTCTTTTCCTTTTGTTTGGTATTCACTTGCTTTGAATTGTCTTTCGATAGAAATCATTTCTTGTCCATCGATCGATAAAATTGCACCTTTAAAAGAATAGTTTTCTTCGTCTATTTTTTCGACTAGTGCACCAATTGGAGCTGTACATCCTCCTTCTAATACATTAAGAAATTGACGTTCTACAGTTGCAAAACGTTCACATTCTGGATTATTAATATCACTTAAATCTAATCCTTCTTTAGCTACAATTCCTAAAATTCCTTGTGATGGAGCAGCAATCATCGAATCGATGACTTTGTAATGAAGACCTTTGTCTTTTAACTCATCTAATATTTCTGAACGATCTAGTCCTGCAAAAGCAAAAATAGCTCCATCCCACTCTATATTATCTTGTAATTTCTTTAAACGTAACTGTACATTTCCACGTAAATCTACAATAGTATCATTTGGGTATTGATGATGCCAAAATGCTTTTCTACGTAAAGAACCAGTCGCAATTATACGATGTTTTTTTTCGAAAATATCAGCTGATTTATAAACTAAAATATCAGCTGAACTAGCTCTTTCTGGATAAGCAATTAACTCTAAACTTTCAGGTAAAACCGTTGGTACATCTTTTAAAGAATGTACAGCAATATCTACTTTATCATTTAACAAGGCAATATCCAACGATCGAGTAAAAACACCTGTTAATCCAAGTGAATAAATAGGTTGTTTTAAATTTTGATCTCCTTCCGAAGTAATAGGAACTATTTCTGTTGGATGCCCTTTAGCTTCTAAAATAGAAGCTACCTTATTGGCTTGCCAAAGTGCTAATGGACTTTGACGTGTACCAATTTTTATTGTTTTCATGATTAATTTTAAGCTTGTTTTAAACGAAACATTTTTTCCATCAACTGTATAGTTTCATCTGCATTATCTTTATTTTCTATTAAATATGATGCAAATTGATTTGTTATTTTTTGAATAACTTTTTCAGTTAAAAGTGTTTCACTTTCGTCGATAGTTATATTATCTTTTTTCAAGTTATTTAAAGCAAAAGATTGGAAAAAATCTAATCTATTTTTAAATGACTGAATTGCAGGAACTAATTCTCTTGTTTCTAACCAATCGTAAAACTCAGAAGAATGTTCTTCAATAATTGCTAAAGCTTCTGGTATTGCATTACGACGTTGTGCAATTGTATCATCTACCATTTTAGATAAACCATCAACATTTACTAATTGTATTGTTTCACGAGCTGCTAATGTATGGATTACATTTTCTGGAACTGACATATCAATAATAGTCATTTCTTTATCATAAGGAATCATTTCCTCTGTAATTGTATAATTACTAGCGCCTGTTGCAACAATTAAAATATCTGTGTTTTTTAATTCTTGTTCTAATTCACTATGATCTTTTACAGTAATATCATATTTCAATCCAAGAATTTCTGCTTTTTCCTTGGTTCTATTAATTAATGTAATATTTGTATTTGGATAATGTTTTACTAAGTTAGCACATGTATTACGACCAATCTTACCAATACCATACAAAAGGATGTTTTTATTATCTAAGTTTCCTTGTGTAGCTTGTATAAAATTTACTGCTGAATAAGCAACAGATGCAGAACCATTACTTAAAAAAGTTTCATTCTTTACTTTCTTACTTATTTGTATTGCAGTATTTACTAATCTTTCAAGAAAAGCATTTGAAGCTCCTTCTTTTTTAAATCGATTAAACCAAATTTTGATTTGACCAATAATATCAAAATCACCTAAAATTTGACTTTCTAATCCAGAAGAAACACGGAACAAATGGTTAATTGCATCAATACCTTCTTTCACAACCATAAAATTGCGAAAATCTTGTGCATTACCTTCTGTGTATTTACAGTATTGTTCTACGATTTGATTTTCGTTTTCTGCAAAACCATAAAACTCTGTACGATTACAAGTTGATACAATGAAAAAATTATCTAAACCGTTCGATTTAGAATCTTTTGTAAACTCACCTACCTGATCAGGAAAAAATGTATATTTACCTCTTGTTTCAGCATCAGCTTTTTCATAGCTAATTCCTATTACGTAAAAGTTTTCCTCCTTGTTGTTTCCTTTTATTGTCATTTCCTCAAATACTGGTACAAAAATAGTATCTAAATAGATGTGAAAATAACTTTAAAAATAAAAAATACCTCTAAAAATTAAAGTTTGCTTTTTTAGAATTATTATAAATAAAAGTTTTATATTTGTTTCTGAACCTTTATAAAGAGTGAATTTGACAAAAATCAGCCTTTTTATATGATAAACCTCATTAATTGAAATGGAATTAAAAAATACCCATAAAAGTAAAATCACTGAACATAAATTGTCAACTGATATCTATATCGCTCAAATAGACAACTTTACAGAATCAACAGAATCAATTTTAAAAGGTATTGATAAAAGATATATACAATTCTATTTTTGTACAAAAGGATCTTTGACATTTAATTTTAATAATGGTATTTATAAAATCAATCTCCATGAAAATAAAAGTTTTTTATTCTATTATCCAACTTTAGACATTCCTCTTAGTTTAAATATTAATGCAGAAAGTAAAGTTTATATCATTGTTTTATCAATTCAAAAATTACATGAATTATTTGCTGAATATAAAATTCAAAATGATTTAATTTCAAGCATGAATAAAGAAAAATTTTATATTGAACGTGATATTTTTCCTGCATTAAAAATTGTTCTAAATCAAATAGAACAAATGAAACTTTCTCCTCAATTTCAAAATCTATTTTTAATAGGAAAATTATATGAATTATTCACACTTTATTTTTCTGAAATTGAAAATGAAAACGAACATTGTCCTTTTCTAAATGATGAAAAAGAAAGTAAACAGATTAAGGAAATAAAAGATTATTTAGTTGCTGATTATAAAAACCCTCCTACAATCAAACAGCTTTGCGAAAAATTTTCTATTTCTGAGTATCATCTAAAAGAAGGTTTTAAGGAAATTTATGGAACTACAATTTATGGTTATTTACTAGATAAAAAACTAGAATATGCTTTACATAAATTAGAAGAGAAAAAACAAAAAGTAAAAGATATTTCTTTTGAAATAGGTTATGAAAACCCATCTCATTTTATTTCAGCATTTAAGAAGAAATACGGTGTTACTCCAAAGCAATATATAAAACAATCTGAATAATTATTTTTAAAAATTTAGATTTTTAATTCTTTATTTAATATTTATTTTCGCGCACTTAATTTATTACTTGCAGATGAAAAATATTTTATTAATCTTTTTTCCTGCTTTACTATTTTCACAAATTCCAGATTATTATGAAGGAATTAATTTTAAACAAAATGGTAGTAAAGTAAAGGAAGAATTACATGATTTAATCAACGCCACACATCATTCTATTAACTATACTCCTGGAGTATGGAATATACTTAACAAATCTGATTTAGTCCCAGGATCAAAAAATAAAGTTTTAATGATTTATGGATTTTCCGATAGCTCTAAAAAATTCTCTGAACAACGAACTAGAGATATTAATAAGAAAAATCAAGGCAAACAAAATGAAAGCCCAAATGGAAAATGGGAAAGAGAACATGTTTTTCCAAAATCTTTGGCTGTACCTAAATTAGACACAAGCCATCCTGGAACAGGAACTGATGCACATAACTTACGCGCTGTAGACAGACAAATAAATGCGACAAGAAATAATAACCCATACAGAGAAAAATCAGCGATTGATAAAGATGGAAAAGCAAAATTAAATAACGGAGCTTTTTATCCTGGTGACGAATGGACTGGTGATGTTGCAAGAATTGTAATGTATATGTACTTACATTATGGTTTAGAAACTGATCCACAAAAGGTAGCTTACAATAAAGCAACAACTAATAAAGATAAAATGCCTACAATGTTCCTTAAATGGAATGCTCAAGACAAAGTATCAGAATTTGAAAAAGTAAGAAATGAAGTTATTGCAGCAAAACAAGGCAGTAGAAATCCATTTATAGATAATCCTTATTTAGCAACAATCATTTGGGGAGGAGAAAAAGCACAAAATACGTGGAAAGAGTTGGAAAAAAGCAACTCGAATAACAATCTAAAAGTTTCTTATGACTCTAAAACAAATAAAATAAATATTCTTGCTCAAAATTTCAAAAAAGTTAATTTATACACTATTAACGGGCAACTATTAAAACAATATGTAACAAAAACTATAGATTTAAAAAATTACTCTAACAAAGCTTTTATTCTTGCTATAGAACTAAAAGATGGGACTATAGTAACAAGAAAAATTACTAAAAAATAATTTTAATTTTTATATTACATACAACAAATCGGCTCTATATAAATAGTGCCGATTTATTTTTTTTATAATAATTAATCTTAACAACCTTCATTATACGTTACTTCAAAAGAAATAACTCTTCCATTAACTATATTGAATTGTAATAGACTTCCAGCATCATAATCTTCTACATTAAAATAACGCAAAGCCTTTGTTCTTTTATCTGTTTTTTCATCATAACCATCAAAAATAGAAATATTGTAATTTTTATATTTAGAAATTAACTCATCTAAACTACTCCCTATTTTTGCACCAGATAAAGTCTTTAAAGTAGAATCAGATGATTTTATTCTATAAACATACAAACCATTTGATACACCTTGCTCACCATTTGTAGATAACATTATTGTATATGTGATTCCATTAAAAACAATTTTCAAATCTTCTTCTGGATAACCATATTCATTTAATTTAAGCTTAAATTTTTGCCCAGTTAACTTCTCTAATTCAGAAAATTTCATTCCTAATTTTATATCGTTTATACGAGTTGTGGAAACTTGTGCTATTCCATAAAAACTTATAAATAAAGTTGTAATAAGTAATAATTTTTTCATGATTTTTAATTTTATTATAATTTTGATTTATTTCTTGGCAATACCTTTGGTCCGGGCTTTTCGCTATATCTTTTTAGATTAGTCATCACATTTTGACTTCGGTCAATGCCCATCTAAAAAGGATGCCGCTTCAATCCCTATCGCAGTCTAATTAATAAATCAAAAAATGTATCTAAAAAACTAAACTACAATATTTTATTTATAGATACATTTTTTTTTGATATTTATAAATTACTTTGATTTTTCATCCAATACATTCACTCTATACAACGTATCAGTTCCTGTAATGTAAGCAACCTTTTTCTTTTTGTATTTACCAAACGTTAAATTGGCTACGTTATTAGGAAAATTTATACTTCCTATTTCTTTACCATCAGCAGTTAAAACATGAATAGTTTTTCCTGCAGCTACCCAAACATTATCATTTTCATCAACTGCAATTCCATCAGGAATACCTTCTTCAAATTGACAAAAAATTCTTCCATTTTTTAAATTCTTATTCTCGTCTATGTCATAAGCCATTACATTTCGAGTATTATATGGCTTAGGTGTATGCTCTACCTGAGAATCTGCTACATACAACGTCTTTTGATTTTTACTAAATCCTATTCCATTAGGAGTTACAACTTCTTTTGTATCTAATTTTACAATTTGTTTTGTTTTAGGATTATATCTAAAAACAAATTCTCCTCCTTGTACAGGAGTTCCTCCATAGCCTTCAGCATCTTTTTTTATACCAAAAAGAGGATCAGTAAACCAAATTTCGCCATCATTATCAATTACTAAATCATTAGGGCTATTCAACTTCTTATCTCCATATAAATCAACAAGAACAGTCCAATTACCATCTTTTTCAAGACGTTCTATAGCTCTTTTTCCATGAGATGTAGCAACTATTCTACCTTTATGATCTACAGCATGTCCATTATGAAATTGTGAAGGAGATAACCATTGTTGTACACCATCTTTTTCTGTCCATTTATAAACTTTGTTACCTACAACATCGCTCCAAACAACATCCCCGTTCGGTAGCATAATAGGTCCCTCTGCCCATTTACTGTGATTAGATAAAATTTCGGCCTCTGTATTTTTAGAAATTATAGTGTAAAAATTTGCATCTGAAGACACTACATCTAATTTAATAGTTTTATTCACTTCCTGCGAAAAAACTCCGTTTGATAATAAGAGAGACAGTATTAAAATGCCTTTCCCATTTTTCAAATTATATTTATTTATTTTCATGATTTTAAATTAAAAATTCACGGAAACATTAATCCATTCAGGATCAAAATCTGCATTGTATTTTTTATAAAAATTAATTGCTGGCTCATTCCAATCTAAAACTTGCCATACCATTCCATGGTAATTATTTTTTTTAGCAAAAAGTACCAGTTCATCCAATAATAATTTCCCTAATCCAGCTCCTCGCATTTTTTCTGTTACAATCAAATCTTCTAGGTATAATCGGCGACCTTTCCATGTAGAATATCTATCATAATGCAATGCTATTCCTTGCACTTCTCCATTTACTTCTGCAACTAAAGATCCCCATATAGGATTTTCTCCAAAACCACATTGTTGCATTTCTTTTAATGTAACTGTAACTTGTTCTGGGGCTTTTTCGTACAATGCTAACTCTTTTATTAATTCTAAAATTCTTGGGCAATCTTCTATTTTTGCCTCTCTAATTATAATATTCTTCATGATTAAAAATTCATTATCATTATATCGTCATTCCTATCTCAATTCCTTTTATTCTACGATATAATTCTGTTGCATAATTATCTGTCATTCCAGACACATAATCCAAAATCCCCATAACTTTTTGATATTCTGTCCCTTTTTCATACAAAAATTGTATCGGGACTAATCGTAAAGCTTTTCTTTCAAATGTTTTTCTTTCTCCTTCATCTTTTAAAATAGGAGGAATAAATTGTGAAAGTAATTCAGACATTACATTGTAACCAGCATTTTCTATTTCTAAAACAGAACGATGATTATAAATATTTTCTCGAGAAAAACGTTGAATTTCAGTTAAAACTTTTTTTGTTTCGTTTACTGTCTCATCTTTTATAATATCTAATAAAGCTGTATTAAATTCTCCTTTGACAATTTTTTCAAAATTTTCTTGATAAACTTCAACAGATTTTTGAGTTAAAAGATTAATTGATTTTGCTCTTAAATAAGCAATTCTATCATTTTTATCAGAAATGGATTTTAAATTTAGTTTTGTTTTTTCTATTTGTTCAGGACTTAAAGATTCAACTAAATTCAAAAATAATTTTCTACATTTATCATGATCAATAATTCCTAAGCGTTGAGAATCCTCTACATCAATTATGGAATAGCAAATATCATCAGCAGCTTCTACCAACCATACAAAAGGATGACGCTTATAAATAATCGGAGAACCTTGTTCTAAAATCATATTTGTTTTTTCAGCTATAGTCTGAAATGCTTCTTTTTGAGCTTGAAAAAAACCAAATTTTTTACGATGAAGCTGTGATTTATCTTTTGCTATTGATTCACAAGGATATTTTGCAATTGCTGCTAGTGTAGAATAAGTTAAACGCAGTCCTCCTTCGGATTTCCCATTCTGTTGCTGTGTAAGGATTCGAATTGCATTTGCATTACCTTCAAAATTAATTAAATCTGACCATTCCGCTTCAGTAAAAAAATGTTTTAGCTCAGCTTCATTTCGATCAAAATAAGATGCTATTGCATCTTCACCTGAATGACCAAAAGCAGGATTCCCTATATCATGACATAAACAAGCTGCAGAAATTACGTCGTGAATACTATAATTATAAAAATCATAGGATTTTTCTGATAAATTATAATTTGAAGTGATAAACTTTCCTATTAAATTTCCCATTGATCGACCAACAGATGAAACTTCCAATGAATGTGTTAATCTATTATGTACAAAAACACTTCCAGGCAATGGGAAAACTTGAGTTTTATTTTGTAATCGACGAAATGCTGATGAAAAGATTATTCGATCATAATCTCTTTGAAATTCTGATCTAGAATCACTTGTATCGTTTGTATTACTCCTCTGATTGGTATATATATGATTTAAGTTATCCATAAATTAATCTAGATGAAACGAATTTAGCTAATATTTAGTCCAAAAAAATCTGAATATTGACATTCAGATTTTTATGTTTATTTTATTACTGTAATTTTGTTTATAAAATTATCATCAGATACATACTCATTAGTAGTAATATTAAAATAGTAAGCAATATTATTAAATAATATTAAAATAGTTTTAATATGATAATTAATTCCTTCAAAAAGAATTTTACTATTAGATATAACTCCTTCTCCTAATTCATCATTTCTAAAAAAAATTGTACTTTCATTTAATTTTATCGACAATTTGTACTCTGTTTGTAAATATTCTCTTTTAAAAATTAATTTTTGCTCATCACTAAAATTATTAATTTTATTTTTATATTCATTTATAGTAACTGAATAATTCTGTAATATTGAAGAATCAATATAATTACAAGAATAATTATCTAAATTTTCAATTGTTCTTGTATATATTAATTTACATGGTATTGAAAAATTAAAATCAACAACTTTATTATTAATTTGGGAAAAAGTTTGATAACTTAACATTAATAAAAAAAATTCAAAATACTTCATACTATAATTCTATGTTATTTTAATTTTATAATTAATATTTATTTTAAATAGTATAAAAGTAATGATAAAAATTAATATAAAAATCCATAAACATTCTATAAAAATAAATGGTAAATAGTAGTTAAATACTTTATCATAAAAACTCAAATCACCAGCAGCTATCTCTGCAATATTAGTCGGGATAACATATTCACCTGGACTTCCAAATATAGGTAAACTTACATTTTCAATTCCAGAATAATCTTTATCAAATAAATAATTATAATAGACTAAATATCCTGTATTAGGATTTACTATTTGGCTATTTTTATAACTCGTATCAAACCCACCAAATAACAAAGTAATAATTAATAACGCTAAAAATGAAATAAATAAAGATTTCATAATCAAAGCATTATTAATCTTAACTTTTTCTTTATTAATTATTATTTCTTTTTTTTCCATAAATAGATTTTCTACCAACTTCCTGAAGCTCCGCCGCCGCCAAAACTTCCTCCGCCGAAGCCTCCAAAACCTCCACCAGAAGAACCTCCACCGAAACCGCTTCCGCTTCCGAAAATTGAACTACCTGAATTCATTATAATAACATCATCAAAGAAACCTTTTCTTCTACCTCTGTTATTTCCTCCATTATTTCCTCTTCCTCTACCAATGATGAAAAATAAAAAGATTAAGAATATAATAATAAAAATTATAGATCCTATATCAACATCAGAATCATCTTTTTTATCATTTTTATATTTCCCCGCAAATGCTTTAAAAATTGTATCAACACCGGCATTAATACCTTCAGCATAATTACCTTCTTTAAAATAAGGAATTATTACATTATCTATAATAGATTTATTAACAGTAGGTGGTAAATATATTTGCGCACTATAACCAGTTCTTATCGTGATTTTTCTATCTTCAAGACTTAAAACTATTACAACACCATTATCTTTTCCTTTAGTTCCTACTCCCCAATTTTCTCCTATTTCATTTGCAAAAGATTCTAACGGATAACCATCTAAAGATTTTACAGTAAGTACTAATATCTGAGTTGAAGTGGAATCATCGTAAGCAACTAATTTATTTTCTAAATCATTTAACTGTTTTGCATCAAAAATCTGAGCATAATCCTGCACTAATCTTTTAGGAGGATTTTTCATATTCACTAATTGCTCTGGTGTTTGACCAAATGCAATAAAAATGGAAAATAAAAAAGTTATTATAAAATATCTAGCTGTAGCTAATTTCATCTGGTAATTCGTTTACATCATCCTCTTGATAAGGAAAGTATTTTTTTAAAGCTTTACCTGTTTTTTTTACTCCTTGGCAAAGTCCTTTTACATAATCTTCTTTTTGAAAATATGAAATAACTTCTTCTTTTATTTCATCCCAAAAATCATCTGGAGTTACATTATGAATTCCTTTATCTCCAATAATTGTAAAAAAATGATCTGAAGGAGATACATGAAACAAAACACCATTTCGATCTTTTGTTTTATGCATTTCTAAGGTTTCAAACACTTCTAAAGCTTTCTGAAAATGATCAGATGAAGATTCGAATTCTATGTGAATTCGAATCTCTCCACTTGTATTTTTTTCCGCTTTCTGAATGGCTTCAATTATTTTATTTTCATCTTTTGAAGAAAGAAACTTATTTTTCTTTTTTCCCATACTGATGATTTTATTTTTATTAAAATTCTACTTTCGGAGCATTTTCAGTTCCTGCTGCAGCTTTAAAATAACCTTTTTTAGTAGCTCCTGTAAAACCAGCAATTAAACTATTAGGAAAAGTAACAATCATAGAATTGTATTTTTCAGCTTCATCATTATATTTTTTTCTTTCAAATAAAACTTCTTGTTCTATACTTGATAACTCAGCTTGTAAAGAAGTAAAATTTTGATTGAATTTAATATCTGGATATTTCTCTACTGAAACTAATAAACGACTCAATGTAGAACCTAATTGATCCTGTGCTGCTTGGAATTTTGCAATATTTTCGTCGGTTAATTGAGATGCATCATCAATTTTAATCTGATTTGAAGTTGCTTTTGCACGTGCATCTATAACTGCTGTTAATGTTTCTTTTTCCATATTAGCAGCTCCTTTTACAGTATTAACTAAATTAGGAACTAAATCTGATCTTTTTTGATATGTATTTTCAACATTCGACCATTGTTTTTGTACAGCTTGATCTGTTGTTTTTATTGAATTAGAAATTCCAACACCCCAAAAAAATATTCCTGCTATAATTAGAAGTATAATACCTCCAAAAAGACATCCTTTGTTTTTCATAATAATTTATTTTTATAAAAATAATTAATTTTATGTTTATATTAACAAAAATAAAGCCGAGTTAAAATATAACTCGGCAAATTACTTTATTAATTTAATAATGTTTTAGCCCAACTTTCTTCTAATGGAACTAACCAGCTATGTTTAAATTCTTTTAAACTAGAAATTCCATTATTAAAAACATTTACATTTTTCATAGCTCCTTCTTTTACCTTTTGTTTAAAAACAGGTAATTTATCAATTATAATATGTTGATTTTCTTCATAAGACACTAACATTCTATTCAATAAATCCAAAGAGTATTCTGCATCAATTTCTCTCACTAACTTTGTTAATTTATCAATAGAACAGCCACTTGCTGCAGCCTGATTTTCATCAACACCTACAACTATAAATTGATCGTAAGGTAAATCAAAACTAGCTAATAATTCTGCTCCATGTGCATTCCAAACAGCTATAAAATTATTTAGCTTTTGTGTTATATTTTCTTTTTCTGAATAAGAAAATTTTCTACTAGCCTGAAAAATCCAAATTCTTGAATCGTCTGATAAATTCATTTTTTAAGTTTTTTATCTCTTCTTTCAAATATACAAAATAATTCATGGAGATTATAAAAAGAAAAGAGAGAACAAAAATTGTCCTCTCTTTTGATAAAAAAACTATGAATAAAATTATATTTTTTTTACGTTAGCGGCCATAAGACCTTTTTTACCTTTTTCTAAATCAAAAGTAACTTTATCATTTTCTTGGATATTATCAATTAATCCTGTAACGTGAACGAAAACATCTTCTCCACCGTTAGCATCAGAAATGAAACCAAAACCTTTTGATTCATTAAAGAATTTTACAATTCCTTCTTGCATTTGTATATATTTAATTAAATTATTTTTTCACTATTTGCGTAGCTCTAAAACCTTTTTCGCTTATCGCTTTTTTGAACTCTACTTTATCTCCAACTTTTAATAATTCTTTTGATTCTTTGAAATGAAAGAATATTTTATCATTAGAATTTAGTACTTTGATAAAGCCAAAACCTTTAGAATCATTATAATTATCTACAATACCACTAATAAAAACATCTTTATCTGATTTTGTTTCAAGTTTTAATAAATCTTCTTCTTTATTTTGTAAATGTGGAGGTACATCTGTAAAGTTACCTAAAACATCAACATAAACAATCATTTCTTCTAATGATTTTCCTTTGTTATTGTTTTCTTTACGATCTTCTCTTTTGCTTAACTTTTCTAATCGTTTTAGCGCTTTCTTTTTATTTTTTTCTTTTTTAGATGTTGAATCTGCCATAAATGGATATAATATTTTGTTCAACTTAAAAATTCAAGTTGATGATTAAAACATAATTGTTATACAGAGAAAATACGAAATTTAAATTCTAAATATCATTTACACATAAATTTTATATTTATGTATAATTTTTAGAAGTACAGAAATTAATGAAATGAGTTGACTATTGTCAAAAAATAAATTAAAAAAAGTAAATTTAAGAATATTAATACTCTTTGTAAATTTCAAGATTAAATCTTGTCTCTAATATTCGACAAAGGTATAACTTATAATTGTAAAAGCCTATTTTTTAATCATTAATATTATTTAAGGTCTACAAAAAAGAAATCGAGCGACTTAAAAAAGTCGCTCGATTTTGATATTTTTTTATACTAAAGGTCTTATAAATCTTTAGCTTCCATAACAAGTTCAGCTAAATCTTTAACCACTACAGATGACTCTTTTTCGAAATGTTTTACACCATCTGTCATCATTGTATTACAAAAAGGGCAACCTGTTGCTATTATATTAGGTTCTTTTTCTAAAGCCTCTCCAGTTCTTTCGATATTAATATCTACATTACCTTTTTCTGATTCTTTAAACATCTGAGCACCTCCTGCACCACAACATAAACCTCTAGTTTTACAACGTTTCATTTCTACAAGTTCAGCATCAAGCTTTTCTATCAAAACACGAGGAGCTTCGTAAACATTATTACCTCTACCAAGATAACATGGATCTTGAAACGTGATTTTTTTTCCTTTAAATACTTCTGAACCTTCTAGTTTTAATTTACCATCATTGATTAATTGTTGTAAGAATTGAGAATGATGTAAAACGTCATAATTACCTCCTAAATTTGGGTATTCATTCTTCAATGTATTAAAACAATGAGGGCAAGTTGTTACAATTTTTTTAATATCGTATGCATTTAAAACCTCTATGTTCATCATTGCTTGCATTTGAAAAACAAATTCATTACCTGCTCTTTTAACAGGATCTCCAGTACAAGATTCTTCTGTTCCAAGAACTGCAAAATCTAGTCCTATATTATTTAATATTTTTACAAATGCTCTGGTTATTTTTTTAGCTCGGTCATCAAAACTTCCAGCACAACCAACCCAAAATAGTATTTCTGGTTGTTTGCCTTCAGCCATGTATTGAGCCATAGTTTTTACTGTAATATTAGCCATTTTTTGTCCTCTTTGTGATTATTTAAGGTTTTTGATTAATGTTTACCATCATCAAAAACTTGAATAGATACATTTTTTTCGACTAAATCTGTAAATTTCCCATTATATCTTGTCGCTTTTACTAAATGATTATCTATCCAATGGTAATTACCTCCTCTAGGTTTATTCATTAAAAGTCCATGGTATTTAAAACCATGTTTATTCAACCAAGTTTCAGTATATTCTCTGTGCTCTTCTAAGCGTGATGTAAAAAATGTTATAATATGACCCTCATCGTACCATTTATTTAATGTAATTAATGCATCAGGATAAACTTCTGCAGTTAACATTCTTTCAGGTTCTTCATTAGGAATATCATCACAAATTGTCCCATCAATATCTATCAAATAATTTTTTATATCATCTGGTAAAATCGGACTTACTTTCTCTCCATTTTCAATTTTTTCTTTTAAAATGTTTTTCATGTCGTTGAATGTTTGTTTGTATGTTTGATTTATGAAATTAATAGTTATTGAAAATGAAATTTATACTTAGTCATTTGCCCAATTTAATCGATCTGCATTATTAAATTGCCATGGCGCCCCGTTGTTTTCAACATTAGACATCATCATGTTCAATTCTTGAGGAGCTGCAGATTGCTCCATAACAAGATATCTACGTAAATCTATGATGATAGATAGAGGATCAATATTAATTGGGCAAGCTTGCGTACATGCGTTACATGATGTACAAGCCCATAATTCTTCTGGTGTTATATAATCATTCACTAAAGTTTTACCATCATCAAGAAACTCTCCATTCAAATCAATATTTTGACTTATAGTTTCTAAACGATCTCTAGTATCCATCATTATTTTACGAGGAGATAATTTTTTACCTGTAATATTAGCTGGACATTCAGCTGTACAACGTCCACATTCAGTACAAGTATAAGCGTTTAGTAATTGTACTTGATTAAGATCAAATACATCCTTTGCCCCAAATGTTTCTGGTTCTCCTTGTGGTTCAGCTGGAGTAGCATAAGGATCTGCATTTGGGTCCATCATCATTTTAACCTCATCTGTTACAGCTTTTAAATTATTAATCTCAGCTTTAGGTTCTAATTTAGAAAACCAAGTATTAGGAAAAGCTAGAATAATATGTAAATGCTTTGAATAATATAAGTAATTCAGAAAAAAGAAAATTCCTACAATATGAAACCACCAAGCTGTTCTTTCTACAATAAAAATAAATGTAACATCATTAAATTGACGAATTAAAGGAGCTGTTAACCAAGAAGAAATTGGAAACGATCCTGCATGTGTATAATGATTAACATTCATTTGTTGAAGAACTTGATCTGCTCCATTCATTGTAAATAATGCCATCATAAATGCAACTTCCATATATAAAATATAATTTGCATCTTCTTTTGGCCAACCTTTCATTTCTGGTTTCCAGAACCTTGATATTTTAACAATATTTCTTCTCATCCAAAAGATTATACAAGAAATCATTACTAAAAATGCTAAAATTTCAAAAAAACCTATCATTAAATTATAAAAGTTACCTAAAAAACTTAAAATTCGATGGGTTCCAAAAACTCCATCAATTAAAATTTCTACTACTTCTATATTAATCAAAACAAATCCTACATAAACAAAAGTATGTAAGATTGCTGGTATTGGACGAACGCCCATTTTTCCTTGCCCCAAGGCAACACGTATCATTGTCTTCCATCTTTCTTTTGGATGGTCGAATCTAGAAATTTCCTTACCTAATTTTATATTCCGTATTAATTTCTTTACATTTTTAGTAAAAAACCAAATACTTCCTATCATTAAAAAGAGGAAAACTACATTTGGAAGGTACTTTATCATTATTTATATCTTTTTGTGGTTTTGATATTATAATTTTATGGTTGTACAGGTTGTTTTTTACCAAATACTGAGATACTAACATATCTACTTGGATTCTTTTTTAAATCCTCAACCAATGCATTCATGTTTTTAATAGTTGCCTCTAATTCATTAGCAATACCATCGTCTTTTGCTAATTTTCCTAAAGAACCTTTCCCGTTATTAACATCTTCTAATAAATTATTTAAATTTTTAGATACATTTTCAAAGTTTTTTATTGTCTGATCTAATTGTAATTCATTTAATTTATCAGCAGTTTTACCAAATTTTTCTACAGTAGATTTTGCAGAAGTTAGTGTTGCAGATAACGTTTTTTGATTCGATGCGATTAAATTATTTGCACTATTAGAAGTAGCTGTTAATGATTGAGCCGTTTTATCAAAAGATGCAACAGTATTATTTAGATTTTTTAGCATAGCTTTAACATCTTGCTGTGCATCTTTATCTAAAATATTATTAACACCTTGTAAAGTTTGGTTAAAACTAACTAAAACACTGTCTAATTTTCTTTGAGTCGGAGATAATTGCTTTGTAATACCATCCATCATTCCTCCTGCTACTCGACCTTGAAGATAATCACCACTTTTAGCTATATCTGGTCCGTAATCTAATAATAATCTTACTTCTGGTCCTGACATTAAACCTGGTTCATAGATTTCTGCAATTGTTTTCTTAGAAAAAGGTATATCTTTTTCAACTGATAATACTACATCAAAGTAAACAGGTTTCGCATCATCTATAATTTTAATTTCTTTTACTTGTCCTACACGTAAACCATTTATTGAAACAGGCTTTGAAGGAGCTAATCCATTTACATTATCAAATTTAACGATAAATAATCGCCCTGATGAAAAGATATTTTGTCCTTTCAAAAAATTAAACAACATAAAAAAACCTATTAAGGTTACAATCGTTACAATTCCTATTTTGAATTCTTTAGATAATTTCACTATATTTTATTTTATACAAAATTAAAATTTAATTTCTAAAGAAACATCTTTTATTAATTATTACATTGGATTTTCTCCATTAAATGTAACTATAAAAGA
>DJDD01000019.1:0-205 GCA_002430925.1 Flavobacteriales bacterium UBA5933
CTATTTTTCCTGTTTCTATATTTCTACATGTAATTTCTTTTAGAAAATTCACAAAACAAATCATACGAAATAACACTGAATTTTACTTATAAAATATTAGTTGCAAAAAGGATAGCAGTGATATCCTTTTATAAAATAGGAACGCTTGGCGTGACTAATTTTATAAAAGATAAAACGAATAGCTTGTCCCGATAGGGTTTGCCCA
>DJDD01000019.1:385-18218 GCA_002430925.1 Flavobacteriales bacterium UBA5933
TCCCGATAGGGTTTGCCCAAAATAAAAAAATCCCGATAAAAAATCGGGATTTAAAGTTTATATCATTAAGAATTTATCTTAAATCATAGAAATACGTAATGTATTTGTGATACCTTTTTCGAATGCTGGCATTGCATTTAAGTTGATGATAAAATCACCATAATCTACAAATCCTGCATTTTTAGCTAATATATTAACTTCTGTGATTGTTTGATCTGTTGATGTATCACGAGGATCGTAATTAATTGCTTTTACACCCCATAATAAATTCAACATACGATTGATTCGTTTACTTGGGTTATATACTAAAATAAATGAATTTGGTCTGTGAGATGAAATTTGGAAAGCAGTATAACCTGAATAAGTTAAAGTTGCAATTGCTTTAGAACCTGTGTCTTTTGCCATTTTTGCTGCATGATAACAAACCATATCTGTAACAAAACGTTCATTTTTAACAACTGGTTTATGTTCTGGTACATGAACGTGCTCATCATCTTCTACAGTTTGAAGAATTCTTGTCATTTTTTCAATAACTTGAACTGGATATTGACCAACAGAAGTTTCTCCTGAAAGCATTACAGCATCAGCACCATCAAAAACTGCATTGGCAACATCAGATACTTCTGCTCTTGTAGGTGTAAGACTAGAAATCATTGTCTCCATCATTTGAGTAGCAACAATAACTGGTTTTCTAGCTAATTTGGCTTTATCAATTAATTGTTTTTGAGCTTTAGGAACGATTTCGAAAGGAACTTCAACACCTAAATCACCTCTAGCAACCATTAAACCATCAGAAGCCTCTAAAATATCATCGATATTTTCTAATGCTTCTGGTTTTTCGATTTTAGAGATAATTGGAATTCTTAAATCACCATTTTCAGCAATAAAATCAGATAAGTCTTTTACATCTTGCCCTGAACGAACGAAAGATAATGCAAACCAATCTACTCTATTTTGAATAGCAAATTTTGCATCTTCTTTATCTTTTTCTGTTAATGCAGGTAAAGAAATTTTAGTATTAGGTAAATTAACTCCTTTTTTAGAACGTAATGGTCCACCTTGAATAGTTTCTGCTTTTACAATGTCAGTTCCGTTTGTTTCGATTACTTTGAAAATTAATTTTCCATCATCAATCAAAATATTTTCACCAACTTGTACGTCTTCAGCAAATTTTTTGTAAGTCATAAAAACTTTTTCTTTAGTTCCTATAACTTCTTCATTTGTGAATGTTAAAATATCACCAGGATTAATTATAAAATCCTCATGCTCCATTTTACCTATACGTAATTTAGGTCCTTGCAAATCTGCTAAAATAGCAGTGTTATATCCATGTTCTTCGTTTAATTGATGAATCGTATCAATTTTACGTTTTACATCTTCGTAATCAGCATGAGAAAAGTTGATACGGAATACATCTGTACCTTTTTTCATCATTTCTAATAAAATTAATGGATTTTCTGTTGCAGGTCCTAAAGTTGCGACAATCTTTGTTTTCTTAAGAAACTCTTTATCGTAAATCATAATTTTTCCCTTTTTTTTATGAATATTATTTTTTTTAAAAAACTAATCTTTCAGCTGTACTTATCAGATTAATTTCTATTTTTTTTATCGTTTTTATAAAATCATTTTCAAAGAATGGTAATTGAAGATCAGCAATTTGCCCTTCCCATCCAGATATTTTCACTATATAATTACAATTTTTGTAATTAGGTACTAATAAAATACTTTCTTTGAATAGATTTGATAAATTTACTTCATTTTTTTTAGAATCAGATTTATTTGGGATATTTTTAATAATTTGATAATCAATTTTATTGACTTCATCAAACCATTCGTAAATTTCGAAATAGTAGGTATGATCATCGATAAAAATATCTAAATCTTTAACACGCTGAAAGTAAGTGCCAAAAGTAGAATTTAAATGGAAAATAAATTGTATAGAAGTATTTATACTAGAGTTTACTCCTATTAGATGAAAATCTATCCAATCATCATATAAGAGTAATTCTGCCATTTTTTTATACTTTTTCTATTTTCTTTTGTAAGGAATAATATGCTCTTTTAGCTGCATTTTCTTCAGCTTTCTTTTTAGAAGTACCTCTGCCCTTGGAAATAACTTTTTCATTTAATCTAATAACAGAAACAAAGACTTGTAAATCTTCCGCACTTTCTTCATCAAAAGTATTGAATCTTATCGTATTTCTTGTTTTTTGGCTCCATTCCAAAACTAATGATTTATAACTCGTAATGGTATGTTCTAAACGTTCTAAATCCGCGTAAGGGTCAATAATTTTAAGTTGAATAAAGTTTTGTACTGCATCTATTCCACCGTCTACATAAATAGCACCAACCAAGGCCTCTAACATATCTCCGTTAACATCTTCACCAAGATTATTATGATTGTTTAGAGGTTCTAAAAAGTCTAAAAGACCTAATTGTTTTGATATTGCATTTAACTGTTTTCGAGAAACAATTTTAGATCGCATCTTTGTTAAATAACCTTCTTGCTGCTCTGGCGCTTTAAAATATAAATGTACTGCAGCAGAAGCACCAAGTAATGCATCTCCTAAAAATTCTAATCTTTCAAAATTAATACTATTTCCGTTTTCATCCTTTTTTTGAGCTGATCTATGAGTAAATGCTTCTTTAAAAACCTCAATATTCTGAGGAGTATAACCCAAGATAGTCTTCAAAAATTTTAAAAACGAATCAGATGATTTAGAATCATCACGATTAACTATATATGACAATAATTTTTTTAAGAAAGACATTACTTATACTTCTTAAATATCACACAAGCATTGTGCCCACCAAAACCAAAAGTATTACTCAATGCATATTCAACATTTTTCTCTTTCGCCTTGTTAAATGTATAATCAATTTTAGGATCAAGATTTTCATCATCCGTAAAATGATTAATAGTAGGAGGGACAATCCCGTTATTAATAGCACCAATAGTCGAAATTGCTTCTATAATTCCTGCACCACCTAATAAGTGACCAGTCATTGATTTCGTCGAATTAATTTGAATATTGTATGCGTGTTCTCCAAATAATTTTTGAATTGCTTTTGACTCAGCAATATCTCCTAACGGAGTTGAAGTACCATGCATATTGATATGATCAATATCTGTGATACTAATATTTGCATCAGCTAATGCTTCTCTCATCACGTTTAAAGCTCCAATTCCTTCTGGATGTGGTGCTGTAATATGATGTGCATCTGCTGTCATTCCTGTTCCAACTAGTTCTCCATATATAGTTGCACCTCTTGCAATTGCATGCTCATATTCTTCTAAAACAATACATCCTGCACCTTCTCCCATAACAAAACCATCACGGTCTTTGTCAAATGGTCTTGATGCTGTTTGTGGATCATCATTTCTAGTAGATAAGGCATGTAATGCATTAAATCCTCCTATACTAGATCCTGTTATTGCAGCTTCTGAACCTCCAGTCACTATTGCTTCAGCTTTTCCAAGTCTTAATAACATGTAAGCATCAATAATAGCATTTGTAGATGAAGCACAAGCAGAAACTGTTGTATAATTAGGTCCCATAAGACCAAACTCCATTGATATATGACCAGGTGTGATATCTGCAATCATCTTAGGGATGAAAAAAGGATTGAAACGAGGAGTTCCATTTCCAGTGGCATAGCTAGTAACTTCTTCTTCAAAAGTTTTTATTCCACCTATTCCTGATCCCCATATAACGCCGATACGCTCTTTGTTTACATTAGCAGCATCTAAAATGCCACTGTGTTTGATTGCTTCTCTTGCAGCAACAATTCCCAATTGGGCGCAACGATCAATCTTACGTGCTTCCTTACGATCAAAATGATCTTCAACATTGAAGTTTTTGACCTCACAAGCAAATTGTGTCTTAAAAAGAGCTGCATCAAAAAGCGTAATAGGCGCAGCGCCACTTACACCATTTACTAATCCATCCCAATATTTTTGGTATGTATTTCCAATTGGTGTTAGGGCGCCTAAACCTGTTACTACTACTCTTTTTAATTCCATAAAAATAGGGAACTATTACTTGTTTAAGTCTTCGATGTATTTTACAGCTTGACCTACTGTAGAAATTTTTTCTGCTTGATCGTCTGGAATTTGGATATCAAATTCTTTTTCGAATTCCATAATTAATTCTACAGTGTCTAATGAATCAGCACCTAAATCGTTAGTGAAACTTGCTTCTAGAGTTACTTCACTTTCATCAACTCCTAATTTATCTACGATAATTGCTTTCACTCTTGATGTAATGTCAGACATAATTTTCAAATTTTAATTGTTGTAAACTAGTGCAAAAATATAAAACTTATATTAAATACAAGCTTTTTTTTGTATGCACGCATAATAACTTGTAAAATTTAAGAATTTTATTATTTACGAAAACGTTGTAGTTGATGATATAAATCAAAGTTTTAATTACATTTTTATTGTAATTTTGTAAAAAACTTCTTGAGTATAAGAATTTTAATAATACAATAAAATCACTTAAATGAGTATAGAATTGGCATCTTACGGAATAAAAAATTCCAAAATCAACTATCAATTATCTCCAGATGAATTGACTGAAAAAATGATTGAATTGGGACAAGGAGAAATCACATCTTCTGGAGCAATTAACATTTTAACAGGAGAGTTTACAGGACGTTCTCCTAAAGATAGATTCATTGTAAAAGATGATATTACAGAAAAAAATGTTTGGTGGGATGGTAACATAAATATTCCTTTCGACGCTGAAAAGTTTGATGCTTTATATGAAAAAGTAGTTGAACATTTAAGTAATAAAGAAATTTATGTGCGTGACTCATTTGCGTGTGCAGAAGAATCTTACAAAACAAAAATTAGAGCAATTACAGAAACTCCTGCTGCAAACTTATTCATTTATAATATGTTTATTAGACCATCTGAAGCTGAATTGGCTAATTTTGGAGAAGCTGATTGGACAATTATAAATGCACCTACATTTGTAGCAAAATCTGAAGATGATGGAACTAGACAACACAACTTTTCTATTTTAAATTTTAAAAGAAAAATTGTATTGAATGGAGGAACAGGCTATACTGGTGAAATGAAAAAAGGTATTTTTTCTGCCTTAAATTTTACTCTCCCAGTCTTTAAAAATACTTTACCAATGCATTGTTCTGCAAACTCAGGTAAAAATGGAGATACAGCAATGTTCTTTGGATTATCTGGAACTGGTAAAACAACTTTATCAGCAGATAAAAATAGACAATTAATTGGTGATGATGAACACGGTTGGACAGAAGATAATAAAGTTTTTAATTTTGAGGGAGGATGTTATGCTAAAGTAATTAACCTATCGAAAGAAGGTGAACCTGAAATTTATGAAGCTATTAAAAAAGGTTCTCTATTAGAAAATGTAAAACTAAAATCAGATTCTAACGAAGTTAATTACGCTGATGTTTCTATTACAGAAAACACGAGAGTTTCTTATCCAATAGATTACATAGAAAATATAGCTATACCATCTGTGGGTAACAACCCTAAAAATATTTTCTTTTTATCGTTTGATGCTTATGGAGTTTTTCCTCCTATAGCTAAGCTTAATCCACATCAAGCTGCCTATTTATTTATTTCTGGATATACTTCTAAAGTTGCTGGAACTGAAGCTGGTGTTACTGAACCACAAACAACCTTCTCATCTTGTTTTGGAGCTCCATTTATGCCTTTACATCCGACAAAATATGCAGAAATGCTAAGCAAAAAAGTTGAGGAAACAGGTGTAAATGTTTGGTTAATTAATACAGGGTGGAATGGTCAGAAAAAACGTATGTCTTTAAAAGATACTAGAGCTGTTATTAATGCTGCACTTAATGGAGATTTAGATCATATTTTATATAGAGAAGATCCATATTTTGGTTTTGAAATTCCTGTTTCAATAGATGGAATTGATTCTGAAAAATTAGACCCTGCTACATCTTTTGATTCTGAAGAAGCTTATAAAGAAAATGCAACAATCCTAGCTAAAAAATTTAAAGATAACTTCAAAAAATTTGAAGAGTTTGCTACAGAAGATCTTTTATCAGGAGGTCCAAAAATTTAATTTATAAAATTATAATACTAAAAAACTCTAACCAAGGTTAGAGTTTTTTTATGCAGTAAAATTATTTTACATTTTTAAATAAAAATCTTTTGTGAGATTAATATAATCATCAGTATACTGATGTCTATCAATCTCAATAATTAATTCACTTTCTTCAATTTTTTCTTTTGTAATAAAAGAAAATTCTAATAAAACTCGTTTTAATAAAGAATTTTGATTTCCTCTTATATAAAGAATTTTCGAAAGATGTAAGGAATTTTTCAATGCTATATCTACAAATATTTCTCTTTGATCATATGGAATTATAAAACTTGCAAAACCATTTTCACTTAATAAACACGCAGTTTTATTTAACAGTTCAGCGAATGTTAATGTAGTTTGTTGCCTTGCTTGTTTTCGAGTATCAAAATCTACTAAATCATTTACATTGAAAAAAGGAGGATTACTTACAACTAAGTCGTATTTTTTTATAGAATTATAATCCTGAATTGGTGTATTATAAATATTCAATCGTTCCTTAAAAATTGAATTTTCAAAATTCTCACTCGCTTGTAAATAAGCAGATTTATCAATTTCGATAGCATCTATTTCAACTTCAGAAAATCTTTGCGCTAACATTAAAGCTACTAAACCTGTTCCAGTTCCTATATCAAGGATTCTTTTCCCGTTATATATACTTGTCCAGCTTCCTAATAAAACACCATCAGTTCCTACTTTCATCGCTGTTTTATCTTGGAAAATATCGAATTGTTTGAATTTAAAAGGTTTTCTATTCATGATATGGTATCATAATGAAAAAAGTTGTACCAATCGAAATTTTAGATTCAAAACGAATTGTACCATCGTAATCATCAATTATTTTTTTTACCATTGGTAACCCAATTCCCATTCCACTATTTTTGGTTGTAAATTTAGGTACAAAAATCGATTGTTGCGCTTTTAAAGGAATACCTTCACCATTATCCGAGATATTTATATGTAAAAATTTATTTTCTAAAAATACATTTACTTTTACTTTTGCTTCTTTACTATTTGGTATCGATTGAAAAGCATTTTTAGTAATATTTGTAATTACTCGATTCAAATATTGCTTATCAAAATACATCATTATAACATCTGGAGAATGATTAAATTCTACAAATTTTGCCGGAAATACAAATAATGCATTTCTTATTACATCAACAACATCAATCTTTTCATCTACTCTTGATGGCATCTTTGCAAAATCAGAAAATGCTTCTGCTATGCCTGATATAGTGTCTATTTGCTGTAATAATATAACTCCCGTACGTCTTGTTTTCTCTTCCAAATCTGGATCATTAACATCAAATTTTCTCAAATGATTCTGAATTAATAATCTCATAGGTGTTAAAGGATTTTTAACTTCATGAGCCACTTGTCTTGCGAAATCTCTCCATGCTTCTTCCCTTTCTTGCTTTGCTAATAGATCGGATTGCTCTTTCAATTTTTGAAGCATTGTATTATAAGCGTCAACTAAAACTTTTATTTCATCATTCCCATCATATTTTATAGGCATATTATTAACAATAACTTCAGTTTCTCTAATGCGATCAGCAAATGACCATAATTTTCTCAAAGTCTTTTTAGTTACAAAATAAACTGCAAGTGTACCGAATAAAATAATAATTCCAAAAGCTAAACCATAACTTCCTATCAAAGTAAACATGTCTCTTTGTAAAAAATCTTGGTTTGATTGATAAGGCAAACAAAGAATAGCTACTGTTTCATTATAATAATTTTTTATATTACTGTATGATGAATAAACATTTCTATCATCATCAAAATCTTGTGTTGTTAGAATTAATTCGTTAGAATTTTTTAATTTTTCTAATATATTTTCTGGTAAAGTAGAATAAGTAGTTGACACAGGTTGAGTTGTCAAAATTTTATTTCCTTGCAAATCATAAATAACAATATCAGTTTTATTTATATCTGCTATCCTTAAAAAACTTTCTTCAAGAATGTTATGAACATTTTCCTTAGTTGCTACTCCTGGATAATTATCCATTTCGTAATCAATAGAGGATTCTACTGCCCTAACCTTTCTCTTTAAAATATCTTCGTGATATTGTTTTGTTTGTTCATTAAAATGATTTGCAGTAATCATTAAGATTGCTCCTGCTGTAAATAATAATATAGTTACCATATATATGATAATTCGTACAGGTAACGATAAATTATTATTACTTCTATTCATTTTATTTTTGTGTTAATCTTTTAATGTATTTTCCTAAGATGTCAAATTCTAAATTTAATTGATCACCTACTTTGTATTGATTTAGATTTGTAAATTCCCAAGTATAAGGAATAATTGCTACGGAAAATTGTCCCACTTTACTGTTTACAACAGTAAGGCTAATACCATTTAAACAAATTGATCCTTTTTCCACTGTTACATTACCTGAACTATTTTCGTCATAATCAACAGTAACTAGGTAACTTCCATCTTGATCTTCAATAGATGAAATATGACCAATTTGATCTACATGTCCTTGAACAATATGTCCATCAATACGACCATTAAACATCAAACATCGTTCTAAATTTATTAAATCACCTTTTTTTAACGTGTTAAAATTTGTTTTTAACAAAGTTTCTTCAATAGCTGTTACTCTATAAATATTATTTTTTATTTCTACAACAGTGAGACATACACCATTATGAGCAACACTCTGATCAATTTTCAGTTCATTTGTAAAGTCTGATTCTATCCATAAATCTAAATTAGCTTGATTATTTTTTATATCAACTAACTTCCCAACCCCTTCTACTATTCCTGTAAACATATTTTTATAGTTTTTACGGCTAAATTTAAGAATTTTTTCAAATAGAAAAGGGATGTAAACTACATCCCTTTTCTATTTGATTATAATATTTTTTTATTCAACAGTAACTGATTTTGCTAAATTACGAGGTTGATCTACATTCTTACCTAATTTAACAGCAATCCAATAAGAAAGTAATTGTAAAGGTATTGCAGATAATATAGGAGAAAACTCTTCTACTGTTTCTGGAATAACGATATAATCGTCAGCCATTAAAGTTACTTGATCATCTCCTTCATTTACAATAGCAATTACTTTAGCGCTTCTAGATTTTATCTCTTGAATATTAGAAACAACCTTTTCATAATAACCTTTTTTAGGTGCAATTACAATTACAGGCATATTTTCATCTAATAAGGCAATTGGCCCGTGCTTCATCTCTGCAGCAGGATATCCTTCTGCATGAATATAAGAAATTTCTTTTAATTTCAACGCTCCTTCTAAAGCTGAAGGATAATTGTATCCACGACCTAGATAAATTGCATTTTTATTATCTTTATATTTTTCAGCAATTTTATCTATAACACCATCACAATTATCAAGAATTTGTTGAACTAAATCTGGAATTCTTTCTAATTCTAATGTTAATAAATTAAATTTTTCTGCTGATAATTCTCCGTTGTGTTTTCCTAATTTTAATGCTATAAGAGCAAGAACTGTTAATTGAGCAGTAAATGCTTTTGTAGACGCAACTCCAATTTCTGGACCTGCATGTGTATAAGCACCTGCATCTGTAATACGAGCAATAGAAGAACCTACAACGTTATTAATTCCAAATATAAATGCTCCTGCTTCTTTTGCTAATTTTAATGCAGCTAAAGTATCAGCAGTTTCTCCAGATTGGGAAATTGCAATTACAATATCGTGTTTATTAATAATTGGATTACGATAACGGAACTCTGAAGCATATTCTACTTCTACAGGTATACGAGCAAAATCCTCTATCATATATTCAGCTACTAAACCTGCATGATAAGATGTTCCACACGCAACTATTATAATACGTTTAGCATTCAAGAACTTTTCATGATGATCCCAAATCCCAGCCATTCTAATAATACCTTCTTCTACTAATAAACGTCCACGTAAAGTATCTCTGATTGAACGAGGTTGTTCATATATTTCTTTTAACATGAAATGTTCAAAACCGCCTTTTTCTATTGCTTCAATATTCAATTGTAATTCCTGAATATCTAAAGAAACTATTTCATTGCTTTTTATTGTACGTACATCTACTTCTTTATCTAAAGTAATTGTAGCCATATCACCATCTTCCAAATAAACTGCATCTTTAGTAAATTCAATAAAAGGTGATGCATCTGAAGCTACAAAAAATTCATTTTCGCCAATTCCAATTGCTAATGGAGATCCTAAACGTCCAACTACAATTGTATCAGCTTGCTCTTTATCTAAAACTGCAATAGCATATGCTCCAACTACTTCATTAAGTGCTAGACGAACTGCATCTGTTAAGTTTAAGTTTTGTTCCTCTTGGAACAATTGAATAAAATTAACAAGAACTTCTGTATCTGTATCACTATGGAAAATATACCCTTTTTCTATTAATAATTTTTTAATAGATTCATAATTTTCAATAATTCCATTATGAACTAATACTAAACGTTCATTATTGGACATGTGTGGATGAGAGTTAACATCATTAGGAACTCCATGAGTTGCCCAACGAGTATGACCAATCCCCAAATGAGGAGTTTTATCTAAGTTTTCAGATTTTTTTTCTAAATCTGAAACTTTACCCTTAGTTTTAACTAATTCAAAATCAGAACCAGAAGAAAGTACTAAACCTGCACTATCATAGCCTCTGTATTCTAATCTTTTTAATCCATTTATAATAATAGGGAAAGCCTCTCTATGGCCTATATATCCAACAATTCCACACATAATATTTTTAGTTTTTAGTTTTTTAGTTTAAGATCTTAAAGAATAATAAACTAATAATTTAAGTTTTTTAGCGTCAACTTCAGAGTTATTTCCATGTAAAACCATTCTATATGGATTATATGCTCTGTTATTTTGATAAGGATTTGCACTATTGATAGTAGTAGCGTCAGAAACTGACATAATAAAATTACCCATAGTAACAATCATTGATTGATTTTCGAATACATTTTCTTTTTCAAGCATACTTTTTAAATGCTTTGTAATATCAATTGTATAGTAGTTTGTTGAACCCTGTACAATTGGATTAAAATGCACTGATGATGGATATGCATTGTAAAAATCTGTTATATCTGCATATAATGCATTAACTGTTGCCCCATCCTTAGTGTAGTTATTCCAAGCAGTAATATATGGTGGTTTAGCTAAACCGTATGTTTCATCAATGTAAAACTTTAATTTTGCTCCAACTATTGTAATATTACTACTAGACATCAATGTCTTAAAGGCAGTTAATTGCTCTTGATTTATCTTTAGATTCACATAGCTACCACTCATTCCATTTAAAAATAAACGAGCATCACCAGTTGTTGAATTAGCATTAGATAAAGCAGTTTGATAGGCTGAACCAGTGTAATTATTAACAATTTGACTCGCTAAAACATTAGATTTAGTATCTGTTGAAGTTGAGCTCCAAATATTTGAAAAATCAAAAGTATAACTTGTGCTTAAGCGTTCTTGATAATTTGTTTGACCATCAGTTTTAGCGGTAGGATTTTTATACGAATAATACATTTTTAAATCAATATTATTCGGATTAAAGTTTAAAATAAAACCATTTGTATCTTCAACTGAAAATTCAAACCCTTTAATATTTTGTCTTATAAATGTAGCATAATCAGAAGTTAATCCTTTACTTGCATTTTGAATTATTTTTTCATTAAAATAATCTTTATCTAAAGAAATTTTATACCCAACAGTTTCTTGATAAATATTACTAGAAGAAGATTTTACTTTAATTATTTTATTTGAAACAGTAGTACCAATTTTAGCAGTACCAATAATTTTAGAATTTATAGTAAAAGGTGATTCAGACCCATCCAACTTAGAAAAATATTTAGAACTTGAATATAAAGGAGTATCTATATCTCTTATATTAAGAGTCATACTTACATCTTTATTCCCGTAAATCGAATCTACTGCGTATTTTGTAGTAATTAAAATCGTATCATTATCAGTAGGAGCAACACCTTTATTAGATAAATTTAATGTATCTTTTGAAATAGGATCACTTGATGAATCATAATAAACAGGTAAAAAGAGATTCACAGAATCTACTGTACTGTTTGTTCCAAAATCAACAACACTCAAACTACTAGTACTTGGTCTAAACTGAGTATAAAATTTAGAAGATGTTGTACCAAAAATAGCATCATTATAAATACCTAATGCTCCATTTTGTAAAACAAAATTATCTGTTCGTAATGTATCAAATTTTGCATTATAGGCAATTACATCTAATTCTTTAACATTACCAGATGCATCGTTACCTACTACACCATTACCTGTGTTTACTGTTTCATCTTGACATGAAACCATTCCTACTCCAATTGCTAAAGCAATAAAAAGGATATTCAAATATTTTTTCATTAATCTCAATAGATTTAATTAGAGTTTATAACATCCTCTTTATAAAATTTTTTATAAACCTCTTTAGCTTGCTCTTTTGAACAATAGTCTAATAAAGGGATATTTTGTTGTTCTAAGTAGTTTTTTACATCTTCTGGAATTATTTCTTCTCCTTTAGCTATAGCATCAGCATACTCTAATGAAGATTGAATCATTCCTAAATGTGTTGGTTTTTCTAAAAATTTCTTTACATCAGACTCAATTTTATCATAAGATAATTTTTGAACCAATTGATTATCTAATTCTCCTTCAAAAGCATTATCAAACAAAGAAACTACAACTTTAGCATCTTGAAAGAATGGATCATCAGAATAATATTTTTTTAGATACAATGGAACCAAACTTGACATCCAGCCCATTACATGAACTACATCTGGTTTCCAATTTAATTTTTTTACTGTTTCTAAAACGCCTTTTGCAAAAAAGATTGAACGCTCATCATTATCAGAAAACAGACCTCCATTTTCTCCATAAATTTCTTTGCGTTTAAAATATTCTTCATTGTCAATAAAGTAAACTTGTAATCTTTCTCCTGGAACTGATGCTACTTTAATGATTAATGGTTGATCCAAATCATTAATAATCATATTCATCCCTGAAAGTCTTATTACTTCATGTAATTGGTGTCTTCTTTCGTTAATTGCCCCAAATCTTGGCATAAAGATTCTTACATCCGCACCGCTGCTCTGCATGATTTTTGGCAAATCTAATGCTTGGGAAGACATCGGATTTTCAGGAAAGTAAGGTACCATTTCTGTTGTTACATACAATATGCGCTTTCCTTCCATAATTTTATACTCTCTTTTCCTAATAAATAATAAGGAACAAATTTACAAAAAAATGTTGATATATTGTTTGCTTATAGTAGCTTTGCTTTCATATTAGTTTTTTTTTAACAAATTCTAGACATGGTTATATTTAACGAAAAGGAAAAATTAACTCCCACTATTGTCGAGTTAAAAAACCAAAACAAAACCATAGGATTTATTCCTACTATGGGTGCTTTACATGAAGGACATATGTCTTTAGTGAGAGCTTCTAAACTACAAAATGATTACACTATAGTGAGTGTTTTTGTTAATCCTACACAATTTAATAATGCTGATGACTTAGCAAAATACCCTCGAACAGAGGAAAAAGACATAGAAATTCTTACCAAAAATGGATGTGACTTTGTTTACATGCCAACTGTACAAGATTTATATGAGGAAAATGAAGTTGCGAAACAGTATGATTTCGGAACTATTGATAAAGTGATGGAAGGTGCTTCTAGGCCAGGCCATTTTGATGGTGTTGCCACAATTGTAGCGAAACTATTCAGAGCAGTTATTCCAACTAATGCTTATTTTGGCGAAAAAGATTTTCAACAAATTCGTATCATCCAAGAAATGGTTAAACAGGAAAATTTAGATGTAAATATTATTCCTATGCCTATTTTTAGAGCAGAAACTGGTTTAGCTCTTAGCTCAAGAAATGCTAGATTAAACAATCAACAAGTTAATGAAGCTCCCTTTATATATAAAATATTAACAGACGCTGTTAACTTAAAAAATGAAGGTAAAAATATTGACGAAGTCAAAAAATATGTAGACGATTCATTTAATAATTCTCCTTTTAAATTAGAATATTTCGAAATTACAGATGAAAAAACATTATTACCTATAAATAGTTTTTCGAACACAGAAAATAGTAGAGGATTTATAGTTGCTTATGCTGGTGATGTACGTTTAATTGATAATATCCAATTTTAATAACATAAACTATTTTAAATAAATATAAATTTATTAGAATAACTTTTGAAAGTTTGAAGTTCGGAGTAACTTTGTAAGATTATGATGGTAGAAGTATTTCACTCTAAAATACATAGAGTAAAAGTAACAGATGCAAAACTTAATTATATTGGTAGTATCACAATTGATGAAGATTTGATTGATGCTGCAAATATGGTTGTTGGGCAAAAAGTACAAATTGTTGTGCAAGAAAATGGTGAACGATTTGAAACATATATTATTAAAGGTAAACGTGGAAGTGGCGAAATTTGTTTAAATGGTCCTGCTGCACGTAAGGTTCAAGTAGGTGATACAGTTATTATCATTACCTATGCAATGATGGATTTCGAAGAAGCTAAAACTTACGAACCTACTATTGTTTTTCCAAACGAAAATAATCGTTTAGACTAAAACAAAATTAAAAAAATAATGAAGAGTAAAATTAAACAATCTCTCTTCTTAATCTTTGCTTCATTGTTAGCTGTATTTTTTGTCATCATAACAGTGAAGCAAATAGATTTTGAACGAGTTGTAAGCGTACTTAAAGAAACTAATTATTTTTGGATATTCGCTTCTATGGCTCTTAGTATCCTATCATATTGGATACGTGCTACTCGTTGGAATCTTTTACTAAAACCCATGGGATATCATACAAAAACATCTTCAGGTTTTTGGGCAATATCCTTTGCTTATTTTATGAATCTTACCATTCCCAGAAGTGGAGAAGTTGCAAGGGCAACTAGTTTCTATAAAATGGAGAATGTTCCTTTCGAAAAATCATTTGGGACAGTTGTTTTAGAAAGAGTAATTGATCTTTTCTTTTTACTTTTATTTGTTGGATTAACTTTGATTTTTAACTATCAAACCTTTATTCATTTTATTGAATTAGGACAAAAAGAAAAAACAACAAATAACAATACAGAAAGTTCGTTTACATTATATTATATACTATTTACATTATTTATAATAGCCATAATAATCACTTTATTTTTATGGAAAAAAATTATAAAAACTAAATTATTCAACCGAATAAAATTATTTCTTTTTGGTTTATGGGAAGGTATACTTTCTATTTCTAAACTACAAAAAAAGGGCTTATTTATTTTTTATTCATGCGCTCTTTGGATATGCTATTTCTTAATGACGTTTGTAGTTTTATTTGCATTTCCTGAAACTAAAAATTTTGGTATTCCCGAAGGATTATTTTTACTTATAGCAGGTTCTTTCGGTATGATACTTCCTGTTTCAGGTGGTCTTGCTTATCCATACATTATGTCTATAGCATTTTCTGCTGTGTTTCTTGCTAAAGGAGGAAATCAAACTGATGGTAGAGCTATAGGAGACTATTTTGGTCTTATACTTTATATAGCACATGTAATTACAATAATTATTTTTGGACTTATTGCTATTTACAAAATAGCTAGAATTAGTAATAATTCATTAAAATTTGTAAAAGAATAAAATTATAAAACTATCCGACAATCATTAAAAATAAAACAAAGGTAATAGAGGTTAATTTAAGATTTTATTTTGTTTTTTTTAAGATTTATTTGACTTTATTAACAACTGTTTTAGTTCATTTCTAATGGATAATTTATCATTATTTTTAGGAAATTCTCCAATATAAAATATTTGTTCAGGTGTTTCATGAGGTTTCAAAGTATGTTCTGGTAAATTAAGCTCTGTCACAAACCTACTTTCAATAACCAAAGTCACAACATTAACTCCAGAATTTTTATCAGGAAAATCGAAAACACTAAAATTTAAATCTATATATTTATTCAATTTTTCCTCAATCAAATCGAAATTTACAACCTTATTTTCTTTACCAACTTTAGCTTCATTATTTGCTATAAACTTGAATTTATTATCTAATATAAAAACTCTTTTATTTGAATTAATAGCTTCAGGGTTATATTCAGAACTAATCATTAAATTACCTATTTTATCCTCAAATACATTAATTTTATCAAGCACTGTATATTCGAGCTGATTGAATCTTTTAATACCAATAGGATAACCATTTTCAGCAATTATAGAGTAAAAATTAGCCTTATCAACAACCTTTTCAAATAAATCCGAATCGTTATTAATTGTAGCTATTTTGTTTATTCTAGAGAGTGAAGAAATAGATTTCTCAAGTTGCTTTTCTAAAATAATTGCATAATCAATCACAAATCCTATTTTATTTTGATCAACTCCAGTATCTGGTATCTTAATTTCCTCTGCATATTCAATACAAAATAAATCTAACTTACCTATAATAGCTTGCGTCAACAAAATCATTCCTTCATTCTCAAGTGCAGATAGTGCAAATAAAGCCTTATCACCTTCATTTAAATTAAGAAATTTATTCATCGATAAAAACACATCATTCACAAATTTTTTACCATATATCGATTTAAAAATTTGATCATTTTTTTGATATAAAAAATCAATGGTATCACTTTCATTTTCGAAATTTTTCAAAAATTCAAAAATATTTTCCTGCCATTCAAACGTATTTTTATTTTCAAACTCTGCTAAAATCTCAGGAATTGTTTTTTTGTTAAATTCTAATCTCATAGTTTCTAAATTTTGGATTTATATAAATACGATGATAAATCAAGTGCAATAACTTTACCAAAATTTCTTATAACATTATATTGAAGAATAAAATATTTACTATAAAAGCTTATGATTAAGCAACATAAATAATTTTTAGTTGGCCAATCCCTTCGGGCCGGGCTTTCCGTTGCAATCTTTTTTAATTATTCATTTCGAGAACCTCAATGACCAATTAGAAAAGGATTTCCACTTCAATCCCTATTGCGAATTACGAAGTAAGAAATTAGAAACTAGAAGTTTCAAGTAATGAGTAATGAGTTTTAAGTTGTGAGTTATAAGTTTTACGTAATACGTTTAACTACTAAAAACTAATAACCTAATAACTGAAGAACTTAAAAACTTAAGCACATAAAAACTGAAAAACCATATTAAAAGTAATGAGTTGTGAGTTATAAATTCTAAGTCTTAAGTAATACGTGTAATTATTAAACCTAATCACTAAATAACTTAAAAAACTAAGCACATAAAAACTGAACAACCATATTAGAAGTAATGAGTTGTGAGTTATAAGTTTTAAATAATACGTGTAATTATTAAACCTAATCACTAAATAACTTAAAAAACTAAGCACATAAAAACTGAACAACCATATTAGAAGTAATTAGTTCTAAGTTTTAAGTAATAAGTATAGTTACTAAAACCTAATAACTGAGGAACTTAAACACATAAAAACTGAACAACCATATTAAAAGTAATGAGTTGTGAGTTTTAAGTTGTGAGTAATAATACATTTAATTACTAATAATCAAAGAACTGAAGAACTTAATCACATAAAAACTGAACAACCATATTAAAAGTAATGAGTTGTGAGTTTTACGTAAGATGTTTAATTACTAATAACTGAAGAACTGAAATACTTAAAAACAGAAAAACCAAATAGAAGTAATCAGTTGTGAGTTATAAATTTTAAGTAATAGGTCTAATTACTAATAACCTAATAACTGAG